>JBGPBY010000335.1:0-8201 GCA_041481485.1 Terriglobia bacterium
AGACCGCCCCTACAGTGGGGAATCGCGACTACAGCTTCGATCATACGTTGCTGTATTTCAGAAATGGGGCACTAAGGCTATGGTTGCGCTTCGAAGAACAAATGCATTTCCTAAAGGCACTCTGCTTTTCCTGGATTGATTTTCCACCGGCTGACGCCGGTGGCTATGGGGAGTGTCGCCGCTCCGCGGCTTAAGAAAGGCTTGCAGTGGTGCTTACTGCTCGTAGCGCGTTTTCAGTTTCTTCTTTTCCCGATGGCGCTCGAAGGCGAGTTCGATCAAACGGTCCACCAGTTGTGAATACGACATTCCACTGGCCTGCCAAAGCATCGGGTACTGGCTGATCGAGGTGAAGCCAGGAAGGGTGTTGATCTCATTGACATAAAACTTGCCCGTGGCTCTTTCCAAAAACAGGTCAACCCGCCCGAGTCCCGAACCCTCCAGGACCTGAAACACCTTGCGGCCCAATTCCCGCGCCGTGCTCGTCTGCTCTTCGGTCAACGGTGCAGGAATTAAAATCCGGGAATCATCATTGATGTACTTCGCCTGGTAGTCATAGAACTCTCGCGCCGGCACGACTTCGCCAGGTACGGAGACTACCGGATTATCATTTCCCAGAACTGCGACTTCGATTTCGCGCGCGTCGACTCCACGTTCCACCACGATCTTGCGATCGAACTGGGCCGCGCTTTCGAGCGCTGCCCTCAGCTCGCCATCGTTGTGGACCTTCGTGATTCCGACTGACGAACCGAGATTTGCGGGCTTTACGAAAACGGGATATGGAAGGCTGCTGCTGTGATCGCGAATGAACGGATCGATTTCGCTCGATCGAAGCGCCCAGTAATCGACGACGGGAAGACCGGCGTCCCGGAGCAAACGCTTCATCACGTCCTTGTCCATGCCGACCGCGGATCCGAGGACGCCCGCTCCGACATAGGGCAAATCCGCCAGTTCCAGCAATCCCTGAATCGTTCCATCTTCGCCATATGTGCCATGGAGAACGGGAAAGACGACGTCGAATGCGGCGCGACTCTGTACGTCTGCGGAGATTGGGGCAGACTTGCCGTTGGAAAGTTCGCGGCGAATGGCCTGATCCGCCGGAAACATTTTCATGGGCGTGCCCGATGAGAGCCAGCGTCCATCGTGATCGATCGCGATCGGAACCACTTCGTACTTTTCGGGATCCAGTGCACGTAATACAGATTCGGCCGAGCGGAGAGAAACTTCATGCTCGCCGGACCTTCCTCCAAAGATGACTCCGACTCGAATCTTACGGGGCGTATTCATTGGTTTTCACAATCTCCGATGCTGCCTCGATGGCCTTATCTACGGCGCTGGAATCGATTTCGAGATGGGTGACCATCCGCACTCGGACGGCATCCACAGGAAGCGCCAGAATGTCGCGCTTTTTCAACTCACCAATAAAATACGATGAGGACATGCCCGAACGGGTAATAGCAAAAATCACGATATTGGTTTGAACCCTTTCCGGATTCATCGCAATCCCCGAAATCGATGACAGCCCTTCGGCCAGCCGTTTCGCATTTGCATGGTCGATGCCAAGCCGGCCGGGCCCCTCCTCCAATGCAATCAATCCTGCAGCGGCAAGCACGCCGGCCTGCCGCATTCCGCCTCCGAGCATTTTCCGGATGCTGCGGCAACGTTCAATCAATTCGTGTGAGCCGACGATCACCGATCCGACGGGAGCTCCGAGACCTTTGCTCAGACAAAACTGAATGGAATCGCATTTTGCAGTCATGTGCGCCACGTCTTCCTGCAGACAGGCCGCTGCATTGAAGATCCTCGCTCCGTCCATGTGAACGACGATTCCGATTTCGTGAGCCCTGTCGCAGATGTCATTCACCAGACCGGTTTCGTATACCGTGCCACCCGCCATGTTGTGGGTGTTTTCCAGTGCAATCATCGAGGTCTGGGGCCGGTAATAGATACGCGGCCGTATGCCACGCGAAATGGCGTCCCACGACAATATTCCATCCTGACCTGTAATCACGCGCGGCAAGACGCCGGCAACGGAACACATTCCCGCCATCTCATAGTTGTAGGTGTGCCCGGCCTCTTCGCAGATCACTTCCTGGCCCGGACGAGTCTGCGCCATGATACAGGCGAGGTTTCCCATGCTGCCAGACGGCACAAATAACGCCGCCTCTCGACGGAAGACCTGCGCTGCGCGCTCCTGCAATCGATTGACGGTGGGATCTTCCAGGAAGACATCGTCTCCGACGTCGGCTTTCGCCATCGCGGCTCGCATTGCCGCGGATGGCTTCGTTACGGTGTCGCTGCGAAGGTCGATAATGGTCCGGGCCATAACAATTCCTCGGTGACAGAACTTGCGAGAAGGCGGCCTTGCGGCGTCAGTTTCAGAATCGAACCGTCAAATTCAACCAGCCCCTCGTGCTGGAATTGGTCCACTTTCAAAAACCACTCCGAAGGCAGAGCGAACCCAAATGTCCGGGACGCGGCGAGGACGTCAAACCCATGGCTTAGCCTGAGGCCCAGCATGAAAGTCTCCTCGATTTTCATCTGAAGCGTTAGTGTTTCCCTGCCCGAAACGGGAGACTGGTTTTCGTCGATTAAACGCGCGTACTCCGACAACGATGCCGTGTTCCAAAACCGCTCGGTACCATCATACGAATGCGCGCCAACGCCAAATCCGCGATAGTGCAGACCGGTCCAGTACCCGAGGTTGTGACGGCATTCCTTTCCCGGCAAGGCCCAATTGGAAATCTCGTACTGCCGGTAGCCGGCCGAACTCAATCGTTCTGCTGCTTCCTGATAAAAGATGGCAAAGTCGTCGTCGCTTGTCCTTGCCGGCAGGTGGCGTCCCCATGCGCTGCGTTCTTCCTGATCGAGCAGATAAATGGAAACATGTTCCGGCCGCAATCGCACGACGCCTTCAAGATTCAAGATCCAGGTTTGCAATCTCTGATTGGGTAATCCGGCAATGAGATCCAGATTGACGTTGTTGAATCCTGCACGGCGAATCATATCGTAATCGCGAAAGACCGAGTCGGATCGGTGGAGCCTTCCAGCGCGCTCGAGATCTTCATCCTCCAGCGACTGAACTCCCAGACTGATGCGTTGGATACCGAGATCCCGGTATTGCACGAGCTTCTCCCATCCAACAGTTCCGGGATTGACTTCAATCGATACCTCTTCATCGGACTTTGGAATTACGCCAAGCACCTCGCCGAGCAGGGACGGCGGAATGATGGAAGGGGTCCCCCCGCCAAAATAGATCGTGCCAGTTTCGCTAAGGCCCGAAGAGCGGATTTCCTGGATTAATCTCCGGACATAGGGTTCGTACGCACTTTCCGCGGTCACCGCAACGGTAAACGCGCAGTAATAGCAGTGCTGTTCGCAGAAAGGGATGTGAATGTAGACTGATGCCTTCATTCTGAAGTTCTTGTGACTCTCCATGCCGACATCAGCAGGATTGCACAAACGCCTCCGAGACAATCAAACCCAATGTCCCCGACGGACGAGGTCCGCGCCGGGACGTAAGACTGATGCAGTTCGTCCATTATCGCCGCTGCCGCGATACCAACGATGGTGAGGGTTCGCACCGTCAGTGGATTCCGGATATCCAAGTGAACCGCGCGGTAGATCAGCATGCCCAATACACAGTATTCGGCAACATGCCCCACTTTTCGAATCACATGGTGAAGGAAGTCCAATTGGCCGATTTCGAGCTGAGGCAAAAGGAATTTAAGAACCGGAAGAATGAAGTGCGATGTGTGTTCTGAGGAAAACAACTGCGTGGAAAATACGAACTGGATGGCGAGCATCGCGAACACCGGCAGCCAGTAGTGGACCAATCGGATAGACTTTGAAACCGCAGCGGTGGGACTCGTCACACTCGGAACTACTTCTCCACAATATTTACCTTTACGACGACGTTCTTTTCGAATACGACAAACGTCTTTCGGAGTCCGCGGCCGTCATACTGCCATTGTTCCTGTTCAACGCCGTCCACGGTTTCCATTGTCTTTCGATTTGGGCGTCCCATGGCGAGCACAACGGTGTCTTCGTCCATTCCGACTCGCGCTTCCTTCGCAATCACCGCTTCCTTAAACTCCGTAGGCAGCAACTCGACGCCCGTAGAGGTCAAATTGCGTTTCGTGAAATCGAGAACAGGAGAGAGATATTGCACCAATTGATCTGAAGTGAGGTCCGCGGGAATCTTCATGGGGAATGTCAGAGTGATCTTCGAACCGGTGGCCTTTTTGGTGTTGCTGGGCTGTGGTTGTTGAGTACCGACTGGCGCTCCACCAACTCCCACTTGTACATGGTCCATGAAAGACTTCTTGTCCTTGCCACCGCCATCCAGTTCGATATCAATGCTTTTATCGCTGAATTCAATTTTGGTCAGCGCCACGACGCGGCCGGTCTCCACCGATCGTCCGTTTTTTTGAATCTGCTTCTTCAGTTCTGTTTGATTGATGACGCCGCCGTCGGTGAGTTGAACCCCATCACCGCCAAACGGCAAATCGACACGAGCCGCAGCTTCTTCCGCGATGAGTTTTCGCACAATATCCGATTGCGCGCTTTCCGAAACCTGGGCCAGGCCGGCAATCGGAAAAGACAGACAAAGAATGGCGAGACCAATACATCGGGGACGCATAAATCAAGTCTAGCACTGGGCGGGGGTCAGAATTCTAGTTTTCAATGCTGACCAGATTGGCGAACAGACGGTAGGCGCCGGGAACCCCCGCGGGAAGCTGTCTGAAAAATCCGTAACCCGTATAAATGTAAGAACCTTTGCCGTATTTCGCATAAATCATACCCCCCTGCTGGGGCTGCTCATTGGGATCAGCGCTTTCCAGAATTGGTGTGTATCGCGGATCCCAGGCGCTGAGAAAATAATTGCCCCGCTCCTGAACCCATCCGTCGAAATCGCCGGCGGTGATCTTGTTGGGTATATTGAATGCGGAAAGGGCAGGGTCCAGAATTTTCACTGCCGCCTCTTCGTTGGTCACTCGGCCGTTGTCGTTGATCGTAAAAGGGTACGGACCAAAGGCATTGCGCTGAGTCTCGGAAGCGCGGTTGTATTGAACAATCAGGGTGCCTCCGTTGGATACCCAGTCGAGCAGCCTCTTGTTATACGACACCAGATCGTCGCGAACGCCATAGGCACGAATTCCAAGCACGATGGTCTGGAATTTGCTCAGATCTCCCGTGGCAAGATCCTGAGCCGTCAGGTTGGTGACTTTGACGCCAAGTTGCTGGAGGGCTTCAGGAATCTTATCCCCGGCTCCATCGACGTATCCCACCGATGTGACCAGAGTCTTCACATCGAACACTTCGGCTTTGGATTCTGCGGGACTGTAAACGTAGTGCGTTTCAATGTGCGGGTACGAAATGGCGGTGTATCCGGTCTTGAACTCCTGATTGTCAGTCTTTGCCGTTGCCGAGACGTTGAAATTTCCAGCGGCTGCAGGAGCCGTAACCATAAACTGGGCCGTCGCCAGTTCTCCCTGACGCGTAAACTTCAATACTCGCGATGCGGGTTCCACCGTCCACCCGGCAGGTATAGTCAGACGAACTTCGCTTTCGATTGCTGCAGGATTCTGATTTTCGACGGTTACCGTAAATTCTTTTTTATGGTTTCCTCCGAGTGGAATGACGGCAATATCCGGAGCAACGCGAACAGACAATGCAGGAACCACCTTGACCAGGCTGCGCTGTTCTCCAAACATTCCATCGGTACGCCGGTACTGGGCAGGCACTTCCATGGAAATCACGGCGCCGTTGTAATCCAGCTGGGCATGAGTTTCGAGTAACGGAGGATCGAAAGGCATACTTGCCGCGGCTCCGTCCGGCCAGACGAAGCGATCATTCTGGCGCGGAACCTTCAGCCAGTAGGGTTGAGTAAACTCGGCATTCGCAGGAACCGTGACGCTGAAGACCTGATCCATCTTCTGACCGGGCTGCAGCGTACCGGTGGGATTACGCGCCGTTTCAGTCCAGCCCGTGGGCAGATCGGTGGTGATGCGGGGGCTGGAGAACTGAAGTGGTCCGCCATTGATGATACTGACGGTGAGATTGAAATTCTGACCGGGCACCACAGTTTCATCCGCCGCTATTACGTCCAGAACCAGGCCGGCCGCGAGTCTCAGGGCTTCCTGAAAATCCGCTTCCTTCTTGCTCAGCAGGAACTGTACCTGTTCGTTCGTGGATTTGGTGCGCATCCGCTGGAGCTGCTGCAAGGCCGCTGCAAGGTTCGGCACGATATCGGAAGGATGCAGGAGATTGACATGCTGGCGTACGTCCGTAATGCGTTGTTCCAATTCCGCAGCATCGGATGAAATGGAAGAGTCCAGTTGGCCTAGATCGCTGACCTTGTAAACCACCCCGTCGAAAAAGCCTGCATTATCCGCGACGGTGACCGTTTTCTGTACCAGTTGGAGACTGGTGTTGCTCGGTCCTTTGTTTTGGGCGGCGCCCTGAGATTGGGATCGATGCAGACTGCGCCCCTCCGCGGCGATTTCCGAGTAGGAACGTCCGAGAGCGAGATCGAATTCACCGACATTAATAGTGACTCCGGCGCCCTGCCCGCCGCGCATCCCACCATTCAGGTAAAGTTTCTTGGCCTGCCAGGGTTTTCCATATTCGGGATAAAGACTCGCATCTGCCGCAGCTTTGAACGCTTCCTGAGTGACGATACCGGCGACTTGATGGTGGCCGTGTCCATCCATCGGTGTGCCTGTAAATCGCGACACAATAATTTCGGGCCGAAATTGCCGGATCACACGGACAAAGTCGCCAAGCACCTTGTCGTGTCCCCATTTTTGAAAACCTTCATCCGAGGTTTTAGAAAATCCAAATTCATACAGCGGTGTAAAAAACTGCTGGGCGCCATCGAGACGGCGTGCAGCGAGCAATTCTTCAGTCCGGATGACTCCGAGATCTTCAAACAGCTCCGTGCCGAGCAGGTTTTGTCCACCGTCGCCCCGGGTCGCCGAGAGATAAGCAGTTCGCACTCCTCGTCCACGAGACAGCCATGCCAGCAACGCACTGTTCTCATCGTCCGGATGCGCACCGGTATGAAGCACGCTCGCCACCACGTCCAGACGATTGAGAGCCTGCGACAACCCCATCGCGCCGCGATCTTCTGCGGGTGGAAACGTGGCAGCCGAAATCGACGCCACAAGCAACAGAAGCAGTACGATTTTGGTCTTCATGATGACCGGAATTGTATCCTAGAGATTCCGCGGATTCTTCCAATTCTTCCGGAGACGTTCGATGGATCCCTGCACACGTTCGGCACGCGTCTCCGGACGCTTTGCTGTAATGATCCACTCCACGTATTCCTTCCGGTTGGTAAACGACAGGGAGTTGAAAAATGCATCCTGTTCCCGGTTTTTCTTCAGGGCTGCCGCAAAGTCTTCCGGCAGCCGGACAATCTTTTTTTCTGGATCGATCCAGGCGAAGATTTCCCTTACTTTTGGCTTCGCTTCCTTTTTTCGGTCTGCATCCGTTTTGAATCGCGATGCAAACGCGGACCAGGTTTCATCAAACGAGATCAAACTGAGCCACTGAAGGTTTGGAACCTTCAAGAGAACGTCCCATCCCTTGTCCCGCGTCAGATCCGTCTGAATCTTTGATGTCCCCTTCGGATAAAAGATCCAGAGAATCATTCCATCCTTCAGAAGACGCAGGACTCCCGACAACTCTTTCTCCAATTGCTCGCGGTTTGTAACAAACCAATGGAGTTGCGTGGCGTCCTTCGATTTCGAAACGATCGCTGAACCTCGGGGAAGCACACCCAAAGTGGCGGCATAGTTACCCGGGGAGTTGATGGGAAGCACGCGCTCGCCTTCCCTGATTTTTAGTTTTTGAATGAGTGTCGTCGGCATAGCGGTCAAGCATTGCACGAATTGTAAGGACAGTTGATCAAGAAATCCCTCTCCCAGCGGGAGAGGGTTGGGTGAGGGGTACCGCATGTAAATATTGTTACTTGCGGTACCCATTACTTGATGCCCGCCCTGACCCAATTATTGATTATTGCGCTTGGCACATTTGAACAAACCGCTCTTCCAACTTGTCTCCCAGGGTGCTGCCAGCCATGGTCAGACCAACCGAGGGGGCAGTCTCAAGAATTCTTATCTGCCAAGCGCAATAATCAATAATCATCAATCAATTTTCAATTCTCAACCGGCGGAGTCAGGTGCCGTTGGGAGAGG
>JBGPBY010000336.1:0-8201 GCA_041481485.1 Terriglobia bacterium
GTCTGTGACCGCGCACGATCTGTCAGATGGGGAATAGAGTCGAATTGAGCAACTGTAGGGGCGGTCTATGACCGCCCACAATTTCAAGGAATGCAATCCTGCGAACTGTGGGCGGTCATAGACCGCCCTACAGTCGGCGCGCAGTCCATATCTGACACATCGTGCGCGGTCACAGACCGCGCCTACAGGGGAATTTTGCCAGAGAGACAAAAACCCATACCTACCGAACGTTTCTTCGGGACATCGAGACCAATTTCCCAGGTTCAAATCCTGGGATTCCGACATGCTGTCTGCTGTCGATGATTTCCAGAGACATCCATTCAAGTCCGCCACACCAAAATCGATCAATAATCGAATGAACTCGAGTATTGCCACAATGTCAGAAAGGCAATCGTATTGCTTCCTCCTTTCCATGAAGACTTTAAAAGCGCCCTATCCCATCGCGGCAGTTGGCCTGGCACTGCTGTCTGCCTTTACTTTCGGACAAGTCCGAATCATGCCTGGCCATCCCAATGAGGGCGAACTCGTCCTCAAAGACAAGGGTTGCCTGAGCTGTCATGCCATCGAAGGCCGCGGTGGATCGCGTGCCCCGGATTTCGCGACGCCCACCGGTGAAGTCAACAAACCCGGACTGCTCGCTGCAAAGATGTGGAATCACATCCCGTCGATGTTTGCGGAGTTCGAAGCGGAAAAGCGTCCTATCCCCAAAATAACGGCGCAGGAATCGGCCAATCTCTATTCCTATTTCTATGCGTCGCTGTTCTTCGCACCCAAAGGCGACGCTGCTAGAGGACGGAGTGTGTTCCAGGATAAGCGGTGCATCAGTTGCCACGGCGACCTTCTCGATCCCAATGCTCCGAAGTCCCGTATTGGGCAGTGGACCGAATCCGGAGATCCCATCGTATTTGCCGAACGCATGTGGAATCATTCCAATGAAATGCTGGCCGCGACTTCCAACAGGGGAATTCCCTGGCCCCGGCTTTCGGAACGTGACGTAGTCGATCTACTCCTTTTCCTCAGCAAGACTCCCAATTCCAAATTGTCCGATGCGACTTTCAATGTTGGTGATCCCGGATTGGGACGGGTTGTGTTCGACCGTTCCTGCTCCAACTGCCACAGCTTTGGGACCGATCGACCCAAAGTGGATCTGCTGACCCGGGCCGCACCGACATCGATGACCGGCTACATCGCCGACATGTGGAACCATGCTCCAGAGATGCGGGCGCAGGGAGGAAACACCGTAAAGCTCGAGAGCGGAGATATGAGCAATCTCATTGCATACTTGTTTTCTCAACGATTTTTCTTCGAAGCGGGAGACATCAAACGCGGCCAGAAAGTTTATGAAGCGAAAAACTGCATCACCTGCCATGAACTCCGGAGGCAGGAAATGAGGGCCCCCGATTTGACGAAGGCCACAGAAGCATATTCGCCGATCACCCTGACCGCTTCCGCCTGGAGTCACGGACCCGATATGCTCCGTTCGATGCGGCAGCAGAAGATTTCCTGGCCCGAATTCGAGAAGAGTGAAATGGCAGATCTGATCGCATTCCTGAACAGCCGCATTCTGAAACAGATCGCGCACTGAAGACGTGTCGGACAACTCCAAAATCGATCAGTCTCGTGCCGCTCTAACCTTTTCCGGATGAAGAATCAGTTTCTGCACTCTCCAGTTGACGACTTCCGCAACGAACAATTCGTTTTCCGAAGGACAGGCGATTTCGTGGATCCAGCCGAACTGTTTCGGCTGTTTTCCCGCGCGGCCCAGCACACCGAGGATTTTTCCATCCAGAGTCAGTTTGTAGATTCTTCCGGGGAAAGCGTCAGCTGCATAGAGAATTGGATTCGGACCTGGCGTAATGCAAATAGCCCACGGAGCACCCGGGTGCTGGCTTCCGACCGTTTCGTCAGTGGGAATCGGTCCCATCCAGGGTTTGGAGTCCGGAGGGACCGGCACATCGAGTTTCATCGAACGGAGAAACTTCCCGTCGGGATTAAACACCTGAATCCGAAAATTGCCGCGATCCGCAACGTATATATTTCCAGTCGCATCGGCCGCAATGCTGTGGGGCGTATCGAATTGGCCCGGGTTGGTTCCGGGCTCGCCAATCGATTTCACCCAGTCCCCGTTCTTGTCGAACTTCGCAACGCGTGAGTTGATGTATCCATCGCTGATGAAGATATTGCCGTCCCGATCCCAGGTGACATCCGTCGGTTGACGAAATTGGCCATCGATCGGAGCCCGCGGCGGAGTCACTCGAGTCCACGGCACGGCTTCGTCCGACGCTTCCTTCTTGCGGCCGAACACCATGGACACTCTACCTTCGGGATTAAATTTCACGACCATGTCCGAACCTTTATCGACGGCCCAGATATTGTCGTCGCGGTCCACGCGAACGGTGTGCGCATAGGCCCAGGCATACAGATTGTGCCCAATCTCGCGAAGGTACTTTCCATCCGGACCGAATTCCAGAAGCATCGCTGCTGTTGCGCCGAATGCAGGACCGCTGACATTCCCTCGGGTGAACACGAAGACGTGTCCCTTCGAGTTCACGGCAACGCCCGCACCTTCACCGAAATAAAGCTCCGCAGGAAGCTTGAAGAAATTGTCGACAGAATCGAACGGAATTTCCGGTGGCATCTGCTGCTGAGGAAACACCACAATTGCCGAGCTGAGGAGCAGAACCATAGCGATCAGGTTTTTCACACGGACCTTCCTTTCATCGAGCCAAATTCTACGGCAGAGCATAAGCGACAACCTGCGCCGCTGTCTTTGTCGCAGAATCTCCTTCAACGGCGACCACCACATACTGCTTGCCCTTGTAGAGGTACGTCATTGGCACACCAACAGGCGGACCCACCGGTGTCTGCGTTTCCCAGATTGTAGCGCCGGTTTTTTTGTCCAAAGCGCGGAAGAAAGGCTGCCCTGTGTATCCTTCGCCAACAAATAAAAGTGTCTTTGTCACCATGAGCAGACCCGCGCGCCCGGTACTGCCGGTCTTTGGCAAAGTCACACCGCGAAGCAGAACATGGTTCTTTACAAAAGGAGGTGTATCGCCGTTCACGACCTGCCAGACGCGATCGCCACTGTTCAGATCGATCGCCGTTATGCGATTCCAGGGCGGCTTCACTATAGGCAATTGCTGGACGGTGGGAGCGACGCTTGCCGTGCCGATCATTGGCAAATCAGTCTCGCCCGGCTGTGGCTTCGTCACTCCATAGACGGCGGTTTCCGTACGAGTTGCGGAAGCGACATAGAGGAACCCGGTCTCCGGATCGAACGCACCACCTTCCCAATTTGCGCCACCGGATCCTGGAAAAGTCAGTGTGCCTTTGAGACCTTTCGCTGCGTCCACAATAGACGGTGGAGTAAACATGGGGCCCATGCGAAAGCCTTCGACAGCCTTGAGCGCCAGTTCGCGGACCTGTGGCGTGAAATCGATGAGGTCGTCTTTGCTCATTCCCTGCCGATCAAACGCCAGAGGTTTTGTCGGGAATGGTTGTGTCGGAGATGTGTGCTCTTCTGGCACATCGGTCTGAGGTACGGCACGTTCTTCGATCGGCCAAACGGGATTTCCGTTGGTCCGATCGAAGACGAACGCAAACGCCGTCTTCGTGAGTTGAACGACCGCTTTAATTCTTCGGCTATTGACGGTAATGTCCGCCAGGATCGGAGCCGATGGCGGATCGTAGTCCCAGATATCATGATGAACGATCTGCTGATGCCAGACACGCTTGCCGGTCCGAATATCCAGCGCGACAAGAGATGACGAAAACAGATTGTTGCCCGGACGCTGACCACCAAACTGATCTCCTGTGGCGCCCTCCACCGGCAAGTACAGAAGTCCCAGTTCTTCATCCACCGAAAATGGCGTCCATGCGCCGGCATTCCCGGTAAATACGTTGGAGTTGTTGTTCCACGTGTCCGCGCCGAATTCGCCGGGACGCGGAATGGTATGAAACACCCATAGCTTTTTTCCGGTGCGCGCATCAAACGCCATGATGTCGCCTTTGGGAAATGTTTTGGACTTCGGCAGGCGCCCGTTTTCGAGCGATGTTGGGATAACAACGACATTGCCCGACACCAGCGGCGGCGATGTGTTCATCAGATGTCCGACTTGCGGATTGAAGTTGGCGTCCTTTTCCACTTCCTTGGTCAGGTCCACAATGCCGTCTTTTCCGAAGGTCGCGACAGGGTGACCATTCTTCGCATCAAGAGCGACGAGTTGATAACCAGGCGTCACCGTGAATATCCGCGCTTGCTGCCCGTCAGTCCAGTACGCAACGCCACGACTGTTCTTGCGAACGCCGTCGGTGCGTTTGCCTTCGTCGATACTCCAGACCCATCGGGTTTCTCCAGTGCCCGGATCCGCGGCAATCACAGCACGGCGGTCTCCAGCCGTGAAGTAGAGAACGCCCTCCACCATGAGCGGCGTCGTTTCGTTTTTGTATTCCGTCTGACTGCCATAGTTGTCGCCATGCCAAACCCACGCGATCTTCAGGCCTTTCACATTGGCGGCATTGATCTGATCGAGTGGAGAATAGCGGTCATTGCCCGCATCTCCGCCCGTGCGGCGCCATTCGCCCTCCGCCGGAGCGGGACGTTGACCCGAGACGAAGAACGTCAAGAGCAGCATCAATATCGCGAAAAGAACAGGCTTCACGCGAACCATGGTCTTCTCCTTCCGAGAATGCACTAGCGTGGCGCCGGCTTCGACAAATAGTCCTTCGACTGCGCCTCACCTTTGATTGGGGTGACTTTGTCCGGATCAATACGGATCATCAGATAGTTAATGTGATCGTCGATTTTCGTGAACCAGTGGCCAGTGCCCGCGGGAATCACGACAACGTCGCCGGGTTTCAGTTGATACGACACGCCATTGCGGATTTCCGTGCCATTGTTTCCAGGACCGTTAAATTCCACAACCGTGCGCTGAGTCGCCGGACGGCGTTGCCGGTTCGTGATATCCGGGCCGAGCATCAGCGTGCCCGTCCCGGAAATGATGTGATACACCTCACTCACCTGATCGTGTTCGGCGACCGAATCTGTGGCCGGCGCATCCAGCTTCACGCGATACACCATGCCGATGCCGATGTGAGCCTTTCCAATGTCGACGTCCCGCACCTGCTGGTCGACCAGGGTTTCGGCAATCGCCTTATTCGTGTATGCGTCGAGTTCAGAAAGAGGAATGTAGGTTCCCGGGCACATGTTGCAGGTCGGCTGTGGATCCGTGGGATTGATTCGCGTCTGCCCCAGCAACACGGCCGTTCCGAACAGCAACACTGAAAATCTCAGAATGAGTCCCTTCGTTTTCATATCCACCTCGCAATTACTTTTTGGGCCACGCCACGCCCTGACTGGATTTGGTAACAGGGCCAATCCCCTTATAAATGAATCGCTGGATGCGCGCTCCGGTGTAGGTTTCCGTGGCGTAAAGATTGCCTTTGGAATCCGTATCCAGATTGTGAACGCCGAAAAACTGTCCTGGCTGACGGCCACCATCGCCGAATGAAGTCAAAACTTCAAGAGAGCTGCGCAGCACAATGCTGATCTTTTCGTCGACGCCATTCGCAATGTAGATGTAGGTTTGCTGCGGATCTCTGGAAAACGTCATATCCCATACGGAGCCGGACCTCAGCGTGTTCTTGTCGAAGAACGCTTCCTTGACGAACTTCCCATCCTTAGTAAACACCTGTACGCGGTCGTTGACACGATCACAGACATACACAAATCCGTCCTTTGAAACATCCGCGCAGTGCACCGTGGAAAATTGCTTCGACGGCGGATCGGAAGGTTTGTACGGAGGAACTTCGGCATCGTCCGGCTTGTTTCCATATGCGCCCCAATGCCGCTTGTACTTGCCGGTATCGGCGTCCAGCACAATCACCCGGCGGTTGCCGTACCCGTCGGCAATGTACACTTCGTTTGCCACAGGGTCCGGATAGATCTTTGCGGGCCGCCAGAAGTTCTGCAGATCATTGCTTCCGTTATGGACGCCCTGCTTGCCAATCTGGAGCAGAAACTTTCCGGTACGGGTGAATTTCAGAATCTGCGTGTCGGTGTTCCCGTTGCCGCCAATCCAGATATTGTCCTTATGATCGACGGTAATACCATGATTGCTTTCCGGCCATTCGTATCCAGGACCCGGACCACCCCACGAACTGACGAGGTTGCCTTCAGCGTCGAACTCCAACACCGGCGGCGCAACCTTGCAGCACACCCCAATCGCCGGACTGAAGTCGGCCGCCTTGAAATTGTCTTCAACAGTCGCGGGGCGATGAATGATCCAGACATGATCGCGGGAATCGACAGACAAGCCGATGGTCGAGCCGAGCACCCAATGGTTCGGTAAAGGCTTCGGCCAGAACGGATCAACTTCAAATACCGGCGACTGTTTCGCAGCCCCTGTTTGCGCCGAGTAAAGTAATGCGCCACCGAGAACTAGAACCGTCATCAGGCATGCCGCGGTAATCCTGAGAATCATTGTGGCCTCCGCACTTTTTCAGACTTTTCGATGCGCCTGATTTATCGTTCTCAAACCCGGATTGTCAAGGTCCGATTGCTGGTGGATCCCCGGTGGACCCCCTGTGTACCCCCTGTGTACCCAATGACCAGGGCGAGAATTTGCCGGGCATGCTCGAAATTTGCTGGTCGAACATTCCTGTACAGGTTACGCTTTGGGGCTTGCCTGCAGCTGCGACGCGGCAATTCAAGGAACACATCATTGATTTTTGAATCCATTTGGCAGGAACTCGAGACCGAGTACGGCCGTGAGAATCTGAGATTCCCGAAAGAAATTATTCTGCTGGGTGGCGCACCCGGTGCCGGAAAAGGCACCAACACGGCGTTTATCTCCAAATCGCGCGGACTGACGTGCGCGCCCATCATCATCAGCGCGTTATTGGATTCCCCGGAAGCCAAAGCCCTGAAGGATACCGGGACCATGGTGGGCGATCGCGAAGTCGTGAATCTGTTGTTGCGTCAACTCCTCCGCTCGGAATACCGCAACGGAGTGATCATCGACGGTTTTCCGCGAACCAATGTCCAGGTGGAGTGCCTCAAGCTGCTTGTCGAAAAGATGCACGGACTTCGAAAGGAGTTTTTTGGGACGCCGCTGGGCATCCACTTCCGCAGTCCGACCATTCACATTATGGTACTTTTCGTCGATGAGAAAGAGTCCATTGCGCGTCAGTTGAAACGCGGCCGCGAAACAATCGCCCACAATGAAGAGGTGAAGCGAACAGGTATCGGCGCAGTCTGGGAAGACCGGCCCACCGATCACGACGAAGCTCTCGCCCGCCGTCGCTATGAGGCATTCAAAGATCAGACGTGGGAAGCGCTGGAATCATTGAAGGAGATCTTTCACTACCATTTCATCAATGCCCAGGGCCCCATCGAAAGTGTCGAACAGAACATACTCAAGGAACTTCAATATCAGAGTACGCTGGAGCTGGATCCGCGCACATTCGATCGGCTGCGGGGCGTTCCTGTAGCCAGTGCGATCATCGTACATGCCCGTCAGGAACTCGTGAACCGTCTCGATGGTTACGAGATGGAGCACCCCGAGTTGTTTGCCCGGGTCGTGTACTTCATCGAAAACAAAGTGATTCCCATTGTTCTTCGTCACGCAATTTCCGGCGTGTCCCTGATCAACACTGAAAACCCGGTGCTTGACGATCCTCTGGCTCTCGCTATGCTGATCGACGTGTTTTCCGAACGCGGGTATCACGCTGCGGTCGATATCCATCGCCTGGATGTGCCTGAAAAATTCGATTTGAAAACCGGCGAGATCCAATGCCGGGTCAAGAAGGTCTATCGTATCCAGATCCGATTCCAGGGATCGGAAATCCGGCGGGGATTGTAAGGGAGCGGCGGTATTCCCACCACCGGGCCCCTTATCCTTCTGACGCCTGACGCGGCGGACGGGGAGGTCGCCAGCTGCATTTGCCGCTTAGGGCTTGTGCAAAAATAACTTGGCAGAATGCCAGACCGGGATCTGACCAATGTTCAATTCCCAATGTTCAATTCTTATCCGAACAGAGGGCGGCCGCACGAGTCCGACCGGTTCTGATCGAAGCCGAAGCCATTCGGCAGAGTTCCTTGTTTTCCGCGAGAATGTCGACAAGTAAGTCCGGCGGAATCAAAGAACTTTTGGTCATGATCCGAATCCAGACAGCGGTTTCATTGAGTTCTTTTTGTACAA
>JBGPBY010000337.1:0-8163 GCA_041481485.1 Terriglobia bacterium
ATCAACGAAGCTGTGGAAATCGCGTACCTCATGAATATGTCATTAGTTTGCCAGAAAGACGCTCAAACACAAACAACTCTTCTGTATTTTGTATCGATTTTATTGTTCTTTTGTTTAGCGAGATTGCAGGGAGAGCTTTGGATGTTGATCATCAGCCGGAAAAAGGGCGAGAAAATCATTCTCGGAAACAATATTGAGATCACCATTTTGGATGTCGGGCGAACGCGCGTTCGTTTTGGCATCGAAGCCCCCAAGGAAATCTCAATCCGAAGCCAACTGAAAGAACCGGAGCCGGTATCCGAAGCGGTCGAGGCCGCTTCTCAGGATGAACCGGCCCGCCAGTCCGCCGCCAGCCTGGGTACAGTCCGGTCGTAGTAGCGCAATGCGATTCCCCAATGTAGGGGTGGTCTGTGACCGCCCACAATTCAAAGGCATGCGATCCTCCAAATTGCGGGCGGTCATAGCGCCCCTACATTCGGGAATCGCATTCATTTAAAGTTCCATAAGCCGCTCGCAATCTCTGTTCAGGCTATCGCACGAAGGCATAGTCTGCGCTTGCAGTGAACGGGGGCAGCTTGACTTTGGTGGGGGCATTCATTATATGTTGCCCTTTCGAAGTCATTCAGCCGAGCGGACTATGCCTAACAAAGCCAAAGTGAAGATCAGACCCCGGCCCACAGCGAAAGCAGGGGTCAAAACCGTTGCCAGACTCTCTAAAACAGTTGATAAATCAGGACGTAGGCCTCTGAAGCCCAGTGTCCGATCTGGCCCGGACTCGCGCGGCACAAAAGCCGCGTCTCCCAAGATTTCAAAAGAATCCCCCCGGCCCAGAGTCCCGGCCCGGCCGAGTTCATCGAAGCCTGCGCCGACCGGAAAGGCGAGCGCTCCGGTGCTGCAAAAGCCCCAGATTCAGCCAATTAGCGGTGCATTGAAGGCGTTGGAGACCGGCATTAAACTGATGTATGCCGAGCAGTACGACAAGGCGATCAAATGTTTTCACGCCCTGATGGCGGATTTTCCCGACGAGGTCGAAGTCCAGGCAAGCGTCAGGGCTAACATTCAGGCCTGCGAAAAGAAAATGAACGACCGGGCCAGAACTGTCATACGGTCGTCAGACGATCACTATCATATGGCCGTCGCCTTCCTGAATGGCGGGCAGGTGGATTCCGCAATGAACCATCTGCAGCAGGCGCTGAAACTCGAACCAAAGGGCAGCCACATCCTGTATGCCATTGCGGCTGCAAACGCATTGAAAGGGAACAAGGAACAAGCGCTTTCCTTTCTCAAACAGTCCATACACCACGGCCCTGAAAATCGCTTTCATGCCGCGCAGGACAACGACTTTGCCAACCTCGTCGAGGAACCGGCATTCAGGGAATTACTGACGACTCCAGGAAAGTAGGACATTGAAGTCCATTCGGCCCAGAATTCTCTCCATCGGAGGCGGCACGGGCTTGTCGACACTCCTCCGAGGCCTCAAAAGCGGTCCCGGCGACATTTCCGTAATCGTGACAGTTACCGACGATGGCGGGAGTTCCGGCCGGCTCCGTGAAGAACTCAACGTCATGCCGCCGGGCGATATCCGGAACTGCATGATCGCGCTTTCCGAAGACGAGCACCTGATGTCCAAGCTGTTTCGCTATCGCTTCAACAGCAAAGGCGACCTCCATGGCCACAGCTTCGGTAACCTGTTTCTCACGGCTCTTGCGGGTGTCACCGGGGATTTTGCCGAAGCCGTGCGATTGACGTCCGAGGTGCTTGCCATTAACGGGGTGATCTATCCGTCAACCAACTCGCAGGTTTCGCTGAGGGGACAATTCGCGGATGGTTCCTGGATCGACGGTGAGACTCGGATTACCGCTTCCGGAAAACGAATTCGGCGCGTTTGTCTTGAACCCGCCGATGCGAGGCCGCTCGACGGCGCTCTCGAGGCGATTGAGAATGCCGATATCATCACCCTTGGACCGGGTTCACTGTTCACCAGTTTGATTCCCAATCTATTGGTGAAGGAAATTCCAGAAGCCATTCGCTGCTCAAAGGCCGTCAAGGTCTATGTGCAGAACATCATGACGCAGCCCGGAGAAACCGATGGCATGACCGTCGTCGATCATGTGGATGCGCTGATGAACCACTGCGGCGGCCAGCTGTTATTCTCGAAAATCGTATTGAATACCGGGCAACCTTCGCCGTCGAGGCTCGCTAAATACGTGGCCGAGGGGGCAGAATTTGTAACGATCGACCGGGATCGCCTCAGATCGATGGGTCTGGAATGCGTCGATCGGGATTTGTTGTCGGACGACGAAGTCATTCGTCACGATCCCGACTGTCTGGCAAATACCGTGTACGAGCTGATTGAGTATGAAAAACCCTAACATTCTGATACTCGCTGCGGGCAAAGGCACCCGCATGAAATCCAGAAAAGCCAAGGTTCTGCACCATGCCGGAGGCGCGCCGCTGGTGAGTCATGTGCTTCGTGCGGCATTATCCGTTTCCGGAAAGGTTTTTATCGTCGTCGGCCACCAGGCCGCTGACGTGAAGAGCCTGTTTTCAGGGGTCACGTTTATTGACCAAAAAGAGCAACTGGGCACCGGCCATGCCGTCATGTGTGCCCGGGAAACGCTGCGGGATTTTGCTGGAGATTTGCTGGTTCTGCCCGGAGATGTGCCGTTGATCCGCACCGAAACCATTCAGGAGTTCCTGCGTTTTCACCGTGAAGGGAACTACGATGCATCGATCCTGACCGCAGAGATTGCAAACCCGTTCGGATACGGCCGGATCGTTCGCGGAAAAACCAATGCTGTCGATCGCATCGTCGAACACCGCGATGCATCTCCCGATATTCTCAAGATCAACGAGATCAACACGAGCATCTACGTGTTCAATACGCCGTTATTGTTTGAAGCGCTGACCAAACTGCGTAATGACAACGCCCAATCGGAATACTATCTGACCGACGTTATCGGCATTTTGACGAGCAGCCAGAAAAAGGTAGGCGCGTGGAAGACAAATCAGGCTGAGGAGATTCTCGGAATCAATACGCGCCGGGAACTGGCCTACACGGATCAGGTGCTGCGCCGCCGCAAGAACGAAGAACTGATGTCGGACGGCGTCACCATAATGGATCCCTCCAGCACGTTTATAGACGCCGGCGTAAAGATTGGTGCAGACACGATAATCTATCCGTCGGTGCAGATTTATGGGGCATCGGAAATCGGCGAGGATTCCACGATTCATTCGTTCACACGCATTTCCGATTCACGCATTGGCACGCAATCGACAGTGCTCGAGGGATGCATCGTTGAAAGCAGCGTCATCGGCAACGATGTGACTATCGGTCCCTACGCGCGCCTGCGTCCGGGCGCAAAACTGGAAGACACGGTACGAGTCGGGAATTTCGTAGAGATTAAAAAATCCACGTTGGGCGCGGGCACAAAGGCGATGCACCTCGCCTACATCGGCGACGCGACAATAGGAAAGAGAGTCAACATCGGCGCCGGCGTGATCACGGTGAACTACGACGGCACGAACAAATTTCCAACCACGATCGAGGACGAAGCGTTTATCGGAAGCGACAGCCAGCTCATTGCGCCGGTTCATGTGGGGAAGGGCGGATTTGTTGCAGCGGGTTCGACGATTACCGAAGATGTTCCTGCGGAATCCCTCGCGATCGGCAGAGGCCGTCAGGTGAACAAGGAAAATCGCGCGCCACACCGGAAGAAGAATGCCCCGCTGTAGGGGCGGGCTATGAAGGTGTGAAGAAATGGGAATCGGGTGACTGTAGAGGCGGGCAATCAAGAAATCCCTCTCCCAACGGGAGAGGGGGCCGAAGGCCGGTGAGGGGTACCGCACGTAACGATTTTTACGTGCGGTACCCCTCACCCGACCCTCTCCCGTCGGGAGAGGGATTTCTTGATTACCCGCCTCTACAGTCACCCGATTCCCATTCACATGGCTCGACTATCAAATTTGTAATCCCCATCATTGGATTGACTTGAATAGCCTCATGCTATCCTCGAAAAATGTGCGGCATATTTGGCTACGTCGGACCCCGTGACCCTGTTCCGTTGATCATGGGCGGTCTCAAATCTCTGGAATACCGTGGATATGACTCGGCAGGCATTGCAATCGTCGAGGATCATCAGCTTTTTGTTCGCCGTTGTTCGGGCAAACTGAAAAATCTTGAAGATCTGCTGATCAAGGATCCGGTCAAGGGAGAGTTTGGGCTTGGACACACGCGATGGGCCACGCATGGCCGTCCGACCGAGGAGAATGCGCATCCGCATCGCGATTGCACGAATCGCATTGTCGTTGCCCACAATGGAATCATCGAAAACTATGTCTCGCTGAAACGCCAGCTGGTGCAGGAAGGTCACAAGTTCACGACCGAGACCGACACTGAAGTCATCGCCCACCTTATCGAAAAGAACTTCCGTGGCAATCTCGAAGATGCCGTACTCGCCGTCCTGAAGGAGCTCAAGGGCATTTACGCATTCGTGGCGCTGTCTGCTGACGATCCGCAGAAAATTGTCGCGGTTCGTGAAGGAGCGCCGCTGGTCGTCGGGAGCGTCGATGGTGAAGGGTTTGTCGCTTCAGACATTCCGGCATTGCTGCCATATACCCGCTCGATTCTGTTTCTCGATGAGCACGAACTGGTGGTTGTTGCCCGTGAAGGGATTCGCGTATTCGATGCATCGGGAAAACCCAAGGAGCCGAAATTTCAGACCATCACCTGGGATCCGGTTCAGGCGGAAAAAGGCGGCTACAAACACTTCATGCTCAAGGAAATTTTCGAGCAGCCGTCCGCCATTGGAAACACAGTGTTGGGCCGCCTGTCGCTGGACACCAACACCGTCCATTTCGAAGACACCGGTTTTACAAACGAGCAGTGGAAGAGTTACAAACAGATCCGGATTCTTGCCTGTGGCACAAGCTGGCACGCGGCGCTTGCGGGAAAATACATGATCGAGTCGCTGGCGCGCATCCCGGTCGAGGTCGATTACGCGAGCGAGTTTCGCTATCGGGAACCGATCATTCTTCCCGACACGCTCTACATCTTCATCACTCAGTCCGGAGAAACTGCCGACACGATTTCAGCTCAACGCCTGGTGCGCGAAGCACAGGGGAAAATCCTGACCATCACCAACGTTGTCGGCTCCATGACAACGCGCATTGCCGATGCAATTCTATACACGCGGGCGGGGCCGGAAATCGGCGTCGCATCGACGAAGGCATTTACCACGCAGCTGACGTGCTTGTACCTGGTTGCCATTCATCTGGCGAACCTTCACAAGAAGCTGCCCGAATCGACCATGAGGCGCATGCTCGAAGATCTCACGTCGCTGCCGCAGAAAATGGAGTCCATTTTGGAGGGTGCAAAAGACCTGGAGCGCATTGCCAAGGAGTTGTTCCGAGCTCAGGACTTTTTGTTCCTTGCCCGCGGAGTCGATTTCCCGATTGCTCTGGAAGGTGCGCTAAAACTCAAGGAACTTTCGTATATCCATGCGGAAGGGTACCCGGCCGGCGAGATGAAGCACGGTCCGAACGCTCTGATCGATGAAAATCTTCCGGTAGTTTTTCTGGCGGCTTACGACAAAGATTCGGAGCATTCCACCACGCGTTACGAAAAAGTGCTGAACAACGTGAAGGAAGTGAAGTCGCGTGACGGCATTATCGTGTCGGTTGGACTTGCCGGAGACGAAGAACTGCAGGAGAGTTCGGCTTATTACATTCACATCGCATCGACGAATGAATACCTTTTGCCCATACTCGAAGTGATCCCACTCCAGCTTCTGGCGTATTACATTGCGGTCCGGCGGGGATGCGATATCGATCAACCTCGCAACCTTGCCAAGAGTGTTACGGTAGAATGAGGAGTGGATCTTAGCCGACTTCTCAACCCGCAACAGCTTGAAGCCGTCCGCGCTACCGATGGTCCGGTTCTGATTTTGGCAGGTGCCGGCAGCGGAAAAACCCGAGTCATTACGTATCGCGTCGTTCATTTGATCGAGGGAGTCGGCGTCCGGCCGGATTCCATTCTCGCCGTGACGTTTACCAACAAGGCGGCGGATCAGATGAAGGTGCGCATTCGCAATCTTCTACAGGCGTCCAGGTCCGCCGATCCGCTGATATCGACCTTTCATTCCTTTTGCGTGCGGCTGTTGCGGCGGGAGATTCACGAACTGGGGTACACGCGCGACTTCACGATCTATGACGATTCCGATCAAATTCAGGTCGTCAAAGCCTCGATGAAGGAACTCAAGATTGACGAGAAAATCGTCAGCGCCCGAACCATCCAGTCGCGCATCAGCAGTGCCAAGAATCACGGCAGAACCCCGGAGAAGATGGTGGAGGATTCCTGGGAACCATCATGGGAATACACCGCCGCGGTGTTCCGGGACTATGACAAGCGGCTGAAGAAATCCAATGCGCTCGACTTCGATGATCTGCTGATCAAGTCCGTGGAAATCTTCGACAAATCGCCGGCGGCCGCCGAACGGTACAGCGCGAGGTTTCAATATGTCATGGTAGACGAATATCAGGACACGAACCGGCAGCAGTACCGGCTGGTGCGGCACCTCACCTCGACGCACTCCAACATCTGTGTTGTGGGCGACGAAGACCAGTCGATATATAGCTGGCGCGGCGCCGACATACAAAACATTCTTTCCTTTGAGAAGGATTTTCCGGATGTGCGGATTGTCCGGCTCGAGCAGAATTACCGATCGACAAAGACCATTCTTGCTGCCGCCAGCGCCGTTGTGGCCAACAACGAAATGCGGAAGGGCAAGAATTTGTGGACGCAGAATCCGCCGGGCGAACGCATCACGTACATGGAATCTTCGGATGCTGAAGAAGAAGCCATGTTCGTGGCTGAAAAAATCGTGGGTTTTCAGCGTTCCAGACCCGATGCGCGGATTGCGGTGTTGTACCGGACGAATTTCCTTTCTCGCGTCCTGGAAGAAAAGCTGCGTCGATACAACCTGAAATATAGGATCGCGGGTGGCTTCAGTTTTTACGAACGGGCGGAAATCAAGGATCTCATTGCGTATCTCACCATTGCACTGAATCCGCAGGATTCCGTCCACGTGCTGCGCGTCATCAATTCCCCCGCGCGCGGCATTGGCAAATCGACGATCGATGCGCTGCAGGATCTGGCGGTGGAACGCGAGACTACGATCTGGGAAGCAATCGGGATGGTCATTCAAGAGCAGCGCATGCCTCTGCGCACCGTGCGGGCTCTCGAAGTCTTCCATCGCATCGTGTCCGGATTCGTCGAAGCAGCTCCCGAGATGTCCAATGCGCAGTTATTGGAGAAAATAGTTTCAGAGTCGCGTTATCTCGAAATGCTTCAAGAAGAAGGCAGCGAGGAAGCGATGAACCGGATCGAGAATATTCGCGAGTTGCTGACCGCTGCGGAAGAAAGTCAGGAGCGCGGCGAGTCGTTGCGGGATTTTCTCGATCATGCGGCGCTGGTGTCCGATCAGGATGCGTACGATGAGACGGCGCCGGTTACGCTCATGACGCTGCACACTGCCAAGGGACTGGAGTTTCCGGTCGTGTTCATCATGGGGCTCGAAGAAGGATTGTTTCCGCACAGCCGGTCTTCGGGAGATGCGAATCAACTCGAAGAAGAGCGGCGATTGTTTTATGTCGGTATGACGCGAGCCGAGGAGAAGTTGTTCCTGAGTTCGGCGCGTTTTCGACGCTTTTTCGGAGCGATGGAACAGCAGGTGTCGGAGCCGTCGCGATTCTTGTCGGAAGTTCCGCCGGACCTGATGGAGGACGCAAATGAGAGCCGGAGGCGTCCGGCTGTCCAGTATTCGGGAACGACGTACAACTCGGTTGACGCGGTCACTCGCGCTCTGGGCGGCGGAGGATATCGGCCGCCCGCAGCGCCGTCGCACGCTCCAAAGCCGGCGCCGGGACGAAAGTCCGGCGGGAAATGGATTATGGGAACCCGGGTACGTCATCCCAAATACGGAAACGGCACAATACTGCGAACGGAAGGCGACGGCGACGACATGAAGCTTACGATCAGCTTCATGTCGCACGGGCTGAAGAAGCTGATTGCGAAGTACGCGGAACTGGAAGCGAGCTGAGAGGCACGCGACTGAAGGGGCGGGCAGATCTGAATGAATGCGATTCCCCAATGTAGGGGCGGTC
>JBGPBY010000338.1:0-8137 GCA_041481485.1 Terriglobia bacterium
AGGAGATTTGAGAGGGTCTGACCTTAGTACGAGAGGACTGGGTTGGACGGACCTCTAGTGTACCAGTTGTCATGCCAATGGCACGGCTGGGTAGCTATGTCCGGTTGAGATAAACGCTGAAAGCATCTAAGCGTGAAGCTTGCCTCGAGATTAGATCTCCCGGCCGCAAGGCCCTGAAGACCCGTGGTAGACAACCACGTTGATAGGCAGGATGTGTAAGCGTAGTAATACGTTTAGCTGACCTGTACTAATCGGTCGTGAGGCTTGATCATTTGAAATCATCATCTCTTAAGAATAGCGCTCAAGCCCATCAATATTGAATTGTCAACGGCCTCGCCCGTTGGTTTCACAAGTTTCCGGTGACCGTACCGAGAGGGTCACACCCGTTCCCATCCCGAACACGGAAGTTAAGCCTCTCTGGGCCGATGGTACTGCGTGAGCGATTGCGTGGGAGAGTAGGTAGTTGCCGGGATTAAATCAAACGCCCAGTTGCCAAACGGCAACTGGGCGTTTTGCTTTTAGGACGTTTTGCTTTTAGGACGATGATCGTCGACTACGGCTTCTACTTCCCTGCCAATCCAAACGACAGGTTATTCGAAAAAAATGGCATCACATCCTGTTCGATTCGCTGGGCCAGCCGATTCATGTGGTCGCCGTCGTAGGTCTCGAAGTTGTGCCGGATTCCCAGAGCCGTCATTCTTTCTTCCATCTGTTTGTTGCTCGCCATCAGACTGTCCTGCGTCCCCACATCATGGGCGATCGCTTTGTACTTCTTCAGATTTGTCGCGTATTGATCGATCATCGCCAGCGGTGAATTCGCCAGCCATTTCGCAACAATCAGCGGCTGAAGCTGTCCGTCCTTTACCGGCTCGTCATAAAACTTCGGTGGATTGCCGGGATTGGCCGACCATGCTGCTGCTTCCGCAAACGCTGTGTTCGCAAAAGCATTCCCACGACCGCCCGCTCCACCGCGGTTCCCCCCGCGTCCTCCGGCGCCGCCCCCTCGTTGACCGGCTCCTCCGGCCGCAGCCGCGGCCTGCCCGTCATTCGGGCCACCCGCTGCTGGATTGACGGCCGAATCTCCTGGAGCTCCTCCGCCTGCGGCCTGAGCGGGAGTGCCCTGGCCCGCTGGCGGATTGGACGGGGTATTCTGCGTTGCATTCGCGTCAGATGCCGCGCCGGGAGCCGCTCCCGTTGCCGCTCCGCGAGCCGCGCCGCCACCGCCACGAGTCAAAGAAGGCTGATTCAACAAACAGCACGCACTCATGATGTACAGGCTGGAAAACACATCCGGACGCTTCATGCCAATGCGAATGGTGCCATAGCCTCCCATCGAATGCCCGCCCAGTCCGCGGCTGTCGCGATTGGCCAGAGTTCGGTAATGGCTATCGACGTATCCCACGAGGTCTTCCGCGATGTACGTCTCCCAATCGCCAATCGTGGCCGAACTCGAATACATGCTTCCGTTGTACAGAGTATTGGCATCGGGATTGACCAGGATCATTTCCTTCATGGTCCCGGCCTCAATATCCTTATTCGCAGCATCCGCAATTTTTGAAAAATTCATCCAGGTCTGCGCGGATATTCCGTAACCGTGCAACATGTAAACCACGGGATAGCGGCGAGCGGTCTCTGTAGAATAACTGGGCGGCAGATAAACAAACACATCGCGATCCGGCGAATCATTTTCCAGATTCCCTTCGAGCGCTTTCCCATGCACCTTGATGTGCTCGACAGTTCCCTGCTTCGCCGCTGTCGTTCCCTGTCCTTGTCCCAAAATTGCTCCGGCCAAGGTGACTGCAAGAATCAAACCGGCCGCAACGCTGAAATTCAAAGGAGAAACTTTCCAACGAAAAGCTTTCATCGCTTTCCCACCTCCTGGCTCACAATTTCATCGATTTTGATGCCTATCGTTGTTCGCCCGGGCCGTCGAGTCAAGAGGTTTCGTGAAAAGCCAAGACAACCATCAGTAATGAAGTTCGACGTAGAGTGGATGACTGTTGCACTCCCGCTTTTCACACTGAAATGAAGATTCGGTAGCCGAATGATAACCGGGCTGCGTAATACTCACCCCACCGTTCGAACCAAAACTTGCATGAACGCCGTAGTTTATGAGCGTGACAGCCGGCTCAAAAACCCAAAAGAGAAGAGAATGGCGTTCAATTTGAGAATCAAAGTGAGCTTCACCTGCAGCGTCAGTCATCAAGTCTCCACCTCCAATCAAGTCGTACGAGTACGCATGCCATATTTCTGAAACACGAATTCCACTAACAGGTTTTCCATCATTTCCAATAACCCGCACTGTACACTGAGACATGAAAGTGTGGGGCCAAGGAACCAATATGATTAGGACGAAGATTATTGTTGCCAAAGCAACGACACTTCTCGTACCCAAGCCTCCCCCTATCTCGTTCCCCGAATCCTATTCTTAGGCAATTTCGAGTCGTTGTAACCACATCCGGCAACTTGAACGCATCCAGTAGCATCATAAAAAAGGGATTGGCCGAAGGTTTTGAGATACTCCTTACGGGCTTCATCAATAGCCCGATGATACTCTTCTATGGTAATGGTGGCTTCGCCGTCGGTGTGTTCAAACACTGCTGCAATGTCTGCGGCAAGCTTGGATGCCATGACTAAAGGCGTGTCGTACCATTTCACGCTTTCGCCAACGCCATTCCAAACCTGTTCGCCATTGTGTTTAGGAGACGTCCTGTCAGTCACTGCATGAAGCGCTTCGCCGAATTTGTCGAGCGTGAAATCGGTGACATGACCAAATTCAGTTGCAATCGAAGCCATCCCCTCTTGATCGCTAATAAAACGATCGGTCTCGTATCGAGCTTGTTCCGCTGACTGATTTGGAGACCTCATGCCATGGGTTACCGCGTTCCTACTGGTCTGCCCTCCGTTGAAAACTCCATCGACACGGGCACTGGCTCTTTCCAGAATCTTTGTTTGGGTTAATGTAAGTCGCGAAAACGCAGCGGCGATTATCGCACTGTGGATTTCCGCCGGCCATTTGCCGTTTGGGTCTACCAGTCGCAACGGGTTGTTCCGCACGTAGGCGTACATGTTCCACTGTTGGGGATCGGCAATCTTCTGGTCCATGACCATTATCGGATCCGGGCTGATAAACCGGCCCTGGGCCGGACTCATATACCTGGCGCCAAAATAATCGAGGCCGATTTCGACATCGCGTTCCTTGCCGGTAAACTTTTCTGATTCGGAACTGGCCAGCACATAGTCGGGAGCTGCCGGAAAACATCCAATATTGCGGCCGGCGTCATTTGATCCCAACATCCTGCCAAACGGCAGATAGTCATAACATTCCGTAATGGGAGCGGAGTCCGCCGGAGGTTTTTCCCCGGACACCGCACGCACACTCCCCAGAAGGTCTGCAAATACCCATGACGTTCCCGCCGATGCGGCTGCGCCATTGGTGTACTCCGCCGCGACGCGGCCATTCGGCCCATAAACGTAGGTTGTGATTTCCGGCGATCCCCCGCTCAATATCCAGATTTTCTGAACCCGGCGTCCGTTGCCGTCGTATCGGAAGAACTCATTGCCATTGCTGGCGCTGGCCGAACGGATCAATCGATTTTCCGCATCATATTCCATGAAGCGCGGGTCGTAACTGGTGAGATTTCCGTTGGCATCGTAGCTTTGAATGGCAAGCCGGTTTGTGGACCGGTCAAACAAGCTTCCCGCCGTTGGTTCGTGAAAATCCGCCGCCGTAATTCCAGTGCTCGACGTGATCCATCGATTGCCGAACCGGTCATAGTCATAAGTCCGGCTCAAACCAGCGAACCCGTTTGTGACTTCGCTGGCACTGGAAATCCGATTGACGCGGTCATATTCATAGGACTGAATCCAGATCCGGCCGCCGCGGCGGACCACCTGGCTGGAGAGATTCCCGTTATTGTTCTGTTCCGGGTAGTTGTATTCCAGTTCAATCTTGTCGCCACTCCCCGGTGCGACTCCGAGACTTAACACGGTGGGAGTTCCGGGCGTCCGGTAGGTGCGGGTTTCCCACAACTCGTTTCCGAGTTTCATCTGCGCGATTCGTCCGTCCGGCGTGAACGGATCGTTGGAAACCGTCAAATCGGCATAGATTTTGCCGCCCTCGATTTTGTTGACCCGGCCCGCGTCATCACTGGAATAGTGAAGTATTTTTCCGGAAGGGTATTGCATTGAACTCAGGCTGCCATTGGCCCGGAGCGTGTACTGAAATGCATAGGATGCACCTCCGACAGTCTGAGTGTTTCCAAGTGAACGTCCGAGTGCGTCATAGTTTTGGTAAGAAACCGAACTGATGGAAGACGTGACGGACTGCAACTGGCCGATATTGGGTAGCGGGGCATCGGCGCCATAGTATGAGAAGGAGACGTTCGGAGTGACTCCATCGGAATACGATTTCATTCGAAGCCGGTGCAGTTCATCGTAATCGTAACTGGTGACAATTCCCCTTTCATCCTGACGGGATGCCAGGTCTCCGCTGTCCCAATATGCAAAGCGTGTCGTTCCGCTTTCCGGGTTGGAAGCCGATTGCAGCCGGCCCAGCGAGCTGAACTCGAAGGTTCGAGTTTGGGTGACACCGCCGTCACTTTGGGAGACCCCGATCAGATTATTGTTGGCGTCGTACCGATAGTCCGTAGAGTAGCTCCAATAGAAAGGATCCTCGATGACCTGAACTAGCCTGCCCAAACCATCGGTTCGCTGACTCCGGGTATTGCCCGCGGGGTCCACCGATGTGGCGTAATCCGAAGCGTAGTCTGTCACTGTCAAAGCGGTCCGGTTGGCCGTGGAATTACAATCGCCGGGATGGTCCCCTCCCTTGAAGATTCCGACTTTCGACACGCGCCCGGCGAGGTCTTTCTGGATACAGGTCCATTCCAATGTTGCGTCATTCAGCCCACGATACGGGGAAGAGCTCACGACTCGAGGACCCATTGAACTGACAACGTAATACGTCGACGTCTTGATACCGTCCGACTCACTGTCCGGATTCAAAGAGTATCCGTCCGATGATCGAACCAGGCGTATTCGTCCAAGTTGATCGTAGTGGGTGAAGTTTTGCAATTTGCCGTCACCAAACATGTCGAGATCCTGTTTGGTGAAGACCTGCCGCCTCTGGTCATCAAAGATGATTTGTGTTTTGCGAACATCGGACTCGTTGACACCGGTCTTTCGGCCGTACAGATCGTATGTGTAGGAAGTGGCAAGGCCATTCTGGTTGTCCCTTTTCCAATTCAGCGTTCCAGCTGCATCGTTCCACGAGTAGGTCCACGATCGCGAGACACTCGTGCCAGGGGCATACTCGACTGTTGTCGGATAAGGCCCCGGTCCCGGCATACCCAGGATTCCATCGTAAGAGATGTGTGTTCGGACCGCCGGCTCATAGAAATCAGTCAAATTCCCAGTGGCGTCATAGGTCCGCCGGAAAATCACTCCATTGCCCTCAGAGATTCCGCCAGGAGCCGGAACCGCCCCGGACTTCGCGCTGTCCCAGCGTTTTTCCACCGTGACGTTTCCAGACGTGAAGGGACAGTCATATTCGAGCTCAGTAACTGCCTCTACGCCACCTGTTCCTCGTGTCTCCTGACGCCATAGTGCATTGAGCCGGCGCACTCCGCTGCCGCATCCTGGAAATGAAAGATCCGACCAATACGCAAACGGATCATTGGGGGCGGCGGTGGCCAGTGGAACGTCGATATAAAACGTCCGTTCCGTGTCTCGAAGCAGCGTGCCTCCGGTTCCAATGGCGCCTGGAGAGAAATCAATCCAGTCGTATATCCTCTCTGCGCGGATATTCCCATTTTTGTCAATCATGGTCTCGGTAATCGCCGACTTCGACGGAACCCCAATCGCATTGGCAACATCGATCGAGGATTTTGAAACGAATGGATTGTTCGGATTCCGAAATGCGCTGAATCCCCCGAGGCTCCAAACCCGGTTCTGGGACCATTCGCGGCGTTGCACATTCCCTGAAGGCTCATCGATTTGATAGATCAATCCCTTATTCCAGCGTGGAGTCATGTCCACGGTATCAAAGTAGTGATAGACCGTATGCTGGTTGTCCGGAGATGTCACAGTTGTACTCGTTGGCCAGTAAGAGAAGTACCAGTTCAGCTGTTCTCCGTCGTGCACGAGGGACTTATGGATAACCGCGTCGTAGCTCATGACTTCTTCGGCGGTTGGAATACCTCCATTCACTGAATAGTCGTAACGGTACTCGGCCCCACCAGGCGTTCGCATGTAAGAGAGTTCGCCCCATCCGCCAACACTGGCATCCCGATAGCCGAATTCAAAGCTGTTCCAGGGCTCCGGCGGGTCGCCGGCGGGCGCGCCTGGAAGTTGAATCGACCGCAGCATCCAAAACTGGAGCGCGGAAAAGTTGCAGTGCACATCCTGGTTGTCTGGGGTATACACCCACTCCACACAGGTATAGGGCTGGTTGCTCGAACCGACAGTGAACGCCATGGATCGGATCGTCCACGAAATCGGGCCATTGGGTCCCGGCGCAGTAATGATGTCCTGGCGCTGTCCAGGAGGAGCTCCGGGAACGTTCTTATCGATTCGGATCTGGCGGTCGAAATCGTCTTTGATCAGCACGGAAAACTGAGTGCAATTTTCAGTACAGATTCGTTCGAACCGAATGCGGTTACCATTGGCATCGATAATTTCCTTTCCAGAAAGTCCCGCACCTCTAACCTGGCGGCCATCCGGAAAGTAAAGTGTCCATGTGTTGCTCGAGCTGAAGTTTCCACTGGCGTTGCCGTGGATCACCAGCTTGAGATAACTGCCGTCGGATGTGTAATAAGTCAGATCCCCGTTGGATATGTCGTGGGGATAGTTTGTGCTGTTGGATGCGCAACGGCCGCGCCGCCCCGTGGCATCAATACCGTAGAATCCATCCTGCCAATACAGGTTTCCCAGTTCATCTCCATATCCGCGCAGGTGGAGAATGTGTTGACTGCCATCCGGCAGCGTAATTCGCAGACGAAAGACTCGCAAGTGGTTTTGCAGGTATTCCACGTCCTCTCCACGGCTGCAGTCCTGTTCTGTCGTCCGGAAATAGCGTTCTTCCTGTTCCAGAAAATAGTTATAGCCGTACAGCCAGTTTCCAGCTGCCTGACCTGGAATGAGAATCTGCAGGTCGTTGGGTTCCTGTTCGACCGGGAGGATGTTATACAGGTGAGAATCATAAACCAGGTTGAGATCGAACACCGATCCCCCGCGTCCGGGGGGAAGCGAAGCGATTGGAATTTCCAAACGCAGCTTCCCGGAGACCGGATCGATGCTGTCGAAGGGGCTGGCGATTTGATCCGCTGTCGGCATGATGCCGCGGACTGGCCTCGTATCGATGTTATAGGGATACTGCTGCGCGAACCCCAATGAAACAGAGATAAACAGGTCGAACATGACTACGGCAGTGCTGATTAAACGCGGTCTCATCACGTTTCCTCCTCAAAGTCATTTCATCGAATGGCAGCGCCATCGGATTGCGGCTGGGCCGTGACACTCAGAACTTCAAAAGAGAACACCTGCTGATTGTTTTCGTACCTTTCAATCCTTCCCGGATAGGCCGATCCGTCTTCCCTGTCAGCGCTGTCCTCCCTGTCGTCCCTGCCCTCCCTGTGCCATTGCGAAAACCGTACTTCAACTTCGCTTCTGTCATGCTCATAGCGGGTTTTCATCAGGTAACCGGTGGCGGAATCGAAGTAGTAATACTTCGTGCGAGTCAGCCGATCGCTGCGGGTCTTCACCGGCGAGCGGACTGCAAACACGTCGTAAGCAGCCGGAGAATTCACCGGCGATGCGCCGAAAGGTTCCATTCCATAGCCAATAATCTCAACCTCTCCACCATCCTTTATCGAAGCCAGGAATCCTTCAGCAGTGTCGGTTGAGAACGTCTCGAGAAGGACAGCATCGGCTGGATCTGTGGGAATCGGCGGAGATGCACTGTCGAATTTCAGGACAGCACTTTCCGGCTTCAACCCGATGATTTCGACAGACTGGGGAAGCTCGAACGCCACGCGGACCGCAGCCGTCTTGCCACTCTGGTCCTGGAACCGTCCACTCAGAATCGTGCTTTCCCTTCCGGGCCGGGAAACTCGATCTCCAAGCGCACGGACCTGCG
>JBGPBY010000339.1:0-8128 GCA_041481485.1 Terriglobia bacterium
CAATCACTAACCCCCTCTCCCACGGGGTGTGGGTGGGGTGTGGGGTACCGCATTTAAAATTTGTTCCGTGGGGTACCCCTCCCCCGCCGCCCACCTCTTGACGGGGCCCCCTCTCCCGTTGGGAGAGGGATTTCTTGATCAGCCGCCTCTTCATCTGAGATCCACTAAAAAATCAACTTCATGGCGAACTGGATTTGCCTCATCGGCGCCGACAGCGTTGTGATCCGGCCTGCAATGGGATTCACCTTTCCGCCGCCGTCCCCTGATTGCACAAAGACATTCGGATCGGGCAGTCCCCAATTGGAATGGTTAAGCAGGTTAAAAAACTCCGCCCGGAACTGCAGGTTCACCGATTCGCTGAGCCTGGTGTTCTTCTGCGCCGAGACATCGATATTCCAGAAGCCTGGACCAGTCAGGCTATTGCGTCCGGCATTCCCCAACTCTCCAACCGGCGGCAATGAATATGCCGTCGGATCGAACCATTGATTCAACGTCCCTACCCGGATGTTCTCCACCGTTCGGCCCGGATTCAGAATAGGACGGTTTTCAGTGAAAGCTGCGCCAAGACCGGCCTGGTCGAAACCGACTGCAGGAGAGAACGGCGTACCTGAATGAGCCATCGCGATGCCGCTGAGTTGCCAGCCTTCGAACAATTGGTGGCCCTTGAACTGCCCCTTATATGGCAGCTCCACAAGGCTGTTCACCGCTAGAGCATTTCGGCGGTCGAACAGGCAATTTCCATAGTCCAGTCTGGCGTTATAAGGATTCATCGCAGGGAATCCTCCCTCCAGACCGTATGTATTCGAACTGTCGTCAGTGCAATGGGACCAGGTGTAAGAGATCTGACCTTGAATGTTGTGCGACAACTTCCGGTTCAAATTCGTTTGCAGGGAATGGTATGACGAGTTGGCCCCCGGTTCCGCGCCATTGTATGGGCCAATGGCCGGATTGATCCGCGGATTGCTCGCAATTCCAAAAGGTCCCAGCATGGCAAAAACCGGCCTGCCATTCGGCCCGAGAGACGGAACTGGCGGATTCTGATCGCGCTGAAAGAAAAGATGCACGCCGCGCGAACCCACATATCCGACGGTGACGATGGTCGAGTCGGTGACTTGCCGTTGAACATTCAAGTTCCACTGCATTTGATAAGGCGTGGAGGGCGTGTCGTAGTTTACGGCATTACTCTGCGAGGGCAGCGGCGCCACAAATGCAGGCGTTGGGAATCCGGGAAACACCTGGACCGTAAAACTATAGGGCGGATTGAAATAGTAGGCGGATGCATATGTGCGCGGCGCAATCGGATTGTGGAATACACCGAAGCCTCCGCGGACGGATGTCTTGTGATCATGGAATGGGTCGAATGCAAATCCAAGGCGAGGGTCGAAATTCCTCACCGACGGATTGTGCAGGAACACGTTCGGCACCGTTGTGAACGACGTTGAGCTCCGATAGTCGGTGATCGTGTTGAGCGGGTGCTTGTCGGTCGTCGGATTGGTGACGAATTCATAACGAAGACCGAGGTTCACGGTCAGGTTGCTCCATATTTTCCAGTCGTCTTGTATGTATCCGTTCACGTCAGTTTCCCGGAAATCGCGATAACCGTCGCTCTGTTCCGGCAATGGACCGAAGAACAAAAACGGAGAAGCACTCAGGAAACTTGCGAGGCTATTGAAGATGAATTGCCCGCCCAGCCAGCCGGGCGCGTTCACGTTGGATTGCACGCGCTGGACATCCGCGCCGAACCGGAAGCTGTGCGCTCCGTGCGCCCAATAGACATCGTCGCCCGCGCCGTACTTGTTTTGAACGAAAAGAAACGGCAGGAAGATACTCGAACCCAATGAGCTAAGACCCGTAATGTTGATCGTGCCGTTTTTGCGCCCCGGGAAGAATGAAAGACCTGGGAGGTTGGCGTCCAAATCCGACCCCTCGCGAGTTCTGACGAACGTCACTCGCGCCAGGTTTACAGATCGGGAACGCGATACCGCCCAACTTCATTGCTAACCACATTACAGACCACACCAGTGCTGACGTTCTTAACCTGCACCGACACGCCCGGCAGGACAGCGCCGGTCGTATCCAGCACAACGCCCGAAATCGCACCGTTTGTTGCCTGGGCGTTTAGATTGGTTGAAATGAGAAAAAACAGACTTGCGAGGAAGAAACAGATCCCGAAAAAACGTGGAAGCTGATACGCCATAACCCCTCCTTAAGATGACAGAAGGCGAAAAAGGCAGTTTTGTTACGCGAAAGTTATAACGATCGCGAGGGAGTGTCAATCTTGCTCTTCTTTATACTGATTGTTAAGATTGCAATCTTTCATCGACCGATCTCGCATTGATTGGAAAACTTCAAAGGAGATTCAAAGATGAGATTCTGTTCGCGGATTCTTCTTATTGGGTTCTGGTTCATGGTGGGACTGCCTGCGTTCGCTCACCACGCTTTTTCTGCAGAATATGACGCGGATAAGCCGGTAAAACTTTCAGGCACGGTTACCAAAGTGGAATGGGAGAATCCACACACCTGGTTTTACATCGACGTCAAGGACAGTGCCGGCAAGGTCGAGAATTGGGGATTGGAAATGGGAAGTCCCAATATTCTGATTAGGGCCGGCTGGGGAAGAAATACCTTAAAGATTGGCGATGCAGTCACTGTTGAAGCAAGTCGCGCGAAAAATGGAACAAACATCGCTAATGCCAAAGTCGTCACTCTTGCCAGCACCGGGCAAAAACTTTTTGCGGGATCGAGTCAGGGCCAAACCGGCCGTTGAAGGAGGGGCTATGAAGTGGATCATTGCCGGCATCGCTTTGAATTTCGTGCTTTGCATGAACGCTTCGGCGCAATGGGAGAAACAGAGAGACAATTCGATTCCCCGTACACGCGACGGCAAGCCCAATCTTGCGGCGGCCGCGCCGCGGTCACGTGATGGAAAGTCGGACCTTTCAGGAGTATGGCAGTCCGATCCCGATCCCGCAGGGCTGCCCAAAGTTGTACAGACTGTTGAGAGTATCACGGGCCTCGGAGCCCCTCGGTACTTCGTCGATATCACCTCGGACCTGCAACGGAACGAAGTGCCCTTCCAGCCCGCCGCTGCGGCCGCGTTTGTTCAACGGCTTCAGAACCAGGGGAAGGATGACCCGATCGCGCACTGCAAACCAACAGGCGTACCCGCAATCTCCAACGGTCCTATCCCGTTCAAAATCGTTCAGACTCCGGGTTTGATTGTGATTCTTTATGAAGACAGTTCGGTTTTCCGTCAGATCTTTCTTGATGGGCGAAAAACTGTGGCAGATCCGCAACCGCGCTGGATGGGCTACTCGAACGGGCGATGGGACGGCGATACGCTCGTGGTCGATACCGTAGGCTTTACAGATAAGAGCTGGCTCGATCGACTGGGTCACACGCACAGCGAAGCGATGCACGTGACCGAACGATTTCGCCGGCGCGACATTGGGCACCTCGAGATAGAAGTCACAATTGATGACCCAAAGACTTATACGAAGCCGATCAAATACGTCCAGAAAGCGACGCTGACGCCCGACGAAGATTTGCTGGAATACTTCTGCACGGAAAATGAAAAGGACGTGCAGAACTACAAGTGACGATTCGCTGACAAATCACAGGACCAGTCATCTATAGATAAATTCTTCTACACGCAAGATCCAGGGGGTTCGCCTAACGTTCGCTGTCAAGCAGCCGCATTTGTCTCTCGTCGTAGCGAGTCCCCCCAACGGTTGGGACGAAGGCTTCGATGTGCTTTACATCTGCGGGCGATAGCCTCACTTCGAGCGACTTTAGCGCTTCGGCGAGTTGTCTCCGGGTGCGGGCGCCGATCACCGGGACGATGGAATTGCCCTTCGCCAATACCCAGGCTATCGCCAGTTGTGCGGGCGTAATGTTCCTGTCGGCCGCGAGCTGGCGCAAACTATCGACAACCGTCCTGTTCTGTGTGGCGTTGCTGTCTGCAAAACGCGGGAAATGATTGCGAACGTCGCCGTCACCCAGCGGACGTGAGCTGCTAAGCAAGCCGCGCGAAAGCACGCCGTACGCTGTGACGCCAATGCCGAGTTCCTTAAGTGCAGGAAAAATCTTCTCTTCGGGCGAGCGGGTGATCACTGCATATTCGATCTGGAGATCGCTGACGGGATATGCAGCGTGAGCGCGGCGTACGGTATCGGCCGACATCTCGGAGAGTCCGAGATAGCGAACGTAGCCTGCTTCGATGCACCTGGCGATAGCGCCGGCGGTTTCTTCGATTGGCACGTTGGGATCGAGCCGTGCCGGGCGGTATGTATCAATGTGGTCCACTCCGAGCCGCGTCAGCGTGTAAGCCAGAAAATTTTTGATCGCCAGCGGCCGCGCATCGTAACCACCCCACGAACCATCAGGGCCACGTAGCGCACCGAACTTTACGGAGAGCAGGACCTTATCGCGGTGCTCCTTGATGGCGCGACCGATCAACATTTCGTTGTGCCCCATGCCGTAAAAGTCGCCGGTATCGACCAGGTTAATGCCCGCGTCGATTGCGGCGTGAATCGTTGCGATACTCTCCTGCTCATCCGCAGGTCCGTACACGCCGGACATTCCCATGCAGCCCAATGCAATTGGAAAAACCCGCGGACCGTTCGTGCCCAGCCGTCGTGTTTCGATCGCCATGATTGCCTCCGCTTACGATGGTACTCCCAGTAATTTCCACTTCGGTTTGTTGTCTCGGTATATCTGATCCAAATCCTGGAGAAGAGTCCTGCGGGTCAGATCCGTTCTCATTGGACTCAACGTGTCTCTCAATCGTGCCCCCTTAGTTTGCGCGTCGGCACTTGCACACTTTCGATCACCAGGCACTTCTACGGTTAGCAGACTACACGGCCAGAGGAATTGTTTTCACGACCTCCTCAGGATTGGATCAGCGGAAAGTAGCTGGGCTGCCCTAGGACTTCACTACCAAACTGTGAAAGGTGATGACGTTGTACCAAGACACCAGACCGAAGTTGCAACCTCCGCCGTAGCCCCAGTTCTGTTGCTGAAGATCGCGGTAGTCGATCGCAGTTTGAAAAATGGATTGTCCGTCCAGATATGCCTCGAATGAGGAGCGAAGAACACGCAGGCGCAAACTGTGGCGCACACCGTTGGGGCCGAGCGGAAGTGCCCGACGGATTTGAGGAGACAAGCCTTCGACATTGTTGATCTGTGCCCATTGATTTCCCACGGCGCTCAGTTGAAAGAGAAACCGTCGGTCTGGCGCACTTCCAGGGGTCAGGAAAAGACCAAAACCTTCCCGTCCCTGTTCCCGTGTGAATTCCAGAAGGACTTCGTATTCTCCGGAGCCCGCGCGCCATGGCAGACACAGTCGCGCCCAGTTGTCCGGGCCAACCGTGACAGTACCGTCGTCCAGCTTCCAATAGCCTGTGGTTGAACCGTTCGTGGACCTGATTCTTGAAAACAAATTTCCCGTATCTCCGCGGCTGGACGTGCTGCGATCTTCAGCCGGTGGAACCAATCCTGCAGCGCCCGAGTTCGCAGTGTCGTTACCGCCTCGGCCTCGAGGACCAACTGGGCCAGGAGGGCCAAGAGGTCCGGGAGGTCCGGGAGGTCCGGGCGGCCCTGCAGGGCCAGCAGGACCCACAGGTGCCGTCACACCGGAAGTTCCATTGAGATCTGTGATTCGGACCAGCGGTTGATTGAGATTTGCGGACGGTGCAGAAACAAGCGCTGACGGTGATGCGAGAAATCCGCGCGATGTCCCATCGCGGTCCGAAAACTCGCCAACGGCCTGGCCGAGATCATTGATCCCCTGAATGTTCCATGAGATTGACGCATCAAAAGGCTCGATCGGAGTGTCGGTGTTTGCATTACGGATGAAACCGGCAAACGGCGGCTGCGGACCTCCAGTCTGCCCCGCGATGTCTCCGAGATTGTTCAGCGCTTTTGCTTCGGTATGAAGACCATTCGCAAGTTGAACCTTATGATAGGAAGTCCCATCGAAGAAAAAACCGCTCTCGTTGGACGAGAACCCGCTCGATCCGACGATCTGTCCGGAATCGTTGATCCCACGGGCGGATCCGGCGTGACTGTCCGGCACTTCGAGTGTCGTATAATTTCCACCGCTCAAGCGAAAACCATGTCGTGAACCATCGCTTCCAAGGTAGGCCCCGGCGATCTGTCCCTTGTTGTTGATGCCATATGCAACGGTGTCGGAACTTCCAGGGACGTCGAATGTCGCGAAGCCGCCATTGTTGAATAGAAAACCGTGGTTTCCAGAATCCAGCCCCGTTCCGTATCCACCGACGATCTGGCCAACATTGTTGATTCCTGTCGCGATCGTCCAATTGCCGCCCGGCACATCAATGGCCGAGAACTTCCCGCCGTTGAACAAGAATGCATGGGTGCCGCTGCCGTCGACAAAGCTTCCGACGATTTGACCCAGATTATTCACCCCACGCGCTGTTGTGGAAATGCTTCCCGGTACATCAATCTTTGTGACTGCGAATGCACTCTCTCCTGCCGCAGGCGTAGGTGGCCGCATCGCGGCGGTCAGCATCATATATAGAGGGCCGCATGCCAATGCGAGCGCGGCCGCGGGCAGCAGATTGCGCGTCAAATTCCGATATCGAATCTTTGGATTGCTCAGCACGCCACTATGGTTCCCACATCAGTTCTGCAATCTTGGTAAGAAAGATCAACCCTTGGACTTGGGGTCGAGCCGAAGGATAGCATCCGCGGACTTATACGGTAGCGCAAGATTTTATCGCAGCTGCTGTGGACTTGTTGCAGCCAGCGCTCAGAACTGGAAGGACGAATTTGTATTCGAGCTGAACGTTACGGTTCGAGCGGGAACTCGGGCTTCAGCTGGGCCACATAAGAGGAATTGGGAATCAAAGCGCGTATTTTCGCCGGGGGAATCAATTCTGGCGGTTATCGTTCCACCAACTCCCAGATATCACTGAAGCCGGAAGGCGATGTCTTTGTTGCGGGAAGTGACAGAGCGCTGCAACTGCTGGCGCTGTGCCATGCGGCCGTAAGCGATACATGGTACTTGGTGGGCCGGTTCCGGGAATTGATCGCGTACGCGACCCGAAATTGAAAAGCCCCCGGCTTGCGCCGGGGGCTTTTTCATGCAGCAGGGTTGCTGCTTACTTGCTGGCCTGAAGGGTGACTGGGCCGCTAGCGGGGGCGGCCTGGGTGCCAAGGACGTCACCAGAGGAGACGAGCTTGACCCAAAGCGAACCGTTGTCCTTGTAGTACGAAGTGGCAGTGGCCTTGCGAAGTGCATCCAGGCTGTCCTGCGCCGTACCCGCGGATGCGGTGGTGAATCCCGGCAGCTCGAACATCACCCACGAACCGGCATTCAGTTCCGACACGCTAAGGGACAGGGTCGGCCTTTCGGTGGTTACCTTGAACTCGCTGCCCGCCCGTACGTTGGTTGTACCGCCGACGGGGAAATCCCTGCCGTTGAGGCTAAGAACGGCTACCGGCTGCGGAGGATCTCCGATGCGACCAGTCCTTGCTCCAACACCACCGCCGCCGCGACCTCCGGCTGCTGCGGGAGCGGCACCGGGCGCGCCGCCAGGACCTCCGCGACCTGCAGCCGCACCAGGGGCAGCAGCTTGTGCGCCAGGTGCGCCAGGACCTCCGCGACCTCCGGCAGCAGCACCGGGAGCCGCTCCGCGAGCGCCAGCACCGCCAGGAGCACCGCCACGACCGCCACCACCACCCGCAGCGGCGGCGCCAACAGTCATGATCCCGACATCACCCTTGCACACCACAGCGTTCCAGGTGGGTTTAACCTCGCAGGCGTCGTCGAGTGCGATTCCGCCATTGATGACGATGAAGGAATCGGGGACACCGCCGACCGAGCCGTCCTTGTCGTGGAACACCGATCTCCTATAGCTCCCACTGCCGTAATCATCGTTGCTCCATTTATATTCCATCGGCGGGAAATACGCCGGCTTGGCGTTGATGAATTTCGCGCGCTCTACGGTGTTGTTGGAGCTCATTCCGAAGCTGGTAAACAGCAGGTAGGAAATCGCGCCCGTCTTGCGGGTGGCGTTGTCCTGGTAATTCACGAAGGTGTCATTGACCAGTTCATGATGGTAGTCGTAGAACTCGTAGGCGCGGATCGGGAAATCCGGTA
>JBGPBY010000340.1:0-8108 GCA_041481485.1 Terriglobia bacterium
ACAATGAGAAACTTCATGAATCGTAGAGAAGCTATCGCAGCGCTGGCCGCCACTGCGGCCCTGCCGTTGATGTCTGCCTGTCATATGGAACCTGTGAATACGACTCCCGCTGGCACAGCGCCCTCCGAAGCCGATGCGCTCAGACTGCTGGACGATGTGGCCAACCAATTTCTGAAGCTTGCTCCCGAGAGCGCGACCTCGTTAGGTATCGACACCGGTGCCAGGGCGGCGCTTCGTTCTCAGCTTTCAGATCGATCGGCGGCGGGTCAACAGGCGCTTGCCAATCAACTTCGCAACGATCTACAACGGATCAACGCGTTCAACACGTCGTCGCTGTCTTTCGCAACCCGGACCAGCTTTGAGGTCGTTAAGAGTTCCTACTCGAGAGGTCTTGAAGGCTTCGTTCTTCCCTACGGCGACGTCGCGGTCGGCGGTTGGCGAAACACGCCGTACGTTGTGATTCAAAACGTCGGCGCCTATCTGGACATCCCACGATTTCTGGACAGCGATCATCCAATCGAAAACGCCGCTGATGCCGAAGCGTACCTGGCACGCCTCCAGTCGTATCCCAAACAACTCGACGGCGAACTTGGACGTATTCAAGCAGCGCGCTCTGCGGGGCTCGTGCCGCCGGCCTTTCTGATCGACAAAGCGATGTCTCAGATCGCGCTGTCCATCAAGAACGCTCACGAAGGCGGCTCGATTGTGGAGTCGATTGCGCGGCGAACAAAGACCATTCCCGGCGATTGGTCCGGACGTGCGAAAAAGATTGCAATGCAGGATGTCGCTCCCCGGTTGGAACGACAGCTCGAAGAACTGAAAGCACAACGCGCCGCCGCGAACGATGACGCCGGCATGTGGTCGCGTCCGCACGGTGACGAGTATTACGCCTGGGCTCTCAAGGCCTCGACCACCACCAGCTTGTCACCGGACGAACTTCATGAAATGGGCCGCAGCGAATTGGAAAAGCTACATGCCCGAATGGATGAGATTCTCAGGAAGCTCGGCTATACACAGGGAAGCACCGGTGATCGCATGAAAGCGCTCGCCAAAGATCCGCGCTACAAGTTCTCCGAAGGCGATAAAGGCCGCGCCGAAATCATGGCGTACATTCAACAGAAGCTCGACTGGGTTAAAGCGCAGATGCCCCGCGCGTTTAACAAGATCGTAACTCCCAACATGGAAGTGAAGCGTCTGCCGCCCGAGGAAGAGCCCGGCGCTCCGGCAGCGTATGGGGGCGCGGGGTCAATTGACGGAAAGATTCCCGGTCGATTCTGGATTAATCTGCGAACGGCAGATCTCCACAGCAAGTACAGCCTCGCCGATCTCGCTTTCCACGAATCGATTCCAGGCCATATCTGGCAGGGCGAATACACTCATGGCATGCCGCTGATTCGGCAATTGCTGGCGTTCAACGCTTATTCCGAAGGATGGGGACTATACGCCGAGCAACTCGCGGATGAACTCGGCGCCTATGACAACGATCTGGTGGGGCGCGTCGGCTATCTGCAGTCGATTGCGTTCCGAGCGTGCCGCCTCGTCGTGGATACCGGCATTCACGCGAAGAAATGGACGCGCGGCCAGGGCGTCAAATTCTTCGTCGATGTGAACGGATCGAATCCACTCGAAGTGGCAAGTGAAGTCGATCGTTACTGCTCGTGGCCGGGGCAGGCGTGCGGCTACAAGGTCGGACTTAGCGAAATCAATCGCCAGCGCGAACTCGCACAAAAGGCCCTCGGCTCAAAGTACGACCTGAAGGGCTTCGACGACACAGTGGTTCTCGGCGGGAACGTCCCTCTGGATGTGCTCGCGAAAAACGTCGACGAGTACATCAAGTCGAACAAAGCATGAATACAACTCTCTCATTAAAAGACAGATCACTTTGGCCAATATACATTTTGTAATCCTCCGGGTGTTTCTATTTGTACACCCCTCATAAAAAAAAGTAAGCCCGTGGATCTGGGTCGTAAATCAAATTCCAAGATGCTTTCGCCGACCCAGGCTGATGAAAAATCTTTCCTAAGACATCTCTGGCTTTCTCATTGTCTGCGCCAACGGTAGCTCTGGGAAGGGTAGGATTTCGAAATTGAACAAAATCAGTCACGTTTAAAGGCTTAAGGATCAGATCCAAAGTGTCTTTCATACTGCGTTCTTGAGCTGGAAACCTAATTCTTTTTTCAAGTGGAGATGTCTGGGCAACCAACCGGCCGGACTTGTCTTCAGCTCGAACTGGAATTATTGCACTTGTATTTCCCCGCCCACGCTGGCCGGAATCTGGCCCAGGTCCGCCCCTGACTCCTGCTGAATTTAGACCTTGTGGCTTCGCAACCAGACTCCAACCATTGAATAATGGGACGCTTACAATTAGGAGAAACACCAGAGACGAAAAGAAGGTTATTTTGATTTCTCTCGTCATGGTCTCGATCTCCTTAAGGATTTAGTCGGGCGACATTTTCCAATGTGTCCATCATTGTACTGTCAGGGTGGCACTTTAAAGCCGAATCGTCTTCCAGAACAGGCTAGCAGACCCTTTCTAAGCCTCCCCCCCGTACGTTCTATCCTAGCGTTGCGTACGTAGAGCCGTCCGGGTTAGAATGAAGCCTATCCTGGAGGCCTTAATGACGATTAGTGCAACCAAGCTTCGGTCCAATCTTTACCGTGTGATTGACGAGGTTATCCGGAAGGGTGTGCCGGTGGAGGTGGAGTTGCGCGGGCGGAAGGTGTTTATTGTGCCTGCGGAGCCTATCAATAAACTTACAAACCTTCCAAAGCGACCCGGTGTCATTGTCGGCGATCCCGCTCGACTTCCAAAAGTGAAAACCTTCGATCAGGAAAAGTGGCAAAAAAAGTGGGATAAACGATTCAAATGAGCGCGTATCTCGACACTCATGTGGCGCTCTGGCTTTACGCCGGCGAAACAGCGCGCATAAGCAGGAAGGCAGCCTCCGTGATCAACCGCGAGGGGGTGCTCGCGAGCCCCTTCGTATTGCTGGAGCTTCAGTATCTCCACGAAATCGGACGTCTGACGGCGAGCCCGCATGCCGTTGTTGGGGAATTGAAGAGGCGTATCGGACTGTCCATGCCTGACCGTTCCTTCGAAGCGATTACCGGACAGGCATTGGAGCTGGTCTGGACCCGTGACGTTTTCGATCGCGTTATTGTTGCACAAGCTGCACTGGATGGAGCGCCGCTGGTGACAACCGACAGAACGATTCTTAAGCATTATCCGAAAGCAGTATGGTGATGATTTCAGGACAGTGGTTTTGGCGCAAGCCGGAGCTGAACGGCCGCGCGAGGTGCGACATCAACCATCTGGCCACCGGCTCGCGATATCCTCCCGTTCGATGCGCTTCAGGCGGACGCGATTGTCTTCCTGAAGCCTCTTAAATTCACCATTGATCGAAAATAATCCCGAAAAACAACTGTTCCAGGGCGAACTAGGAAGTTACCGCGATTGCAATAGGCTGCAAAGGCAGCGGACCGCTTGAAGTGGCACTACCAGTCATGGCGCGGCGCAAATAGCCGGCTTGTCCGAGATGAAATCCGGCATGCACACACAAATGCAGCAGGAGCTGGTCGGTCCTGAATTTCATAGGCCCGACGGCTTCGGGATACTCCGAATCCAGCATGGCTTCCGAGATTTTCGGAAGTACCGTGCGCACGACATCTTCGGCCCGATCCAATTCCGAAAGAATTTCGGCAAGCGTCCCCGATCTCCGGGAAAACTCAACATCGCGGCGACGGATGTATTTCGTTCCGCCGAGAACCGCTCCAACATAATGCTGCAGATTTCCGGCCACATGAATCGCAAGATTCGCAGCGGAATTTGTGATGCCGGGTACGACCCTCCAAAGACTCTCCTCGTCGGGAAACAACTTAAGTTCGCGGCGAAATCCGTCCAGTTCTCGAATCAGTAAAGGGATGATGCTACTCGCGTTCATATGAGGAAATGTTCATTGTTCAATGTTCAATGTTCAATTGTCATTTTTGGGTCGGCGGCCGCAAACCGGCGCCTGCATGGCAATCCGGAGTTTAAATGAACTTTTTCATTTCTTCTGCAACGAATTGTGGGAATGGAGAGTAATAGTTAGTGAAAGGCCGGGAGTTCATGGATTACGCGTCAGACAATTCATCGCTTCTCAAGTCACTTCAGATGGTCCGGGTGCCCGACACGGAACTTTCCCCGGAGCACGAAGCGGTTGCCGAAATCGTACAACGCGCATTGACCGGAGACTCTTTGGCTTTCGAACAACTGATCGCTCGATATGAACGGCGCGTTATGACTGTATCGCTCCGGATACTCGGAACTCGGGAAGACGCGCATGATGCCGCACAGGAAGTGTTTCTTCGAGTCTTCAAATACCTGCACCGTCTCGATCCCCGCAAGCCCATTGAGCCGTGGCTGATGCGCATAACGATCAACGTCTGCCGCGACATCGGACGCAAGCGGAAACATCATCAGAGTTCCTGTCCCGATTTTACCGAAGTGGATTCCATCGCAATGGCCCGCTCCGCCCAGAGCTGCCAGGACCCCCACGAAGGACTTGCAGAGCAGCAACAGCGGAATCTCGTTCGACAAGCTCTGGATTGCCTCTCCGAAGGAGAACGCATTGCCATCGTTTTGCGCGATGTTGAAGGATTGCCAACTTCAGAAGTTGCCGAGATCCTTCAAGCTCCTGAAGCGACAGTGCGGTCCCGCATCAGCCGGGGACGGTTGAAGCTGAAGGAAGCCGTAGACCGACTGAGCCGGAGGACACTGTGAACTGCACTTTCCAGCGCGACCTTCTGGCGCTTCACGTATCGCAGGACCTCACACCGCGCGACAGCCGGATCGTCGCGGATCATATTCAACAGTGCGGCGAATGCCGGGATTTCCTGGATCAACTTTGCAGTCATCAATCCGATCTCCGATCGTTTCGGGTGGATGCGGTGCAGACGTCGGATTTTTCTGCAGTGCGGCATGCTGTACTCACGCAAATCCGAAATTCGAACACATCGTGGCGCTGGCTCAGGATCGAGCGCTTCTTATTGCTTGGGTTTCGGCGCCGCGCCTTTGCATTCGCCAGTGTTGCCGTGGCTGCCATTGTGTCCGCAACTCTTTTTGCCGGGATGCGGCAGCCCGCTCCGAAGGTCCCGGAATCCTCGGCGGTGTTTGCCGCAAAAGACACTTTGATGCTTCCGGACAACTACCGGAATTGGGTGTTGCTGGGAAACTCCACCGCAACAAGCTCTGGATCGCCGCATTCGACCAACCCGGCGAGGGCCCGCAACGTCTATATGGATCGCCGGGGCTATCGCGAATTCACCAGGACAGGAACAATGCCGGAAGGCGCCGTGCTAGTGCTCGAGCTGATCAATGGGCCGGGACAACATCCGGCTGCACTTGAAGCTTCAGTCAAGGACAGCCGATTCAAGGGTGGCTGGGGTTTCTTTGATTTCTCCGGAGCTGACGGCGGAATTCAATCTCAGGCGACAGCCATGCCGGATAACAATACGTGCCGGACCTGTCACGAGAAACGTGCACCATTCGATCACGTCTTCACGACCGTGCAGGAAATCCTGAAGACCGCAGCCAACAGTGGGGAAAACTCTCCTCGCTCGACCTTCGGAAAATGCTGACCGCGACGGAACTGGAGTGCGTGCGGGGCAATCGCACGGTATTTCAGGAACTCAGCTTTTCAGTAAGACCCGGCGAATGCCTGCAACTCACCGGACCCAACGGTAGCGGCAAGACCTCACTGATTCGCATCCTGTGCGGACTGATGGAACCATCACACGGAACAGTCTCATGGAAAAAATTAGATATTCGGCATCTGGCCGAAGACTATCGAACCTGCATCACGTATCTCGGCCACAGGCACGGCATTAAGGAAGAGCTCACTCCTCTGGAAAATCTTCAAATCATTTGCGGTTTGAACGGAACGGAGATTTCGCGCAACCACGCAGTTCGCGCGCTCGAATATATGGGCCTGGCAAATCGCGAAACTGCATTTGCCAGATTTCTGTCCGAGGGCCAACGGCGCCGGATTGCCCTGGCCCGTCTTGTATTCAACTCATCGGAGATCTGGCTTTTGGATGAAGTCCTGACAGCTCTGGATCGTGACGGAATGGAATCGGTGCAGGCGTTGATTGATGGACATCTGGCACGCGGCGGTATGGCGGTTGTTGCAACACATCATGGTCTCGGCCTTTCCCAGGGCCGATTTCAGCGAATCGAGCTTGCCGCATGAAGGCAAATCATGCAGTCATGTTTCGCTGGCTGATCAGGCGTGAAGTACTCCTGGCATGGAGGCGCAAAGCGGATCTTTTTTCCGCGCTGGCGTTCTACATCATCATCGTTAGTTTGTTTCCTCTCAGCATGGATCCCGATTCACGGTTATTGCGCTCGATTGCCGGCGGAGTGCTTTGGGTTTCTGCGTTGCTGGCTACAATGCTCGGATTCCATCGCATGTTTGCGAACGATTTTGCGGATGGCAGTCTCGATCAGCTGATTCTTACCCCTCAACCGTTGGTCCTTACGGTCATTGGAAAAACGGCAGCACAATTTCTCACAATTGGAATTTCTCTCATTCTGATTTCACCGCTGCTCGGGCTTCAGTATGGATTGACTCCAAACGACACACGTCAATTGGCATGGTCCCTGCTTTTGGGCATTCCCGTTTTGATCCTGCTCAATGCGGTGGGCGCCGCTCTGACGTTAGGCGTTCATGGCGGAGGTTTGATCGCCGCGCTCATCGTATTGCCCCTTTGCGTTCCGTCGCTGGTGTTCGGAGCCGGCGGCAATGTTTCGCTCGTGGGAGCGGTTCTGGCCCCCACGCTGGTTTTTGCACCATGGGCCGCAGCGGCGGCAATACGGATTTCCCTGGGATGAAGCGGATCATGAGCAATTGGTACAAATTCGCCTCTCCTCCGGCTCTTTACCCTCTTGTGAATCGCCTGATTCCCTGGTTTGCGATACCGTCTGCAATCCTTTTTGCGGCTGGCTTATATGTGGGCTTCTTTGTTGCGCCCACGGATTTCCAGCAGGGCGACGTCTACCGGGTGCTCTTTATCCATGTTCCTGCGGCGTGGATGGGAATGCTGCTCTATGTGCTCATGTCGCTCTATGCCAGTGTCGGCTGGGCCTACAACATTCGAGTTTCTTCCATGATGGCTTCCGCACTATCGATAACCGGAGCGCTGTTCACGTTGATTTCGTTGCTGACCGGTTCGCTATGGGGCAAACCCACGTGGGGCGCATGGTGGGTATGGGATGCGCGCATGACATCGACTCTGATTCTGTTTTTCCTCTACGTCGGATTCATTGCCTTGCAGACGTCGATCGATGACCCGCGACGTGCCGACCGGGCCGGTGCGGTCATCGCGGCAGTTGGGGTCGTCAATGTGCCGATCATTTATATGTCTGTGGGGTGGTGGAACACTCTGCACCAGGGAGCAACGATTCGGATTGTTCAGGAAAGCACCATCGCTCCGACGATGCTTGCGGCGCTTCTCATCATGCTGGCCGCCTGCTGGTTGTATTCCGTGGCGGTTGTCCTCGGCCGGCTCAGTTGCATCATTGCCGAGCGCGAACATTTGGAGATTGCCTGATGGACCAGAACCTCTATGTCTGGGGAGCCTATTCTGCGGCGTTTGGGCTGCTGTGTCTGGAAATATGGTCATTGTTGAGGCGAGTGCATTCGGTGCGTTCGAGGAAGCCGAAATCCGGAACACGACCATGAAACCGCGTCACCGGAAAATCGCGTTCGCTGGATTTGCACTGGGCTGCTTATCGGTTGCGGCGGCACTGTCGCTGAACGCATTCAACAAGAGTCTGGTTTTTTATTTCACACCTTCTCAAGTGATGGCGAACGAAGCGCCGGCCAGTCGCGAGTTCCGGCTGGGAGGAGTTGTGGAAACCGGAACTCTCCAGCGGGACCCTGACGGATTGACGGTTCGATTCACGGTCAGCGATTCCGCGAAAAACATTCCCGTGGTTTACCGCGGAATTCTTCCGGACCTGTTTAAGGAAGGACGAGGCTGCGTGGCCCAGGGAACTATGGGAAGGGATGGCGTGTTCCTTGCGAACCAGGTGCTCGCCAAGCACGACGAGAATTACATGCCGCCGG
>JBGPBY010000341.1:0-8068 GCA_041481485.1 Terriglobia bacterium
AGAGGGCGGCCGAAGGCCGGGTGAGGGGTACCACAAGTAATTATTGTTGCTTGCGGTACCCCTCACCGGCCGCTGCGCGGCCCCCTCTCCCGCTGGGAGAGGGATTTCTTGATTGCCAGCCTCCAAAGTCACTCGATTCGCATTCCTTCACAGCAATTCCAAATGCGTAAAAGACCTTCTTACCCCTGGAATTTCAGGACCAGTGCGGTGATGTCATCTCCGGATGTAGCGCCCAAGGAGTGGATTCGCACTTCGTCCAGGACCGAGTTCGTCATTTCTTCTGCGGATGCGCCGGGCATGCGCGCAAGCAGACTGGCGAGGCGCTGTTCGCCGAAGAACTGACCTGCAGTATCTTCGGACTCCGTCACGCCGTCGGTGTACAGAAAAACGCTGTCGCCCGCGTTGACAATGGCGCGGCCGGTCTCAAACGCAGCGTGTTCGAACGCACCAGCCATCAGCCCTGCGGGTTCGGTCAGACGGAAGGGTTCACCAGAAACCGGCACGATATAGGGAGGGTTGTGGCCCGCGATGCAGTATTCCAGTTCTCCCGTATCGGTGTGCAGGATTCCGTAGAAGATCGTTACAAACATTGCGGAGTCGCTCTGGCGGGTCAGCGTATCGTTGACATACTTGATGCATTCACCGGCGGTTCCTCCCTGCAACGCGGTGGCCTTGAGAAGCGTTCTGCATACCGCCATGAATATTGCGGCCGGAATACCCTTGCCGGAGACATCTCCGATTACAAATCCGAGACGATACTGATCGATCAGGAAGAAATCGTAGAAATCGCCGCCGACTTCACGCGCCGGAGACATGTGGGCGTAAATCTCAAAATCGGTACGGCCCGGGAATGGCGGGAAATTGCGCGGCAAAATGGACTGCTGAATTCGCGATGCCACGCTGAGTTCATATTGTATTGCCGTCAATTCATCGCGGGCGCGCAGACCTTTCTTGATTCCTTCGAGTTCCTGGATTGTCTTGTTGAGTGTGATTTCGAAATCGCCGAAATCGATGGGTTTGATCAGAAAGTCATAGGCTCCCCGATTCATTGCGGTCCGGATATTCTGCATATCGCCGTATGCGGAAACGATGACGGCCTTCAGAATTCGATTCACATCCGACAGGCGTGTGAGCAGCGTCAGGCCGTCCATGACAGGCATGTTGATGTCGCTCATGACAACATCGAGAGTGGGATCTTCTTTCAGCTTGTTCAACGCTTCTTCCCCATCGTGCGCAAACACAAACTCAAACTCTCCATCCCGGATGCGCTTGCGAAATCGCTGCCGGATGAGAACTTCAAGGTCGGGTTCATCGTCAACGATCAAAACTTTGAAAGTCATACTGCTGTCCTCGCTAAACGTTTTTCGGTAACGTGATGATGAATTCCGCAAACTGACCGGGTTCAGACTCCGCTCGAATGCTGCCCTTGTGCTGCTGAACCACAATGTCATAGCTCATGGATAACCCCAAACCCGTTCCAGAGCCCGTAGGTTTGGTCGTGAAGAAAGGCTCGAAAATTCTCGTTCGAACGGCTTCCGGAATCCCTTCCCCATTGTCATGAATCCGGATCTCCACCGATGAGCCGAGATCCTTCGTCTTCGCCGTCACCATGGGTGCGAAACCATCACCGAGCCTTTTCTTCTTTTCGTATGCCGAATAGCAGGCGTTGTTAACAATATTTAAAAATACCCTGCTGAGATCGTGAGCGACAACGCGAATGGACCCAATCGCGGAGTCGTAACTTTCCTGAATGCCCACGTTGAAACTCTGATTCTGCGCCCTCATGCCGTGATACGCGAGCTTAACGTATTCCGAGACGAGGGAATTCAGATTCGATGGCTGCAGATCTCCAGCCTGTCCGCGCGAATGCATCAGCATGTTTCGAACAATGCCGTCGGCCCGCTTGCCGTGCTCCTGGATCTTCGTCACGTTTTGAGTCAGACCACTGAGGATATCGTCGATATCTGCGATCGTGGCAGGATCGAGGCGCTCGCGCTGGCGATCAAGACACTCTCGGAGTTCTGCGACAAGACCGGTGGAGACTTCTGCAAAGTTCGTCACAAAATTCAGCGGATTTTTGATTTCATGTGCAATGCCCGCTGTCAGCGAACCGAGCGATGCCAGTTTCTGCTGAACGACCAGCTGGTCCTGCGCGTTGCGCAACTGATCGAGCGCCTTCTCCAGTTCCTGGCTTTTTCGTTTTTCCAGCGCATTTGCCTGGGTCAGTTGATCGCGCGCTTCTCCGAGCTTGCCAGTCATAACGTTGAACGCAGCGGCAAGGTCGGACAACTCGTCATTGCCCCCGATGTCGATTCGACGTTCGAGCTCTCCACTGCCAATGGAGGCGGCTCCCTGTTTCAGATTCGTCAGACCGCGCGTCAGCTGGCCCGAAACCACAACGGCTACGCCGATTGCAATGGCTGCAGACATGACGAAAATGATGAGCGTAATCCGTCCGGTCAGCTGCGATACTCTGTAAAAGTTGGCGCTCGCGGCATCCACTCGTGCGGTCTGATCCTTTTGCAGCTGAGGCAATCGTACTTTGAGCAGGTCCTGAGAGAGCGGTTCGGCGCGCACCGCGAGTTCCGTAATGGCCCGTGCCTGGTCCACGCCAAAACTCCCGTAAAACACGCGCCATGATGCGCCAAGCTTTCGGAATGCATCTGAAAATGTTTCGATATTGGCGCGGGATTCCGGTTCCGCAAGATCGTGCAACTGATCGATTTCACTCTCGACGTTCTGCAGTTGACGGTTGAACTGTGAAACCTCGACGGCGTCTGCGCCGCCGGCCGCCGCTTCCGTGGCTACCTGGCTCAACAGCGTGACCTGTTTTTGAATATCGTTGAGATCCTGATTGATTGCGGAAATGGATGCCTGACTGGTGATGGCCCTTCGAAGCGCCTCGACCGATGTCTGCCGCCGCAGGTTTCCCCAGTAGTACAGCATCAGGTTTACTGTAAACAGCAGAAGGATCAGAGAAAACGCAAACGCCAGCCGTCTCCGTATCGTCATGAGTCAATGAAGGGGGTATCCCTTTTCGCCGGGCAGCAAGCCATCAATGCGCAATACCTTCACGCCCTTCGGAACTTGTGTGGATTCGATGAAGGTCATGGAGCCCGGAATGTTATTCAGAAGGCTTCCGGCCATTTCATTGGTATACACCGTCTTTGGCGCCGTGGAACTTTCGGCTCGAAACACCTTGCCAATCCAGTATTGACGGAATTGTGCCTCGCTCATTTCGAGAATGTCGCGCAGAACAACGTCTCTTTCATGCGCCATGGGAGCGCGGATCAGCAATGTCACGCGGACATTGGACGTCCAGAACTGACGGTCCCCCAGCAGTATCTTGCGAAGCTCAGCAAAAGTCAGATTGTCTACCGGCACTTCCTTGTTGACGACGACCGCGATGTCTGTGGCCGGGGCCGCGAGTATCAGCATCATCAATACATGGAGGAGAACGACGGCGATCAACAGTTTTCTGGTTCCGTTCATGATCCCCTCAGAATGCGAAACTGGTTTGGATGAAACCACTGTTGATGTGGGGCTGACCCGGACCACGCCGCTGATTGCGAAATTCAAACTTGAACGCCGCGAAGTTCGTGATGTCATAGCGCATTCCCGCCACCGATCCGGCGAGATTCGAGATGGGCTGCAGCAACGTATCCGATTTCGGTACGTGTATATATTCGAACCGGTAGTAGGGCTTCAACGTCCTTTCCAGCATGGGCAGACGATATCCAGCCTGAACGTAAAATGCCTGGCTGTTGGCGGCCGGCGACGCGATATCCAGCTGTGTGTGGCGAGCATTGGCAAACTCTGCAAGGATTTCCGGAGTTTCCTTGGACAAGACGATGTGCGCGGCCGTAATCCACTCGTTGTATGCGTGGCCGCCGGAATTGATCTTGTCGCGGTAGCTGGAGCCGCCGATCTGCAGGCCATACAATCGGTCGGGCCGTACGAATGCGTTGACGAGCCATGCTTTTGCATTGTTGTCGTCTCCGGCATCACCGGCTCTGCTGATGACGTTGCCACGCCCGTTGCCCACGCCAAAGTTGTAATTGAGATTCAGCCCTCTTGCGGCAGCGGCGCCCTCAACCAGTGCTCCAACAAAATGAACTGGAATGAATTTCCCTCCGAACTGAACCATTTCGGGACGGCTGACCGTGGTTTGCAGCCACTGTCCGTGATGGAAGGTCGTGTTCCAGTAATTGATCGGAGTGTGGTATCGCCCAAAGGAGACTTTGAAGTAATCGTTGTGTTCGTAGCGAATGATGCTTCGCTCAATCTCCGGATTGAAGCCCGGCGCCGGCGGAGAACCGGTGCCGGCATCCGTGCGAGCGGTCAGGCTGAGCTCTCCCATGAATGAAACCTTCGGTGACAGATTGGAACTGAAATGAAGAATGAACTGCCCCTCGCTGAAACTGCTTTTGCTTCCGCTCTGGTCGCTCGCGCCAAATGTGAAATCGCTGAACCCGGCCATGTTCAGCGCAGGATGGGATTCCGCTCCGGAATTCTGAGTGATCATCTGCATCGCTTCAGCAGTTGCTGCAGCCGGGTTTGCCGGGGCGGCCGCATTCTGCGGTTTGGGGGTCTCCAGTTCCGCGACTCGCTTTTCCAGCTGGTCGATCCGCATCATCAGCGACTGGATCAGCTGGGTTTGATCGATGGTGTTTTGTTGCTGTGCGAATGCGGAGGAAGCCAGGGCAATTATCAGGCAGGCAGTCATGCATCCTATTGTCACTTTGATCAATGCTTCGTTACCTCGCTCATGTGGATTTCGAGCCGGCTGGAGTCTAGTCCAATATGGCACTTTAGTCGAATACGTGAATGAAATCGGCCGCCCGAAAGACTTCCGGGTGTAAGCACCTCCTTACGTCTCCATTGAAATGGAATTCCTTCCTTTGTTTCCGCCCACATACGGAAAACTCCGGCGCCGAGTCAGCGTTTTTTGTAAGGGGAACCTACGTTCGTTGGAATGAAAAAATATGAGTAAAAGTCATGAAATCATCGTCTTAGGTGTTTGGCACATGTCATGCAATCCAGAAGCCGTCCAACGAGATGTTGGAATCCGGGTAGGAATGATCAAGGAGGAGATGAAATGATCAAACAGAAATTAATTAAGGTGATGGCTGGCGCTGTTGCCCTGGGGGCTCTAATGTTTGCTGCTCCTGCGGTCACCCAGGCAGCCAATATCACCAGTGTAAAGGTCACGATCGGGGCAGTGACATGGTGCGACATCAGTCAGGCCTGCACGCATCAGATTTGGAATTTGGGACCAGGAGGCATCGACCTCACAGGCGGGAAGTCTCTGGTAATGACCCAAGCTCAGCTTTCGCAAGCGTCCGGGAACTATAACTTCGATACCAGCGAAGAACAGACTTTCACGCCGGTGATTACAATCAACGGTGTTGTGTTCACCGACACGACTAAGGTTTTGAACAACCTTGGAACCGATCCGGAAACGACGAGCCATCAGGAAGCCTTCGACTGGACGTCGCTTGGCAGCAACGGTGGAATTTCGCTGTGGGTTGGTTATGCAGACACCGCACATGGTGGAACCACGGGACTTGGCAGTCAGCAGTGTTCCGATGCCAATCACACCTGTTTGCCTGAGAATCCGTGGTTGACTTCTGCCACCAATACTTTCCTCGGAGCCCCCGTTGCTGGCGGTTGCGCTCCTCCGGGAACCACTACCGTCAATCCGGATTTGGCCTGCTTCGATGCCGGCGCACTGCGAATCGAACTCGCTCCGGTCCAGACCCCGGAACCTTCCGTTCTGCTGTCGCTGGGAACCGGACTCATCGCCATCGCCATGATGTTTCGCAAAAGTTTGAAGAATCGCGCGTAAACGACCTCCCCCATCAAAAGGGGACACTGAGCCCAGAAGGGGACGGGACTTCCACAAGAAGTTCGGTCCCCTTTCGGGTTTTGGGTCCCATTCAGTTCTTGTCATGGAATCTTCAGATTGCAGCGCTATAACTCTTGCGGTTGAAAACCTGGATTGCCATGGAGGATGAAATGAAGGTTCGTGGAATGTTCGTATGCATCGCGCCTGCGGTTCTTTTTGTGGCGTTGACGGCTTGCGCTCCAAAGGCGCCGGTTCAGGCCAAAGATGGAGAGAACGAGTCGAAGCAGAGCACTGGAATTCAAATCAAGAGCGCTCCGGCGCCCGTCGAGAAGACCGTGTTGGAACAGAGTGCGGGCGCCACGCTAGTGGGATTCACGACGGAGAAAAAAAAGAACGAGATCCTGTACGAAGCTGAAATGAAGGTCAATGGACATGCGAAGAATCCCTGAAGAACGTTCGATAACGAGAATTCGAAATGTTCCGGCAGCCGGCGACGGTCTCGCGTTTGCGGCTGCCGGTGCAAAGTCTGCCGCAGGCATATAGAGTCGATGGTTTGTGGGATCGAGACCAAGGTTACGAGAGGCTTGAGGAGTCTTGATGGTCTCGGCGACATGATATTTGTCCGGCGAGTCCTGATGAATTACCGTAAGCGTACCATCTGCGTTGGAGCAGAAGACATCGCCTGACGACGCATCGAAGGCGGTGCCGTCCACGCCCATCCCGATCGGCGCGGTGGCAACGATCTTTCCCGCAGCGTAGTCGGACACAGCCAATACTCCGCTTCGGCAACCGCTGAACAATCGATGATTCTTCGTGTCGAGTGCCATCGATACGGGTTGCTTGCACGTTCCTGTCGCCCATCGTCTGGAGACGGTGAGTTTCTGTGAGTCTATCTCCACGATCTCACTGGTGTCGGTAATGTTCGCGTAGACCTTGCCGTCTCCTGCTGCCGCTGCGTATTCGGGCTTTCCTCCGAGTGGAATGTTGGTAACGAGCTTCCCGCGCTGCGCGTCGATGACTGTCGAGGAATGCGCGTCTCCGTTAAAAGTGAAGACTCGATTTGAAGCAGGGTCATAGATAATCGAATCGGCATCCTCGGCAGCAGGCGTTTTACCGAGAGACTTAAACGTCTTGAGATCGAACATCACGACGGCGCCGTCGTTCCCGGACGTGGCAAAGCCGTGACCGGATTTAGCTGCCACTGCGGTGCCATGAGCGCCGTCGATGCCCATGACCTCACCCAGAAGTTTTCCGTCGTTCTCGTCTACCACCATGACCCGGTTTGTCCGGCCGATAAACAGCCGATGCTGCGGCGGATCGGGTACAACGTAGTCCCATCGACCATCTCCACCAAGATTGAATGTCTTCGTGATCTTGTAGGCCGGAGTTTGGGCGAGAACGAGAGTCGTGTAAGCAGTAGTCACGATCAGTACCGAAAGTGTCGCAATGCGAGTAATCATATTGCCTCCTTTAGCCGCTGCGCCGCGCACCAGTCAAACGGATGCGCGGCGCTATCACTCACATGCCCGGACTACCTGTCACTGCTTGATGACGACAAACCACGCAGCGACGATTGGGCCCTGTCCCCCGCGGCCCCGTCCCCCCGGCGCCGGCGGCGCACCAGCAGCGGGCGGCGCAGCCGGACCACGCTCGGGCTGAAACAAATACGCGTTGTGTGTTACTGGATCCACTGCGATCGTTTTTGCTCCGGCGGTCGTGGCGACCGTATCCACCACCGTGTATTTATCGGGCGAATCCTGATGGACAACAGTGACATTGCCTTGGCCGCCATTTGGAATGAAAATCAGCTTCTTTCCCGGATCCCATCCCAGCGCGTCAACCCCCGTACCGTTCATGATCGATGCCACGACTTTTCCCGTGTTGGGATCGACCACAACTGAGGTAGTGCTGCATCCGGAAAAGATACGGTCCGACGCTTTGTCATACGCAATTCCGGTTGGACGAGCGCAAGGGGCAAGAGGCCACGACGCCGTCACCTTCCAGGTCTTGACGTCGATCACCTGCATGGTGTTTTTGCCTTCGTTATTCACAAAGATGTGCCCCTTGCCATCGGCTGCCGCGCCTTCGGGCGAAGTGTCCTCGAGCTCCACTGTAGCAACGATATCCCCCGCCTTCGGATCGATCGCGGTCAGAGTGCCAACGGGACGGCTGTGATTCGTGAGAATGATCTTGTCATCGGGCTCGTCGTACATGATGCCG
>JBGPBY010000342.1:0-8062 GCA_041481485.1 Terriglobia bacterium
ATACCACGCTGCCCCATCTCTCATCGGTGGCTATTACCGGACCCTTTGAAGTGTCAGGCCCAGGGGATACCCCCAGTCGTAGAAAGATCTTCGTTTGCCGGCCGACGACGTCTGACGAAGAACTCCCGTGTGCGCGGAAAATCCTATCAACACTGACCCGTCGCGCTTATCGGCGGCCGGTTAACGCTGCCGATATTGATCCTTTGGTGACTGTGTTCCAGTCGGAGCGTAAGGACCTCAATTTTGACCGCGGAATTGAAGCTGTTCTCAATCGCGTTTTGGCGGATCCCGAGTTTATATTCCGTTTCGAACGCGACCCCTCCGGTTCGAAGGCCGGTGACATTTATCGAATCAGCGATATTGAATTAGCTTCACGACTCTCTTTTTTTGTGTGGAGCAGCATCCCGGATGACGAACTGCTCGATCTTGCCGTCGACGGAAAACTGAAAGATCCCGCCGTTCTCGAACTCCAGGTGCGGCGGATGCTTGCCGACCCCCGCTCGAAATCGCTAGCAACGAACTTTGGCGGACAGTGGCTATTTTTGCGCGAGCTCAAAAATGCGAACTCGGCCGCGCCGGAGTTCGATGACAACCTGCGTCAGGCTTTCCGCCTCGAGACGGAACTTTTCTTCGAAAGCATTATTCGCGAAGACCGTAGCGTCATGGATTTCCTCAAAGCGGACTATACGTTTGTCGATGAGCGTTTGGCCCGGCACTACGGTATTCCCAACGTGTACGGAAGCCGCTTCCGCCGTGTGACTCTTCCGGATAACGCCCGCAGGGGGTTGCTCGGCCAGGGAAGCATACTCCTGGTCACTTCGGTTCCCAATCGAACATCCCCAGTATCGCGAGGCAAGTGGATTCTTGAAAACATCCTGGGTACTCCGGCGCCGCTGCCCCCGCCGAACGTCCCGGCTCTCAAAGAGAGTGACGGCCGCGGAAGCGACGAAACTTCAGTCCGCGAGCGGATGGAAGAGCATCGCAAGAATCCCGTATGCGCTTCCTGCCACAAGATCATGGATCCGATCGGTTTCGCGCTCGAGAACTTTGACCTGACCGGCAAATGGCGAACGCTGGATGGTTCACGCCCGATCGATTCGTCCGGAGTTCTGGTGGACGGTACGAAACTCGATGGACCAGCAAGCCTGCGTGACGCGCTCATGACTTACCGCGAGCAATTCGTCAGAACCATCACCTCGAAGTTGATGACCTACGGCGTCGGCCGGGGCGTGCAGTACTACGACATGCCGGCAGTGCGCGCGATCACGCGGCAGGCTGCCCTGCAGGACTATCGATTTTCTTCGATCGTTCTCGGCGTGGTTAAGAGTGCGCCGTTTCAAATGCGCATGAAGATGGAATAAGGAGTCGGAAACAATGACGTTTATCACCAAGAAGCATCTTTCGCGGCGGACGTTCCTGCGTGGCGCCGGGGTCACTCTGGCATTGCCCCTGCTGGAATCGATGGTGCCGGCGCAAACGCCACTGCGGCAGACCGCTGCCGTTCCCAAGAGCCGCCTGGGCTGCATCTACGTTCCCCATGGCGCAATCATGGATAAATGGACACCGGCGACAGAGGGCAGCGGTTTTGAATTCACCGAGATCCTCAAGCCCCTCGAGCCCTTCCGTGATCACATTTGCGTAATCAGCAACACGGGGCATGCGCTCGCCGGCGGCGTGGGTTCCGACGCAGGCGCCGACCATGCGCGCTCGGCAGCGGCTTACCTTAGCGGTGCTCATCCTGAAAGAGGTGTCGAGCCGCGAGTTGGCGCCAGCCTCGACCAGGTTGCCGCAGATGCAATTGGCCAGGATACGCCGTTACCGTCAATCGAGCTTTCCATTGAAGAAGTAGGTGTGAGTTGCGGGTCCGGTTACCCGTGCGCCTATACGAACACGATCTCATGGAAAACGGCAACGACGCCGAATCCAATGGAGAACAATCCGCAGGTCGTTTTCGAAAAACTGTTCGGCGATGGAAGCAACCCAGCAGAGAGACTACTGCGGAAACGCAAGGACCGCAGCATTCTCGATGCGATCACTGAAAAGGTATCCATGCTGCAGAATGATCTTCCTGCAACCGACCGAGTCAGGATCAACGAGTACCTTGATGATATTCGCGAGATCGAGCGGCGCATTCAGAAAGCGGAGAATCAGGCCTCGGCGGATCTGCAGATACCCAATGCGCCTGTAGGTATTCCGGAGTCGTTCGACGATCACGCGAAGTTGATGTTCGACCTTAAGGTATTGGCATACAAGGCGGACATCACGCGAATCTCGACGATGATGTACGCTCGCGATCTCAGCCCGGCGACATATCCCCTTAGTGGCGTTCGCGAGGGTTTCCACACTTCTTCTCATCACTCGAATAACCGCGCCAATATGGACAATTTTTCCAAGATCAATCGATATCATGCCGAAGCGTTGGCTTACTTCCTCGGCAAACTCAAATCCTCCCCGGATGGAGACGGCAGTTTGCTCGATCACTCCATGATTCTCTATGGCAGCAGTATGGCCGACGGAAACCAGCACGACCATTATCCATTGCCAATCCTTGTTGCCGGCGGCGCGTTCGGGACAGTCAAGGGCGGCCGTCATATCCGAGCGGCGGATCGCACACCAATGTCGAATGTCTTACTCACGATACTGAAAAAGCTTGGAATTCAAAGAGAGAGCTTTGGCGATAGCAACGGGACAATCGCCATCTGATGACAAGTCTGAAGGGGGAAATTGTCTCATGCGTCAATGCATCGTAATTGCTTCACTGTTCTGTTTGCTAGCCTCCGGATTCGCATTCGCACAAGGAACCACGGGTACGCTGACGGGTTCCGTCTACGAGGCCTCTAAAGCCCTTGTTCCGGGCGTCACGATTACTGCGACGAACAAGGCGACGGGAGTCACCAATACCACAATCAGTAATGACTCCGGCGCGTACGCCATACCGACATTGCTGCCGGGAGTTTACACGTTGAAGGCAACGTTGTCGGGATTCCAGACCCAGACGGTTAACAATATCGAACTTGGCGTCGAAACAAAGCGTTTCAACCTCACGATGCAGGTTTCGAGCGTCGCCACCAACATCGACGTCAGCATCGACGCAACGTCGATTCTGACGACAACAGGTGCAACCGTCGGCGAGGTTTTAAGCTCCGCGAGAATCGCAGACCTCCCTCTGGTCAGCGGCGATATATTGGACCTTGTTCGCGTTATGCCCGGTGTGCGCCTGAGTCCACTTGGCGGCGGCGCCGACACCTTTGCCGGAATGAGCGCAAACACCGTCAACACGATTCGCGACGGTTTGAGCGTTACGGACGGACGGAATCCGGTTGGCCTATTCGCAAGCTCGACGATTAACCCCGACCTCGTCGGCGAAATCCGGTTGGTGCTCGCACCCGTGGACGCCGAGATGGGAAGAGGCAACGGCCAGATTCAAATCATCACCAAATCCGGAACCAACAAATACACGGGAGCGGCGCAATGGAACATCCGCAATACGGGCCTCAATGCAAACACCTGGCTAAATAATTCGAGCGTTGTCACCGAAAACGGCATTACGCGATGGCAGCCGACACAGCCAAACTGGTCGAATGAGAATCAGGTTACGCTGAGTCTCGGCGGCCCGATCGTCCGTAACAAGACATTCTTCTTCGCTCTGTACGACCGTAACCTGCATAACCAGCGCACGCTGGAGACGGGTACGGTTCTGACCGACACAGCCCGACAAGGCATCTTCCGTTATTGGGAAGGTTGGAACAACGGCAACGCAGCCGCAGCACGGCCAGCGGACAACAGCGCTACAGCCACAACAATCGCCAGCGTCGATTTCGCCGGAAACCCGTTGGTTCCGTTCCGAAACTCGGGTGCAACCAATGCCGCCTACACCGGCAATCTGCGTTGCATCAGCGTGTTCGGAACAAGCAAGGCGGACGGGACTCCATTCACGGCGGCGGATTGCCCAGGCGGTATCGCCACCTTCCCAAACGCAGGCGCCACGGGTTGGGATAGTGTTCGGCCCGGGATGGACACCACGGGATTCATCGCCAGGTATCTGAAAGAGATGCCCACCGCGAATTACTTCGGCACGGGCGACGGTTTCAATACTGCGGGCATACGCTTTCTGCGCCACAGCACCGCGAATGGCAGCACTACGGATAATACAACGTCTCTTCAGCGTGGGACGAACCTGGCCGCAGATCGATCACAGATCAATATCAAGATTGATCATAACTTCACTTCCAATCACAAAGTCAACGTCGGTTATAGTCATGAGAAGAGCGGCGGTGATGACTTTCTCACGAGTTGGCCGACCGGGTTTCCCGGTGAAACACAGCGCTATAGCGACATTCTGACCAGCAATTTCACATCAACCCTGTCGGCAACGCTGCTGAACGAAGCACGCTTCGGAATCAGAAAAACAAGAACAGCATCAAACGCCGCCTGGATGAACGAGTCGGAGCCGGATGTAAAGGCCAAAGCAGAGAGCTTCTTTCTGAGCGGCAGCAAAAGTCTCTACTCTAGTGATCCTAAACCGATGCCCGCCCTGTTTAACCCGGGAGCTGGCGGCTTCGCTTTCAGCGGCGCAAACTCGCTATTCGATACCGGCGCCTTTTACGTCGGCAACACCAACCCTCTTTACAATTTCGGCGACACGGTTCATTGGACGAAGGGGGGGCATGCGTTCCGCATGGGCGGCGAACTTCGCATCACCCGAACCAATGGCTACAACTTCGTAGGTGCGTATAATATGCCGAGGCTTTCAGGTGGCAGTGGCAATGTCACCGCGGCCGCGCTTTCGCAGCAGACGACGGCAAATCCCACGGGGGTTCCCGGCTTGCTGGACTCCGCCAATGCCGGTAGCGTGCGGAACCTTCTCTATTTGCTCGCCGGTTCCATCGGCAGCGGAACCCAAGGCTATTGGATTGAATCCCCGGATGATGTCGCCCAGGCGAAATGGCAGGACCTCAACACTGCGGGGAAGAAGTACCGCGATCAGCGATCGAATGAATGGTCCGCGTTCTTCCAGGATGACTGGAAGATCACACGCCGCGTCACCTTGAACCTTGGACTCCGCTACGAATACTATGGATCGAGTTATCTCAAAGGAGGATTTACCTCCACCGCCGTCGGCCAGGGATATGGATTATTCGGGGCGGGCAGCGCCCCGTCGTCGGACATCTTCAGCAACTGGTTGACGCCGGGCAGCATCTTCCTGTCGAACTACGGTGGAACGACTGCGGGTCAAACTGCGAACACCATGCTTCAATGTACTTCAGGCATTACGCAGACGCGGCTGCCGATTTCCAGTTGCGATCCCTCGAAGCTGACGACACTCGAGTTCGTGGGACCGGATACTCCGAATCCAGCCAAGAGTGCGATCCCGAACGATCGTAACAACTTCGGTCCGGCGGTCGGATTCGCCTATCAGGTTCCGTGGTTTGGCGAGGGTAAGACGACCGTGCGTGGCGGATACTCCATCACCTACGGCGGTCCGAGCCGTAATGGCGGCACCCTTGACAGCGTTCTCGGGGGGGCCCCTGGCGCGACCAACGCGGCGGCCTTGTCCCTCGGCAGCTTTACGAATCCGGATGGTACCCTTGAGTATCTGGATTTGACCAAGATCCAGAAGCTCGTACCCATTCAACCCACGCTCGCACCCGGCGGTAGTTTCCAGGTTTACCAGAAGTCGGGAACTTTTACCGCATATGCGCCGGATTTCGCGACCCCTTATACGCAGAACTTCAACTTATCTGTCACGCGGTCCTTAGGGGGCAATTTCACGTTGGATGTACGGTATGTCGGAACGAGAGGCCTGAAGCTCGCGGCAACGCAGAATCTCAACGCTTCCAATGTCTTTAATAACCCGGAACTATTCAACGCACTCGAGGCCGTTCGCCGTGGCCAGGAATCTCCCGTGTTCGACTCGATGTTCGCGGGTGTCAACCTCAATCCCAACCAAGCCGGTTACGGTGCGGTCGGAACGTGCGTCACACAGGCTGCCACGTCGACGGCTCCCGGCCTTGGTAAGAACGGTTGCGCGGCAAACCAGGTCCTGCAAACCGGCGCCGTGGCGTTGCGACGCTGGCAAAGTGACAGCCTCGCCAACGGAAATTACCTGGCGATCGCAGACGCATTGAACGGCAATCCCGCCGGCGTCGCTTTCTTGCCAATCCCGGCCGGTACGACAGTGGGTGGACGCCTTCTACGCAATGGCTGCGACCGTCTTGCTGTGGGCGCAGCTGTCGGTACCGCCGCCGTTGGCAAGGTCAATACCGCAAGCGGGCCGATCGATATCCGCTGCTTCCCGGAAAACTGGATATCGATGAACCCGCAGTTGGGTATTGCGAACTACATCCAGAATACCGGCAGGTCGCATTACGATTCGGTGCAGACACAACTGAACATGAGATCGACTCATGGTATCAGCCTTACCGGGACTTACACGTGGTCGAAGACGATGACTCTCGCCGGTTTCGACAACGTGGATCTGCGCAATCGAAGGGCAGACTACACGTTGTCCGGCAACCATCTGACTCACGACTTCCGCACGAATGGCACGTTCGAACTGCCGATCGGCCCGAATAAGCTGCTCCTGACAAACTCTTCGGGTTGGGTTGCGCGTTTGGTCGAGCGGTGGCAGGCCAGCTTTATTTTTAATGCCTACAGCGGCCCGCCGGTTAGTGTCACAGGCACCCAGTCGCTTTGGAGCGGCAGTAACCCCGACGTCGTCGGACCATTCCCGTTTCGCGTTGGAAGCACCCAATGGGGTACGATCGTCACGAACGCCATCGGCAACACCGGTGGAACATATTTCGGGTACCCCAGCCCGTTCGTCAAAGTGCCTGATCCAGCTTGCGCCGTCGGAGGGCTGACCGATGTCACCGATGGCATGGGATTCAATCTCCGTGGCAATCCGACAACAGGCGGCTTTACCCAAGTGTGCACGAACGACGCTGTGGCGGATGCCAAAACCGCCCAGATCCTTCTGCAGAATGCGGCTCCCGGAAAGCGCGGCACACTGGGCACCAACACGCTTCAAACTCCTGGCGTTTGGAACTTCGATGCAAGCATGAGCAAAACGTTCCGGATTTCCGAATCGAAGAGCGCTCAAATCCGCATGGATGCGTCAAATGTGTTGAATCACCCCACGCCGCTGGCTCCGACGCTGAGCATCAACTCGGACACCACCTTCGGGTACATGACCGACGGCAAGAGCGGCAGCCGGAGTTTTAGAGCTTCACTTCGTCTGGCCTTCTGATCTACAGCATAGCCTGCGGCCAACCTGGCTGCATTTGGGGGGAGAAGACTATGAGAAGACGCGCGGTACGGATTTGGCGCGGCACAGATTTTGAGTTCGCGTTGGACGCGAGAAGGCCGCATCAGTAAACTCCGGCTGTAATGAATTCGCAACCCTGGGTTTTCCGTCGTAGCGGACCGATTACGACTTGGCTCGCCGTGCTCTTATGCTGCGGCGTTGCGGTATTGGCTTGGTTCGGCTACCGTGCCGCCGACGAATGGCGACGCAACTCCGAAAAACTGATTGCGAGTCGCGAGATCGAGATCGGCAGGACGCTGAGGATCAATCTTGGTCCGGATATGCGGGCAGTTGAAGGTGCGATCCTGAGCAGTTCCGACTGGGAAGCGGTACCGCAGCAACCGCCGGAAAAGATTGCCGCAAGGCTTGCCCGTACCTTCTCGCGCTACCCGTATCCCGAAGTATTTTTCCTCTGGCACGTGGAGTCACCGGTGATTTTTTTCCCGCGACGAGACCGAATGCCCGGCTGGTTAGCCCCTACAGGAAGCAACGCACCTTTTCTCGCTGTTATGACGGATGGCCTCGCAACGGAAACAGAGTTAAGAAAGCGCCTGGTCACCGATCTCACGAACGGATCGGAATACTCGATTTTCGAAACTCGGATTCACGATATTCGCTATCAGGTTGTCGCCCGTAAGCTCCGGCGGTCTTCGCGCAAAACCGTGGATGGTGTGTTTGGTTTTATGGTGAATTTAGATTGGGCCAAGACGAACTACCTGGCCGCTATGGCCGATCAAATTGTCAAGGATTACGAGG
>JBGPBY010000343.1:0-8060 GCA_041481485.1 Terriglobia bacterium
CAGATACTCACGCATACGTTTGGCTTCCTCCTCTGTCGGATACCACTGCCCCTGATACGGTTGCTGCATGAATAAGAAGGGATGTACAAAAATGCGATCGTCCGTTATCTCCAGGTGCCAGCTGTCCTCGGCTGCCGAGATTTTCGTCAACCGATTCATGGCCGCAAGGAAATGCTGTTCGGCGTATGGATAGTCAATGGCCCACCATGGCTGACAGAGTCCATGAGATCCTGCACAACCCGAAGTTCGATAGATGAGACGAGCCATCTGGAATTCGCCATAAGGGTCCTCGGGTATGTGGGCGCGAAAGCCCGAAGACTGACTGGCAGCCCCTACCGGAAGAAGAAAAAACGTCAAGACCAAACCCAAAGCCTTTGCCGCAAGTTTCATGCGCGCAATTCTATCAGCAGACAATCGAAGGAAAAGAAGATTGTGGCTCGTACTCCACTGCGGCAACTGCACGTTCTGATCGCTTGTTCAGGATTCTTCTGATCTGCCGCCGCTACGCGGCTGATTTGGTGTGGGGCTTTACATTTCCACCGGCTTACGCCGGTGGCTACGGGGACCTGTCGCCAGCCACGGGCGTAAGCCCGTGGCTAATCAATGCGCGACAATGAATAATGGCTTACTTTCCGTCGATGGCCAGGGAGAGTGCGGCGGCGGCCCATCCTGTGGCCATAGTGGAAATCCATTGATCATGGCCATGGGGAAATCCACTTTCGAAGTAGATCTGAAATTTCGTGGCCCGGCTGGACACATGCCACGAGCCATCGGAGTCCTGGGTTGCCAGCAGGAATTTGACTCCTTTGCGAAACACGTCTTCGTTAGGCTTCACGACACCGGCATTGGCGAGCGTCCACAAGGTCATGCCGGTAGCGTAAGCGTCACTGGCGAAACCTTCACGTTGCGCAAAGCCGCCGTCGGGCCGCTGTTTCGCGAGGATGGGCTCCGCGAGTTTTCGTAGTTCAGAAACCGGTGCACCTGCAGCCGCGACTCCGGAAAGACGCATGTCGAAATCCTCGGTCGTGACGGGACTCGCATGAAGCAGCCATTGCTTGCCGCGCTCGATACGGTCCTTCATTTCGGCGGCTCGTCCCGGGGTTCCGTAAGTTTTCAACGCGTGAATAGCCATTGCCGTGCGTGAAAAATCGTTGTCCTGAAGAGGAGACCGCGCGTATCCAGGCAAGTGCCATCCGCCGTCACCGCTCTGATATGCGGCGACGTTTGCAGCCAGGATATCGGTTTTGCGATCCGGTGCATATCCGCTGCGAACCAGAGCTTCGGCCAAATACAGATTGTTATCGGTTCCGCCAAGTGGCGCCGCACCCTCGAGCTGCCCCAGATTGAGGCCCGCTGTGATCTGTGCCCAGCGCTCGCCGGCCGCCTTCTCATCAATAACGATCCCTTTCCCACGCGCGGCTCCAACCGCAAATGCCGCAGCCGGCTGCTCGTGGCAGGCGAAACAACTGGCTTTGCCGAAAAACTGCGATGTCGTCCGCTCGAGCAGAGTCACACTGCGTTGAACCACGGTTCGAACATCCGGCGATTCCGGAGAAAGAGAAATAGCCGCGTTTTGCGTTTTCGGAGTGAGGCCCAACACGCGCATCACCGTGGAGTCGCCGAATTTCCCTGCCCAATCCGATGCTGTTTCACCGGCGCGTGTCTTCGGTTGCGTATCTGCGTTGTGAGCAAGCAGCAACCTTACGGTCTCGGGGTTGGCATGATCGTTGGCGGCGGCGAGCATCAACGGAGAGAAGCCCCGATAGTCCTGAACATTTACCTTAGCCCCGGCGTCGAGCAAAGTCTTGACGATGTCCGGCGGTCCGAATGGGACGGCCATCAGGAGCGGTGTCCAGCCGCCGAACTCCACGGTGCCGGTTTGAATTCGGGGCAAATCCTGCGTCTTCGAAACGGAGTTCACGCTCGCACCCTTGGCTAACAGCAGCTTCACGGCCTCAAGGTTGCGATTGCCCGCAGCGTTGATCAGCGGCGTCAAGCCGATGAACGTGTCGGCGGTGTTGATGTCTGCGGACGCGTCGAGCAGCAGCCGGATTGTTGCGGTATCGTTGCCAAACGTCGCAGCGTTCAATGGCGTGACTTTTCGCAGATCCATCACGGAGATGCTTGCGCCTTTGGCGAGCAGCATGCGCACGACTTCCGCCGATGGATTCGCAAACGCCGCAACGATGAGGGCCGTCCGTCCGCTTTTGGCTGCGACGTTGACGTCGGCGCCGTGATCGAGCAGCAGACGAACCTTTTTCGGATCGGTGACCGACAACATCAACGCCGTGGAACCCGAATTATTCTTTGCGTTGACGTCGGCGTTGCGGTCAGTGAGCATCTTCATCGCTTCCAGAGAACCGGTCTCCGCGGCAGCCATCAGCGGCGTGATTCCGTCAGGCCCTTCTGCGTTCGCGCTGACGCCTTCATCGAACAGCGCCTTCATCTGCCGGAGGTCGTTGGCGCGAATCGCGGAATACAGCTTGTCTGGAGACTCCGCTGCGCTCGATGCAAAGCAGATCGCGATGAGCACAGCACACACCATAAGAGTTCTTTTCCACATGGGCTGACCTCCTGAAGGCACGCTTACGGAGCGCATATTATCAGTGTTCGAGCCGAGTCTGGGATCTCGTGGTAGCCGATCCTTTTGAAATTGCGACGAACCAAGTCGCATGCGCTAGCGCGCGGTTTCTTCCGGCCGTAGGGGCGGTCTATGACCGCCCACAATTTCAGGGAATGCAGTCTAGCGGATTGCGGGCGGTCATAGACCGCCCCTACATTGGGGACATTGGGCGTTGCTTCCGAAAAACCGTTTGACAATATAGCCTCTTCGCATTAATAAGTTAGTCAATTAACTAAGCATGACATCCGATACAAAGCAAAGGATTATTGGAGCCGCAATGCGTCTGTTCGCGGAAAAAGGCTTTCAGGCAACCACAATCGCCGAAATCGCTCGTGCTTCGGAAGCGAATGCGGGCAGTGTCTATTTCTTTTTTCAAACCAAGCAAGAGATCCTGCTTGCTGTTCTCGACGCGTATTGCCAGGGCATCGAAAGAATGCTGCTTCAGCCGACATGGGAGAGTGTGACCGATCCGATTGATCGCATCTTCGCGTTGCTTGAAAGGTATCGGTCGTTTCTGCTGGAGACGGAATGCCGGTACGGATGTCCAATTGGGATCCTCGCTCTCGAACTGCACGAACCCGACCCTCCGGTGCAGCGAATGCTGGCCGCCAACTTCGAACGATGGACTACGGCAATTGAAGAATGTCTACGCAATGCGGCAGGGCGCCTGCGGCCGGACATCCACTTTCGGGACCTGGCGATATTCGTTTTGACAACCATGGAGGGAGGCGTCATGCAGGCTCGTACCTATCGTCATCCTGAAACGTTCGATGCATCGATACGCATGCTCAAAGACTACTTTTCTCATTTACTAAAGGAGCCTCTATGACACGTCACAACTACGCTGCCTTTGCTGCCGCAGTCTTTTTGCTCTTCTCGGTGAGCCTCATTCCGATTTCCGCCGCCTCGCTCGAACCTGTCGCGACTGAAGGGATCGTCAACGCTCCTGCCGATGCTGTTTGGAAAGCTTTCACAGTAAGTTCGGTCATCGAACAGTGGATGGTTGCGAAGACGGAGATCGATCTGAAGGTCGGAGGTACCTGGCGAACGAGCTATAGCAAGGATTCAAACCTCAACGACGATATGGCGATTCACCACACCATCCTGGCTTTCGATCCGGGACGCATGCTTGCCTTTCGCACGATCAAGATCCCGAAAAATTTCCCCTACCCTGAGGTGACGGGTACATGGACCGTCGTGTATTTCGAATCTGCAGGCACCGGCAAGACGCGCGTCACGGCACGCATGTTCGGTTTTGAAGATGACGATCAGGGGCGCAGGATGCGCGCCTTCTTCGAGCGTGGAAATCAATCCGAGTTCGACGCGCTGGTAAAGTTCTTTGAAACCGGAGTGCCGCAGACTGTGCGATGAAACTGACACTTCAGACGACGCTGGCGTTATGATTGCTTCCGTGAATTCCCTGAAAATTATGGCACTGCTCATCTTCGGAGCGGTGCAACTTCCCGAAGGCCGATCGGTCGCGGGAACGGTTCGCCTGCCCGGAGGCGAACCTGCAGCCGGCGTGCGTGTCGTGGCCATGGTGGCGCCAGGTGTGGGAAGGGGTGGAAGAACTTCATCGGTATTGGCAAGCCTGACGCAAACAGACAAGGATGGTCATTACCGGTTGGAGGACATTCCTCCAGGACGCTATTTCATCGCCGCCGGAGCGGTTGCTTCCCCCACGTTCTTCCCTGGGACAACGCTGCAAAATGAGGCTCAGGTCGTCAGCATCACACAGGGCGGAGCCGCTATTGCGGGAATCGACTTCGCCATGAATGGAAACACGGTAAACTCGCAGCAGCCCTCCGGAGTCAACCCGCTAATTGCGAACTCATCGCGTCCCTGTTGCGATATCACCGGCCTGATTCTTACTGATGACGGACATCGGTTGCCGACGGTCCCACTGAAAATCAACTCCGGCAACAATACCAGCGTTTCTGTAGACGACGACGGCTTGTTTCATTTATTCGTACGACGCGATACCACTGCTCAGCTCGCAATCGAGGGTCTTCCTCCCGGTTACTTTCTCAAAACCGTAGTTTATGGTGGAATGAACGCCACTCCGAACCTGCTCATCGATGGGCGGAATTCACTGATACTGGTCATTGACGTCCAGCCCGGAGCCACATTTCCGAGCGTGACGGCTCGCGGCAAAGTTTCAAACTTAGCCCGCGAATTGAACGTCACGAACTTGAGCCTGGTATTGACGCCCACAATTACCGGCGAGACATTCATGACTCCCGTTCAGCCAGACTCTTCATTTGAGTACTCCAGGATTCCGGTGGGCTCGTATCGAGCTGCCGTTCGAGATGCGGCTGGAAACACATGGCCGTCTCCGACTACTGTGGTGATTCGTGAGGCCGTTTCGGATTTGAAGATCGATTTTGGCAACAATCCGTTTCCGGACCTGACTGGCCTGCCGGGTCCTTTGTTCGCCGGCGGAAAGGAAATAACGATAACTGGCGTGGCGACTCAGCGGTTCACGGGAATGTCAGGATCCAAAAGATCCGGATACTTTCGTATGGATGTGAAAGATGAGCGCACGGGTGTCATCACATCGTGGGCCATCTATGTCAGCGACGTCAACCTCGTCGCGAACATCGTCGCCGGACAAACCTATACCGTCACGGGAACCGCCGCACACGATGGAACAAGTCGGCTGATCGCAAAGCCCTTCTGATTCTTTTTGCGGTTTAAGGAGATCTTTAGAAAACCGGTCTATGGTTGCAGCAAAGATTTCCGCGATAGTCAGCCGAAGTAAAATTGCAGATCTCGACAATGGTCTTCTTAAAACTCATACTTGCGTTCGTGCTGTTGCAGGCTCCCGGCACAACGCCGGCGCGGCCCGTTCCGCCCGCCTCCATTGAAGGAATAATCACAGGGCCTTCCGGCGAGCCGCTTTCCAAGGTGACTGTAACCGCGTCCGGTATCCCCGATTCGATTCGGTCAGTGGCGAATTCACTGAACGCCAATGCAGGCGCCGTTGTACCTCCTGGTGCGGCCGCGCCGCTTTTAAATTCGCAACAGCCCATGGTCGCCACCACCCAGGACGGGAAATTCACTTTCGAAAATCTGAAACCAGGTTCCTATCTGATCGAGGCGGAGCGTGCGGGTTACGTATCCAATGAGTATGGACAACGCGGTCCCAATGGCATGGGTTCATCTGTCGTGTTGACTGCCGGTCAGAAGCTGAAGGGTATGCAGATCATATTGACACCTCAGGGAGCCATCGCGGGACGCGTGGTGGATCGCAATGGCCAGCCTTTAAGCGGCGCCGTCGTTCAGGCCATTCATTATGACTATCAGGAACGCGGACGATCCTTGAATGTCGTTCAGGCTGTCACGACCAACGATATGGGCGAATATCGACTGTACTGGCTGCCGCCGGGCCCCTATATCGTCTGCGTTACTCCGGAAGTCGATCCGTCTCTGAATCCCATGTTGGGACCGAATAACGCGCAGCTCAACATGGTGATGTTGCGAGTCCTGACATCAATGGGACGCGCCGCGGGAACAGCGGTTAACAGTCGAACGTTAAATGACGGTTCGACCATAGAAGAGTCCTCTGTCCCCGTGTTCTATCCCGGTGTCTACACGGCACAGGAGGCGGCGACCGTGTTGGTGCGAGCCGGTTCCACCATCGGCGGGACGAATATTGTCGCAGCGCCGGCGCACGCACAGCGGATTCGAGGGATCACCATCAATGGAACGACCGGACTGCCGGAATCGATGCAAATATCCCTCACTCCGCGAAACAGTTCGATTTTGACGGGAATCTCCTCCAGCCTGCGATCCGCAGATAACGGCTCTTTTGAAATCACGGGAGTCGTTCCCGGATCATACTATTTGATAGCCAGCGGAGATATTTCAAGAGCCGTACTGCCGGTCGATATTGCAAATTCCGATTTGAATAATGTCGCTCTGACGACAACCGTGGGACTTACAATCAACGGCAGGGTGACGATCGATACGCCTCTCCCCGGCGGCGCAACGCCGGGAGTTCCGCTTCAAATCCGGCTGCTTTCGACAAATCCAGCGCTGCCTGCCGCTGCCGCGGCAATTGAGACCAATCGATTTCAGCTGGCTGGTGTTCTCCCTGGAGACTATTTCGTGAATCTTCTGGGAAACGGAGACCGCTATCTAAAGTCCGTCCGACTTGGAGGTCAGGACGGGCTGGGCGATCCTATTCACATTCAGGACCAGCCTCAAACTGAACTCGACATCGTGATAAGCAAAAATACGGGACGACTGGAAGGCCGAGTGCTCAATGAGCGGCGCGAGCCTGTATCGAATGCAACCATTGTCGTGATTCCGGATGTGCCGTTGCGGCAGCGTACATCCATGTACTACACGCCGCGCGCCGATAGCTCCGGAAGATTCCAGATTGACGCGGCGCCAGGCCGCTACCAGGTGTTCGCCTGGGAAGATATCGAACGCTTTGCCTGGTTTGATGCGGATTTCATGCGCACCTTCGAAGGACGCGGCCGGTCCGTCATCATCAGTGAAAACGGCAGAGAATCTGTCGAAGTGACGATGTTCCCGTACGTACCATGACGATATTGCGAATCATTGTATTTGCGTTATGGACTCAGCTTGGCGTAGCCGCCGCGCAAACGCCGGCGACGGTACGAGGAATGATTCGCGCCGCTTCCGGCCAGCCTGTGGGATCTGCAACTGTCGAGTTGAAGCGTATCGATGGTACGCCGCCACAGTCCTACTCGACGACAACGGCAGGCGACGGCACGTTCCTGGTGCCGAATGTCCGCCCGGGCGAGTATCGAGTCGCCGCGTCTGCTGCGGGATACTTGCGTACGGAATACGGTCAGCGGCGCGCTGGCGATCCTGGAGTGGTGCTTTCACTCAGTCCGGGTCAGAACGCTGAAGACGTTCAGATTCCCATGGCCATGCCGGGCGTCATCACCGGACGCGTTGTCGATTCGGATGGAGACCCTCTTGGAGGCGCCCAGGTTCGCGCTCTGTCCCGAACCTATAAAGATGGGCAGCGGATCCTGAAGGTGGTGAAATCGGTCAACACGAATGATCTTGGGGAATACCGGTTGTTCGGCCTGGTGCCCGGAGCGTACTTCCTGAGCGTCGACGCATTCAGCAACAATAGTCCATTACGGATCCTTCCAACCGGTGATCTGGTTATTAAAAATGACTTCGTGACGATTTATTACCCAGGCAGCGCAGACCCCAGAGCCGCAACATCGTTGGATGTAAGCGCCGGATCGACGTCCGGCGGAGTGGATTTCACGATTCTTCCAATGAAGTCACACCATGTTCGAGGCAACGTCCCTGGAGGCGGAGCGAATGTCACACTGGCTCCGCTCGATCCTGTTGCGGGGGCATCATCGTCGTTGCGTAAAACCAATGCCATCACCGGCCCGTTCGATTTTGATGAAGTCGCGCCGGGTCCTTATCTCGTCATTGCACG
>JBGPBY010000344.1:0-8021 GCA_041481485.1 Terriglobia bacterium
CACGTTGTGAGTTGTCAATTGTTCTGCTGTACGTTCGTCAAATGTACCTGGCGAACTGACCCACTGGCGCAATGACCGGATTTCTCAATCATCAGAGATGATCGTTGGCGGAGACTCGGGCGGTCTTGATGGATGCCACGATGATCCGGCAAAGTTCCCGGTTTTCCGCGACAATCGCGTCTGCCTTTTCCGCTGAAAGCACGGAACTCCTGACGCTGATTTCAAGCCAGATCACGGTTTCGTTCAGTTCCTTGGAGACAATTTTGAGTTTGTGAACAAAGTCCGCCCGGCTCTCTGCCCCTCGCGCTTCGCCATAGTTGGCGGCGGCAGCAGTTCCAGAACGCAAGATTTGATTGCAGATATGGCGACCCTGCAACGTCCGTGGCATCTGGGAGGAGAGCGAAACAATCGATGATGCGAACGCGATCAGTCTGTTCTCCAAGTCATTGGCTTTGGACGGTGTCGTTGAGCTCATGTCGGAAACCAAGCATGAACGCTTCCAAAGCAGTGAGAATTTCGCCATTGGGTCAGTTCGCCAGGTTCATTTGACGAACGTACAACAGAACATTTGACAACTCACAACCGGGGGGAACCGGCGCCGATCAGACCGCTTTCAATTTCGCCATTGGGCCAGTTCGCCAGGTTCAATTGACGAACGTACAACAGAACATTTGACAACTCACAACCGGGGGGAACCGGCGCCGATCAGACCGCTTTCAATTTCGCCATTGGGCCAGTTCGCCAGGGCCATTTGACGAACGGACAACAGAACAATGGACAACTCACAACGTGGGGAACCGGGGAAACGGTGCCACTTACCGATCCACTTTCGCTTCCGCGAGTGCGGCCAGATAATCTTCCCGCGTGTTCAGATTCCGGAGCGTCCGAAGCAGCGGATCCACCGACAGCATCTCCTCTGGCTTCACACGACGCGTACGCACGGCGTCGAAGAGGAATATTGGGCGCAGCCTGTTTGCGGCGAGCAACGATTCGATGTGCGGCAGCGTATTGCGCCGATAAACCGCGGACAGTGGATGCGCGAAGCCGTCAATCTCCATCACCGCGATGTCATGATCATTATCCAATAACTCCACCATGCGCTCCACGAAACGAGGCTCGAGTAATGGCACGTCGCAGCTGGTCACATAGGCGATGTCGACGGAGCCCCGCAGCGCGCTCAGTCCGGCGCGCAAGCCCTCGAGCGGTCCCTTTTGATCGCGTTCATCACGAGTGACGAAGACACCTTCCGGAAGTTCCGGCAAATCTTGCTCGCGGGCGGCGACGACGATGATGGGAGACACCACGGATTGCAGCAGGCGCACCACGCGCTGGAGCATCGTTTCATTTCCGAAAGGCAGCGTGGCTTTGGAAACGCCCATTCTCGTCGATCGGCCGCCGCAAAGAACGATACCTGCCGCTGTCACGGTTTCATTCCCAGCCGGATCAGCGCTTCGCGCGTCCTCGCCTGCGCCAGCAACGCCTTGAACGCCAGCACGCCCGGTCGATTGGAGCGCGGGCGCGGAATGATGAAGTCGAACTGCTCGGCTTGCACAGGCAGGAAGCCAAGATGGGCGCCGCGCGCGATCGTGTCCAGAGTCATGCCCCAATCCGCACGACCCTGGGCGACTGCTGCCGCCACCGCATTGTGATTGCGCGGCTGGAAAGCATATCCGGGCGGCCTGGCGCCACGAAGGAGAAGGTCAATGAGAGCGCGGGTTCCGCTGCCCTTGTTGCGATTGACCATCATGCACGCCGGATCGTCAATAACTTCGTTGATGGCGTCCTGCGCCGTTCGTCCTTCGAAACGTTCGTCTCCATGACGGAAAACGATGCCCTGCTGTCGGCCGTAGCCGGTTACGAGTTCAAGCTCAGGCACGAGAAAAGGTCGATTGTATTGATTAGTTTTTGGATCGAGCAGGTGGACGCCTGCAACATCGCATTCGCCTCGTTTGGCGGCATCCAATCCGGCCGTGCTGCCAACCGCGATGAATTTAGAGCGCACACCCTGTAGTTCCAGTTCGCCCAGCAGGTAATCCAGCGCGACGCAGTGACTGCCGATCACGACCAAATCCGCCAGTTGAAGCCCGCGGCCTAAAAGCTGAACGTCGAGAATGGTTCCGGCCTGAACGATTTCTACGTGCCGGCCTATGGTAGCGAACCCATCGGCTCGGCTAAATGTGGTGACGCTGCCGGAACCCTGCCCCATCGGATACGCCACAAGCGATGCCCCTGCAGTTCCATCGCCGGGTGTCTCCACGAGCCCCACGAGAACGTACTCCGTTCGGCCGATCTCGCTGTTCAGCTTCACAGGAAGCCTTGCTGAAACGATGGTGCGTTCTTCCGATCGACGCCCCGCCAGCAGGCGAATCACAGGAGCGATGAACTCATGAAAGGTGAAGATCGCAGAAGTCGGAAAACCCGGAAGGACGACAACCGCACGGCCACCTGTCGCTGCGAGGCAGATCGGCTTGCCGGGTTTGAGCGCCACGCCGTGAGCGACAATGCCGGGATCATTCAGTTCAGCGACCACGCGATAGCAAACGTCTCCTTCGCCCTTGCTCGTGCCCCCGGAGAGAATCACGATGTCGGCGAATTCGAGGGCCTCGCGGAGTTTCGCGCGCAAAGCACCGACATCGTCGCGAGTAATTCCCAATCGCCTTGGCTCGCCGCCCAGCTCTCGCACCGCATCGGCGAGCACCTGCCCGTTGGAGTCATAGACCTTGGCCGCCGTCATGGATTCGCCTGGAGCAATGATTTCATCGCCGGTGGAAAGGATCGCGACTATCGGTCGTTTCCAGACTTTCACACGCGGGACGCCAATCGCTGCAAGCACTCCGGTATCGCGGCTCGTCAGCAGGCAGCCTCTGCGGAGCACTGTCTCTCCAGCAGTGATGTCCGTTCCGGCAAACGATATGCCGCTTCCGGCGGTCACAGCCCGTGCAATACGGAGTTCCGAGCCAACGGCCTCCGCATGTTCCACCATCACGACAGCATCGGCGCCGCGCGGTGTCATGCCGCCGGTCGCAATACCCACGGCCTTGCCGGGATGAATCACTGTCGTGGGAACAATGCCGGTGTGAATGTGTTCGCTGGCGAGAGCCACGCGGCGAGGCGCCTCTTCGGAAGCGCCAAAGGTATCTTCCGCAACTACGGCAAAGCCATCGACGTTTGAACGATCGAACGACGGCACGTCAACGGGCGCCACCACGTGACCTGCCAACACTCTGCCGAGCGCGGCGTCGAGTGGGACATCTTCAATGTCGCGCGGCTCAAGATTCAGGACCGCACGAAAGCGCCGTTCCGCTTCATCGCGATCGAGGACCTGAAGGAATTGCTCTTGTTCAGCCATACAGCCATACATCCACTTCGGCGCCTGCGGCAAAACCCTCACTGTCGTCGCTAACGATGACAAATCCATCCGCGCGCGTGGTCGATGACAGGAGCGAAGCGCCGGCAACTGCGAGCGGCTCGACTCCACGATCTTCACACTTCACTCGGGCGTAATCGAGACGGCCGATCGGTGAACTGATCTTGCGGTTCAGCCGTCCGCGGATCTTGCGGTAAGGCCATTCCCTGTCGCGTCCGCCCAGCGCGCGGACCGCCCGGCCCGCGAAAAAATCGTAAGCACACAAGCTTGAAACTGGATTGCCCGGGAGCAAAAGCACGATTCGATCACCCAAACGTCCAAGCCCGGTTGGACTGCTGGGCCTCATCGCAATACCGTGAACAGCCAGTTCTCCGTGTTGAGCGACAAGAGTCGGCGCCACGTCTTCTATTCCAACGCTCGATCCTCCCGACACGATGATGATGTCCGCGTCCGATTGAAGAGCTTCGAGTATGGCTTTGGGATCATCCCGAACCAGTCCCGGAAAAAGAACTTGTCCTCCGTCTCGTTCAGCGAGCGCGGCAAGCATCGGTCCATTGGCATCAGCAATCTCAAAACCAGAAGGCCGGGAACCGAAAGGAAGGAGTTCATTGCCTGTGATAACGAGCCGTACACGCGGACGCCGGACCACATTCACCACTCCATGGCCGATGGAACTCAAAACACCGAGATCCTGCGGACGCAAGACACGACCCGCAGCCAAAAGCGGAGCACCTTGAACGATGTCCTCGCCGCGGCGACCAATGTTTTTTCCTGGGGATACGGATGCGAGGGCGCTGATGGTGTGTGGCCTGCCGGCTACTTCTTCAACCTCGACCCATTCTGCGGGCAGCACGGCGTCGATACCGGCCGGAATCGGCGCACCTGTCATGATGCGAACAGCTTCTCCATCACCGACGGAGCCTTCGAAGGGACGGCCGGGCATCGAATCGCCGACTACCACAAAGGAAAGGTGGTTGTAGCTACTCGCGCCTTCGGTGCTGCTGGCAACAACGGCATATCCGTCCATCGTCGCCCGATCGAATCCGGGCACATCGACGTCGCTGACGACAGGATTCGTCAGAACACGACCCGCAGCAAAACGCAGCGGCACTTCTTCGGCGGGCAGTGCGCGGAGCTGGGCATCCAACCATCGGATGGCCTCACTTACCGTGTGACGCTTTGCGAATCCACGCATTCGAACATCGCTGTCAGCCGCTCCCCTCCTCTGGTTCATACCGCTCCATCATAAGATTTCACCACGCTCGGCGAATAGCCCGCACCGACAAGCGATACGGCTTTGATCTGAGCGTAAATCTTCTGCCCTGGACTAAAGGCCAGGCTCTCGCATGCACGCCTGGAAATCCGAGCCAACAGTGCCGGTCCCAATCCGCCATGCCCGATAAGCAAGATTACATTCACCTGCGCATCGTCCACCAATTGGATGTCCCTGATTTGCCCAGGAAGCACATTCAGGATGCTGGTCCGAGAGGGACGTTCGGGTGAAAGGCTGACGTCAGCCGCCACGATGCGAAGTCTTCGATCTTCCCCAACCTTTCCAACCCTACCAGGCACCCACAAGGTTTCACCGTGCACCTTTATTTCTGTCAGGCCATATTGAGCATCGTAGCCTTCGACTCTGCCCTCGAAGACCGTAGCCGCATCGGATCGGAATGCAAGCGGCAGGCGTCCATCCGCCAACAATTCGGTCAACGCGCCGCACGCGACGACCTCCCCTTTATCAAGTAGAACCAAGACATCAGCCAGGCGCTCTACCTCGGAAATATCGTGGCTCACGTAGAGAATCGGAATGGACAGCGTGTTGTGGAGGGCCTCGAGAAACGGAAGGATCTCTTCTTTGTTCCTATGGTCCAGCGCCGACAGCGGTTCATCCATCAGCAGAAGACGTGGCTGCGAGAGCAACGCCCGGCCAATCGCCACGCGCTGGCGCTCACCTCCGGACAAGGTTGACGTTGAGCGATCGAGTAAGGCCGCAATCCCCATTAGTCCGACCACATCTTCAAAGTGAATCTCCTCGCTCACACCTGCTCTCACTGCACGCTTGCCCCCATACCGTAGATTCTCGCGCACTGAAAGATGAGGAAACAGACTCGGTTCCTGGAAGACATATCCAATGGAGCGCTGGTAGGGTTCACGAAATGTGCCGTTGGCGTCTTGCCAGAGTTCGCCTCCCACCGAAAGCCGTCCGGACAAGCGGTCCAGGCCGGCAACACAACGCAGAACCGTGGTCTTGCCGGATCCGGAAGGGCCAAACAGGGCCGTGATCCCTTGCATTGGCGCGTCAAAGGCGACGTTCAGCCTGAACTTTCCGACGGTTCCCGCAAACCGGAGGCTGATGACTTTCCTGACGTCCGTCATAACCGGTTATTCCTGATCCGCTTCTCCAACACCATCATTGTGAGGATGACCAGAAATGAGAACACGAGCATGCCGCCCGCGAGAACATGCGCCTGCTCCCATCGCAATGACTCGACGTAATCGTATATTGCGATGGAGAGCACCTTCGTGTGACCGGGTATGTTTCCACCGATCATCAGAACAACTCCAAACTCGCCAACGGTGTGGGCAAATCCAAGAACGGCACCCGTGATGAAACCAGGACGCGCCAAGGGTACCGCAACGGTCCAAAAGGCATCCCAGGGCGTCGCCCGAAGCGTTGCGGCGACTTCCAGAGGACGCGCGCCGATGGACTCGAATGCATTGCGAATGGGCTGAACAACAAAGGGCATCGAATACAGAACGGAGCCAATTACCAAACCGCCGAAGGTAAACGCCAGCGAGCGGCCACCAAATAAACCGGCGATCCACCCGCCTGGACCATTCGGCCCGAGGGCGAGAAGCAGATAGAACCCCAGAACTGTGGGCGGCAGCACAAGTGGAAGCGAAACAATGGCAGCGACCGCTTCTTTCCATCGCGCACTGGATCGAGCGAGCCACCACGCAATCGGCGTTGCCACGAGTAGCAGCAAGAAGGTCGTGATCGACGCCAATAGGAGCGTCAACCGAATTGGAGGCCAGAGTTCGCCGGACTCAAACATGATTTTCGTTTCGCATCTCAGGGCGAATGAGTGTAGCCGTACTTTTCAATGACCGCCAACACTTCAGGAGTCTTTAGAGACTTCATGAATGCGCGCGCACCTTCGCTTTGGGCCCCTTTCTTCAACAGTACGGCGTCCTGGCGTATGGGGGAATACAGCGAGTCCGGGACAATCCAGATCGACTTCGCATCCTTGTTTACAACCTGTGAGAGCGCCACGAATCCAACTTCGGCATTCCCCGACTCGACGAACTGGAACGTCTGGGTGATGTTATTACCTTGCACGATCTTCTCACGAAGTTGCTCGTCTACCTTTAGGGCCTTCATCGCATCGACAGCCGCGGCCCCATATGGTGCTGTCGTCGGATTTGCGATCGCCAGTTTCGCGAAACGTCCCTCGCGCAAGACCGCTTCGCCGTTCGAGACGTCAATGGTTGGGCTGAAAAGCACGAGCTTGCCCAACGCATAGGTGATCAGGCTGCCTTCCACTGCGAAGCCATCGTTAACGGCCTTCCGGGGCGTCTTTTGATCAGCTGCAAGAAACACTTCGAAAGGGGCATCCTGACTAATTTGTGTGAAAAGCTGCGCGGTCGAACCAAAACTCATCACTGCGCTGTAACCAGTCGCTTTTTGAAAAATTACGGCTATCTCTTTTGCAGGTTCGGTAAAATTCGCAGCGATGGCGACACTGACGGTCTTCACTTCAGTCGTGCCGCAGGCCCCCAACAAGCCGAGCAATGAAATCTGCAGACTTACAAACCCAACTCTGGCGAGATTATTTTGGATGCGTCGCATCACCGTGGCTCGCAATTCAATCGGCGTTACTGTATCACGACGCTCTCGTCATAACGTGACGTCAAGAACGGACTGTAGGCGCGGTCTATGACCGCGCGCGATCCCGAATTGAACGACTGTGCGCGTTCATAGACCGCGCCTACAGGGGAACAGCGAACAATTTTCAAAACGATGCACTACCCAACGCCAGGAAGTGTTGCTGAAACACAGTGAAAGGGTCAAACGTCAGGCAATTTTTCGATGGATACTCACCGGCGGGTCACGATGTCTGATGATATTGCAGCGCTTTTTTAAAAGCGGTTCGGATTAGGCGCAGGGCGCCCGGAATGTCGCAAATCATTTGCGGCGATTCTGGGAGCCCCGGATATGCGCCGGGAGATTCGAGTCTGTCTCGACAAGCCACGAGATCGACCCTACCAGATGCTCTCCATCGTCCTGATGAAGTAAACCGCGAGGCATGCTATTCCAATAATCATCCCTGTGATCAGAGTTCGCATGTCAGAAATCCTCCCCTTCGATTTACGGACGTAAACAGAGAAGGCACGCCAGGGACCAAACAGGGGGAGCCATTATTTGTCATAGAGATCGACGAAAAACGGCATTTTGAGGGTGCGGTTTTCTATCAACTTGGTGGAGTTGTCCAAAAATACACTTTTTTTGCAATAGGAAGGTTGGGGGAGACGGTTTCCGAATGCCATTGAGCTCTTGGAGGGGAATTTAGTTTTGAATTGCGGTTCCAATTCACGGATGCGACTCCCCGCTGTAGGGGCGGTCTATGACCGCCCACAATTGTGAGGACTGCAA
>JBGPBY010000345.1:0-7994 GCA_041481485.1 Terriglobia bacterium
AAATATTGTTACTTGTGGTACCCCTCACCGGCCGCCGTGCGGCCCCCTCTCCCGTTGGGAGAGGGATTTCTTGATAGACATCCCTTACAGACACTCGATTCCCATTCCTTCGCCTACGGGGTGCCAGACTTAGCTTTTAACTTCTTGCGAAGCGGACCGCATAGACCGGCGGCAGATTCGACGTCACCGACTGCCATGAATCGCCGCCGTTCTCGGTAATCCATACCGAGCCGGTCGTTGATCCAACGGCGAGGGTGTTGCCGGTTTCGTCGATATCCAGTCCGTGACGATAAACCAGATCGTAGGCGTATTCCTGAGGCAGGCCATTTCTCAGAGACTCGAAGGTCTTGCCGCCATCCGTGGTGCGATTGACAACGACTTTTCCGTCGGTGGGACAGCGTTTTTCGTCTTTGGTCGACGGCGCGAACCATGCGGTATTCGGGTCTTTCGGATGGACCGCGACAGGGAAACCGAACACGGACGGCTTCACATCTTTAATTTCACTCCAGGTTTGCGCATTGTCCGTGGATTTGAAAATCCCATTGTGATGCTGCACCCAACACACATCGGGCTTTCCAGCGCATTGCACCAGGCAATGCACGTCCTGGACGTTGGGATCGCCCATTTGTTCTTCAGGGAAATATTCGGCACGCATTCCACGTCCGGTAATGTTCCAGGTTTTCCCCCCATCCTTTGTAATCCAAACTCCTCCGGTCGAAACGCCGATCCGGACGTGACGCGAGTCGCGCGGATCGACGCAAATGGAATGTATTCCTGGAAATTCGGCTCCGTTCGGTCCCCATGCTTCGCGTAACGGGTCATCCCAGAGCGAGCGCATCAGTTCCCAGGAGTCTCCGCTGTCCGTAGATTTAAATAAACCGCCCGGCATGGTTCCGCACCAGATGACGCCGGGTTCGTCCGGACCTCCCGGGGCCATTCCCCAAATTAGTTTCAGTGTCCAGTTGAATACGGTTCCCGTGAAGGGATGAGGCTGCAGAACCTTTCCTTCGGGCAATGCAGGATATACCGGCACCGGAATTTCAGGCCAGGTTTCGCCGCCGTCGCGCGACCGGTGTAGTTTGATTCCAAAATGACCGTGGTTGAGTGCGGCGAAGAGATCTCCGTTTCGGGGGTCCTGGATTGCCAGAGTCACATTGTCTCCGACAAACGCAGCGCGGGAAATCGACCACTTCGGTTTCCCACGATCCACAGTGAACAAACCCTTCCGTGTCGCAACTAAACAACGATTGCTCATTTAAAACCTATCCTCCTGCTAATGATTGAATGACGTCGATGATGGAGTCTGGCTTGACCGGGTCGCTGAGACCGTTTCGATCCACGACGGCCTCGCCGTCAATAAAAACAACCATGTGCTGCCGCACGCTTCCCATTTCATCGAGCACGTACCCGCGCGCTCTCTCGTTGTCCTTGAAGTAATCGTTTAGAACGTCGCGCAGGATGGATCCCGTTGCTTCCCGGGTGGGGCAGCCGACATGCCTCTGAATGTTCTGGGTAAACCGTACCGTTGCCATGGAACCGAAAAGTTTAGCAAAACGGAACCCAGCTTTTAAACTCCTGCGGCCTTTAATGCGGCTAGCACACGTGCGTCCCGGAAGGGAACCCGCCGCAGGCGAACGCCTGTGGCGTCATAAATCGCATTGGCCACCGCAGCGATCAGGGGTTTGCACACCGTTTCGCCGGCGCCATATTGAGGCAGGTCCGGCCGCTTTGGAGTCGGATCTCCATTCACAATGACGACGTCGATTTTTTCCGGCGCGTCGCGATGAGTCAGCGTGGGATGGCTTACCCAGTCCACGCTGGTCACTTTTTCCGTATCGAACTGCACCTCTTCATGCAGCGCGCGACTCAGCGAGTGAAGCATGCCGTTCTCCACGGTGCGCCGCAGACCTTCGGGATTGATCACCAGTCCGCAGTCATGAGCGCATACCAGCCGTTTTACCCAGACATGCCCGGTTTGGCGATTCACTTCAACTTCCGCAATTTCCGCGACAACCGTCTGACTGCGGAATGTGTATGCGATTCCGCGGCCGGTCAAAATTGTTCCATTACCGCGCGGACGCGGCGACGGACGCGCATCCCAGCCGAAGGTTTCCGCTGCAGCCTTGACCACGGCGATCGACCGTGCGCGTTTGAATCCGGTGTCGTCGGTGGTTGCTGCCGTCAGGAGTTTCAGGCGGAATGCAACCGGATCCGCTTTGGCGGCGGCGGCAAGTTCATCGATGAAAGACTCGGCAGCAAATGTAATCTGCGGACCATTCGGGTCGCGTAAGTTTCCAGTGCGCAGCGGCGTTTCATATACAAGCGGCATGCTCACTACCTGTGACGCCATTCGCCGATTGGGGATGACATACATGTCCGATGGATTTCCCGCACTGCCAGCCGCGGCGCGCGCCGGCCGCGTTCCCATCAGTTGAGCGATCAGTACCGTATTGGCTTCGTTGTAGCCAAGGTGGTTGTAGTCGGCCGCCTGGGCGTTGTAGTCATATCCCACGAGATTGCCCTGGGCATCGAGTGCGCCCCGCATTTTGAAAGTAAATGCCGGTCCCTTCGTGTCCCACGCGGTCTCTTCGTTACGCATCCATTGGATGCGCACGGGACGTCCAATTTCCTTTGCGATATACGCCGCTTCAAATCCGGCGTCATCCGCTGCGGTGCGGCCGTAGCCCTGCGGACCTTCCATCCAGACCACGCGAACATTTTCGCGCGGCATTCCCAGAAAAGTCGCGATTCCCGTGCGCATGCCGTAGGACTTCATATCATTCGAGTAGATTGTCATCTGCCCATTGGATGGGTCCGCCATCGCATGCGCGGGGCCCATGGCAGTATGCCCCTGGAACGGCACATCGTATTCGGCTTCGATTACCTTTGCGGCGCCTGAGAATGCTGCGTCCGCATTTCCGGGCGCCGCGGGATTACCCCCTGAAGCGGGCGCCGCGTTGCGCATGAATTTGAAAAGGTCTTCCGACGAGGGGAAAGGTGCCGTGGCCGGCTTCTCCCAATTCACCTTCAATTGCTTTGCTGCGTTGATAGCCTGTTCTTCGCGTTCACACACCACAGCGACATAGTTTCCCTTGCTGACGACCTTGATAAATCCAGGAAGTGCCCGGACCGAAGACTCGTCAATACTGATCAGCTTTGCTCCGGCAACAGGCGGCTTCACGTTTCGTGCGTGAACCATGCCCGGAGCTTTCACATCGACGGCCCATTTCTGAGAGCCATCGACTTTTCCGGGAATGTCGTAGCGTTGAGGGCTTTGGCCAATAATCCGGAAATCCTGAACCGGTTTCATTCGGGCGATTCCGGTCGTTGTATCGACGTTGCTATTGGTTACGGTTAGCGCAACGTTGAATCGCTTCCCGCCAATCAGTTGCCCGTAGGTGACGCGTTTTGCCGGATCGTTCTTTACGGTAATGACCGCTTCATTCACGGCGAGTTGATCGACCGGTACTGTAAATCGTGCCGCTGCCATATCCAGCAGAACACGCCTCGCTTCGGCTGCCACACGGCGCATGGGCAGGCCGTCGGTCTGAATTGCGTCGGATCCGCCGGAACCGCCCTGATCCACCGTCACATCCGTGCTGCCCATGATGCATGTGGTTTGGTTGTAGGCCATGTCCAGTTCGTCGGCCATCATTTGGCGGAATGCCGTGCCGGTACCCTGCCCGCAGTCGGTCTTGCCGACAAAGAACGTCGCCGTGTTGTCTTCATGAATCACGATCCAGGAATCGAGCTTACGGAAATCCGGATCGGGATACAGTCCTGCTGCGGCTCCCGCCTGCGGACTGGCCGCAGATATGAACGGGCTCGCAATACCCGCAGCCGTTGCGGTCACCACCATCAGGCCGGACCGTTTCAGAAAATCACGGCGTGACGGCATGCCTGCTTGTGCACTCAGGATTTCTTCAACGTGTTTTGGAACGTTTTCAAAGATGCTCATGCGCCCACCTTTGCCGCGCGTTTGATAGCGGCCTGAACGCGGTAATACGTCATGCAGCGGCACAATGTCTGCGCCATGGCGTCCCGAATCTGCGCGTCTGTCGGTTTGGGAGTCTTGTCGAGCATGGCCTTGGCGGTCATGATTTGTCCGTTTTGGCAGAAGCCGCAGGCGGGAACCTGTTCATCGATCCATGCCTGTTGTAGAGGATGAAGTTTGCCGTTCTGGGCGAGACCTTCAAGAGTGGTAATCTCTCCCTTTACATTCGCCGTCGGAGTGACGCAGGACCGCGTGGCGACACCGTCAATGATCACCGTGCACGCTCCGCACTGTCCCAGCCCGCAGCCAAACCGCGGACCGTGCAGATCGAGATCATTGCGCAGTATATAAAGAAGGGGAGTGGATGGATCAATATCCACGGTATGGCTCTTACCGTTCACCTTCAGCGTGACGTTACTCATTGCCGATGCTCCTGTGGTTTCAAGATCGAATGGTAGCGATATCCTAACCGAATTTCTTCACCGACTACCAGTTTCCGTCAGCGCCTCCGCCTCCGGAGAAGCCACCTCCCGGATCGAATCCTCCGCCAGAATCGAAGGAAGATGACATGTCGACAACGGGCCCTGAATCCATCGGCTCGAAGTGCGATGAAAAATCCGATGCAATCATTTCCTGGGTGAGAATCACAGGAAGGATGGCATCAAACGCGTCGGACTCGTGATGCGGAATATCGGCGATGCCCCGATCCAGAAGAGACTGGCGCAATGCAGCCCGGTTTTTGATTTTGTGCCGCTTCAGAAATTCAAACACGATTAACCCTTATTGCCGACGATAATACTCTGTTTCGAGGATCCATGCCCGAGCGTTTCGATCATGACGGGGCAGGGAACCGAATTATATGAGGTGAACAACACTTGGAACAATTTCTTAGCGACCCTGAAGTTCGTGTATTGGGCGCGCTGATTGAAAAGGAAATTACGACGCCCGACTACTATCCTTTGTCTCTCAATGCATTGATGTCCGCATGCAACCAGTCTTCGAACCGCTTTCCTGTTGTGCAGTTCACCGAAGATGTCGTCGGAAATGCAGCCGACAGCCTGAGAGAAAAGAAACTGGTTCGATTGCTGGACCGCGGTGAGTCTCGCGTCGCCAAGTACCGGCATGTGCTCTATGAGGCAATGGAAATGACGCGCCCTTCCATTGCGGTCCTGTGCATGTTGATGCTGCGCGGACCTCAGACCGCCGGTGAAATCCGCACGCGAAGCACCCGCTTGTACGATTTCTCGAGCATTGAAGAGGTCGATACTGTTTTGAATTCCCTGATGACTGGAGATCGGCCTCTGGTTACACGCTTACTGCGGCAGTCCGGGCAGAAAGAAGTGCGATACGCCCACACATTGGCCGGTGAAGTCCGGGCAATGGAGGATTCTGAACCGCCACAGGAGCAGCCTGACCGCATTGCAAAACTGGAAAAGGAAATCGAAGACCTGAAGCGTCAGTTTGAAGAGTTCCGGAAGCAGTTTGAGTAGGCGCAACTGTAGTCGCGGTCTATTACGGCATTTCATAGATTTGACCGCGGCTGAACTTACCTCGGGAGATCTGAAGGGCTTTCGAAGCTCCGGCCCGCGAGGGTCTCGATTGCTGAACCGCCGTGTACGGACCCGTATGCACGGTGGTGTGGGAGGGGGCGGCGGGTGACCGCCCCTATCCCGATCGCTAGCTAGCGGCCGCAGGGTTTGCAGCACTGGACTAGGTCTCTCCAGCGAATGCAGTCGCGATCTAATTCTTCAGGACCGCGGCGACACCCGCATGATCGGAAGACGGCAGCCCTTTCAATCCGGTGCGGTCCACCGAAATCGGATCGAAACCGCGCTCGAAAATGAAGTCGATCCGCTCCTTCGGTCCCTGTTGATGATCACGAAGTGGATCCTCGAGAAAAATCGGCCAGGTGAACCCGGGATCTGGAGGACCTCGCTTGAACGGACTATCCTTCGACTCGCCTTCTGAAACCTAGCGGTTCTTGTAAATTGTTCGGTAAGACGAGTGAAAAACGAAACCGAATATCGCGCCGGCTATGGCGCCGATTGCGACACCCGGTCCCAGGGCTTTGTTGCCGGCGCCCTCGTTCGGGCATTGGGGGCAAACGGCTATGCCCACGGCTGCACCGCCACCTGCGCCAACCGCAGTCCAGAGCAGTCCCTTGTGTGTTTTGCGACTTTCATCAAAAACGCCGATCTTGCGAATCTCCGTCCGCTGAACCGCCCTCTCATTGGACTTGTCGCGTACAACCAGAGACTCTGCCGAAGATGATACGAGTGTGACGCGTTCGCGTGGCTCGTTCTTCGTGGCAATTTCAATTCTTGAATCGGCAGGCAGCCGCCTCACGAAATCCCAGTCTGCATACAACGTGTTAGAAAGCAACATCATTGCAAGGGCGACCATGAAAAGCGCTTTCACTGATATTCTCCTTTGTCCCGTGGGTCGGCACATTCCCCGGCAATTCATTGGCCAGATGCCATGGAATCTCAATCCGGCCGCGCATCTGTCGTGACCGTGCGTCTTCCCGCCGGATCATTGGTGTCTCTTATCTCTCGAATTTCTTAAGAAAATTGTCAGTGATATTGGTAGCGAACAGGCCCTACACGGCATCCGCGGCTGCGCTACTGAGGATTACATTCCACCGGTTCTGTGGACGCTTCCGGTCCCTGGTACCGGTCGCCGCAGAACTTCACAGCAAGTTCAATCGCTTTGGGGACGGAATCCAGTACTAGAGATACCAAGCACTGCAACGTCTGACCTGAAGCTTATACCCCTCGCCGCGAGCCCAATTGTGACAGAATCGGCTTTTTCTCCGGTTATTCACTGGTATCCACTGACGCAGTGTCGCGAAACTGGCTGTTTGCCTCGAGCCGCTGTGATGAATCCGACAACTGCCGGATCTTACCTGCCATTGTCAGTCAGATGCGACGCAGTTCTTCTTAGCGAAATGTAACGCCGGCACGCAGTTCAAAGACGGATATGCCCGGGTACTCCCCCTCGTGGTGCCCATATTTCCTGATCTCAAAGCGGGGTCCGATACGTCGATGCAGCCACAGGCTGACGCCTGTGCCAAGGTTGTACCGCGCCTCGTCAATGCCGAATCCATCTCCGAATCCCCAGTCGACTGTGCCGCCAAATGTGGCGAAGGGCACCACGGTCCGTCCGACTTTGGGGAGATTCTCAAAGTGATAGGACAGATTGAACGACGAATCCACTCTGCCGCCGGATCCGGAGCGACCCGACCCCTCCACTCCCACCGCCAGGCTTTTGAAGATGCGCCACTCCCAGCCAAGACCGGCCTGTGAGAATTCAAACGCAGAATGCACTTTGAAAGGGTGAGGCTCCGGGTAGAGGATGTTCGCGTATTGATCCTGCATATGCACGCCGGCAAACACATATCCCCAATTCCGCCGTGCCGGTGGATCGGTCGCTCCTTGCGCCAGCATCGAGGCGGGAACGCCAACGAGCGCGAGAAATATTAGAGCCTGGGCCAACGTTTGAGTCTTTGTCGATCTTGTTCGTATCACCATGGTTTCTCCTGATTTGATGTGCACAACTTACAGTTCATGGCGGAGTCCGAACCCACTCGTTACCTCCGGCAATCACCTGCAGCAGCAATTCGTGTGCCTTGAATCTGAGTAGCGTGACATGTAGAGATGACCATTTGGGGTAATCAAACTCCTGCATTGTCTCAAACGGAGAATCCACTTTCAGAGCCGCAACCTGCCGGGGGTACTGCGATGGATGAGCAACAGAGTCCCGCAGGCACGACAGATCCAGCAATTTTCTTGATCTGTCGCCGCGCCGCCGCTCATTTGGTGTTTGAGCTTGAATTTCCACCGGCTGACGCCGGTGGCTAGCGAACTGCCGCCGCTAACGCGGCTCGGAACTGGTACCCCATTCTCAGCCGCGTAGCGGCGGCAGTTCGCTAGCCACCGGCGTCAGCCGGTGGACAGAAAATTCCACGAAGAATAGAGTGCCGGAGGCACGACAGATCAAA
>JBGPBY010000346.1:0-7984 GCA_041481485.1 Terriglobia bacterium
CACCCTATATTCATGGGGGTCCCGAAATGGTCTCTCCCGTTTAAAACCCTTTCACTACAGATTCATCTGCATGATTCAGGTGACATAGAACTTGGGATCGGCGAAATCGATCGCGATGACGTGCTTTCCATCCGGTGAGGACGTGATTCCCTGCGTTCCCTTAGGCATCGGAACCTGCCCAACCATCTTGCGGGCCTTGATGTCGATCACGCTGACGAACAAGCGGTCATTCTTATTTGCGACGTAGGCCTTGCTGCCGTCGGGCAGAACCGCGGCCCAGTGTCCGGTTCCTTCGGTGTCGATGGCCGCCTGAATCTTTCCGGATTTGGGGTCGATGATCAGGAACTTGCGGCTCAAATCGCAAGTGGCGTAGAGAGTGCCGTTGGCATCCACCTGCAGTCCATGGGGCGCCTGGTAAGGCGATACATCGATGGTTGAACTCACCTTGCGTGTGGTCAGGTCGATCGCAACGATCTTGTGTCCGGGATTCGGATTGTTGCCATACACACCGTCTCCATAGAGCGGGACAAAGGCAGTCTTGTGATCAGCCGAAATCGCAAGCTCGTGCGGCGGCGATTCGAGTTGAAGACTACCGGTTTCCTTAAGTGTCATGGGATCGAAGAAGCGCACATAGCCACCGCGTTTATCGATCATGATCAGTCCACCGGTGCCGGTGGGGTTGTTCGGATCCGGCATGGCGGCAGCGACGGATAGCGCGGCAATCAGTAAGGCAATCGAAATTGCGCAAGCTTTCGCACTTTTGCTTTTCATGAAGGATTCTCCTGCGACGTTGTTGGTTGAGCAGTATACCACCCCCACCTGTAATCATAGGCAGCCCAGTCTCAACAGAAATTGTGAATTACCCACGCGGCCTATATTCTGGATTCAGGAGATCCAATCATGCAATTTGTAATCGCGGCGATCTTGCTGGTGCTCCAGACTCCCGGGATTCTCCACCAATCGGGTTCGGTGACTGGCGTCGTGAAAAACCGGCAGGGTATTCCCATTCCCGACACTCGCGTCGTACTCACGCCTTCGGACGGCGACGGCATTGGGACCATCGAAGGTCTCGCGAAATCAGACGCAGAAGGCAAGTTTAGAATCGACAACATTCCTGCAGGGAGCTATCACCTGGCGGTGGGGCCAGTCGACAAGTTGATCTATCACCCCGGTGTTGAAGATCCCGGCCGGGCAACTATTGTCCGTGTTGCGAACGGACTGGTTACGTCTGTACCGGTCATGGTGCTATCCCTTTCCCGGGTCACTGGAAGGATCATTGATGCGAAATCGGGTACCGGACGGAGTATCGAGTCCTTTGTGTTTTCAAGCGGAATAGAGATATTCAAACCTGCGATGCATCAAGACGGATCGTTCTCTCTGCTGGTCCCGCCGGGCACGTACGTCGTCATCGGAAATGATCCCGCAGTTGTCCCATTTGCAGAATTCCTTACGGTTCCCGATGGCCCACTCGATGAACTGGAATTCAGCGCTTCGAGACTGCCGGAAGTTCGAGGTACCGTTGGTAACAAATGGGGACACCCCATTGCGGTGAAGTCCATATTCCTGCGAGCCGATCCTGCCAACACGTATGTGGACAGCAATATGGCAGCACATAACAAGACATCTCCAGTGGATTCGAACGGCTCCTTTGCGTTTTCGGGCGTCATACCCGGAAAGTACACTCTTGAAATCAGCACCAACGGCGCAAGAACCATTACGCAAAGTATTCAAGTTGGCACGGAGAGTCTTGACGTTCGCATGGTTGTCCCATTTGGCGAAGTAACCGGACAAACAGTTCCTTAGTACACGGTTTCATAAATCCGCTAACGCACTCTTTGAACTGACTACTTTTCCCGAAAACCGACATTACGGGAGTTGGAGGAACGGTCGCTAAAAACTCTGCGATGTTTCAGCGCACCGCGGCCTCCGATGGCGATAATAGCCGTCGCTGTTACACTGCCTGAGATGACGGCTCCCACCGTGCTCCGAACAGAACGCCTCGTTCTTCGACCGTTTCAAAGTGGCGATGTCGAGGGTGCTCTGTCGTATCGAGACGACCTGGAGTTCGCACGGTTCCTGCCACACATCCCACAACCCTTTTCAAGACCTGATGCCGAAGCCTTTGTCGCACTAAACATGTCCGAGCCGTGGGAGCGCTCTCCAACATTTGCAGTGGTGCTGGAGGGAAGTCTGATCGGGACGGTGAATTTCGAAGTCGAAGCAGATACGAGGACGGCGATGCTGGGGTACGCGATCGGGCGTGTGTGGTGGGGGCGAGGGATTGCCACTGAGGCTGCACAAGCGGCTATGATCTGGGCGATTGAGACGTTCGGCCTGCTACGGATCTGGGCCTCCACGGACGCGAGTAATATTCGGTCACGACGAGTTTTGGAGAAGTTGGGTATGCAGTTGGAAGAGCTACGCGTGGGAAACCAGACTAGGCGCGCTGGAGAGGTCATTGATGAGGTCGTGTATGGTCTGAATTTCACACCGAGAGGCAAAACAACCGGATATCCGTTTCGCGCCAGTGTAGTTTAGATTCAGGCTTCCGTGGTCCATAATGGTCATCTTTTTCTGGAGCAGATATGACGAAAAGCTTTCCCCTCGTCCAGGTCGAGGACTATCACAAGGTCTACGCGCAGACGGTTGCGGTCTCGGGCCTCTCCTTTCACGTGGAGGCCGGTCACGTTCTGGGACTCGTCGGCCCCAACGGCGCCGGCAAAACCACGACGCTTCGCGCGATCGCAGGCATCATCCCGCCGACCAAGGGCCGTATTCTTGTCGCCGGTTATGATGTTGTTCGCGATCCTGTCGAGGCCAAGAGGCGGCTCGCGTATATCCCGGATGATCCCAAACTTTTTGAGACCCTGACGGTGAAGGAACACCTGGAGTTCATCGCCGCCGCATATCAGGTTGCAAACCACGGCCCGCTCGCCGACCGGCTGCTTGAAGAGTTCGAGCTGGTGGAGAAGCGCGATGCTCTTGCGCAGGAATTGTCGAGAGGTATGCGGCAGAAACTCGCGGTCTGCTGCGCGTTCCTTCACGATCCTTCAGCCATCCTTTTTGATGAGCCGCTGACGGGTCTTGATCCCCATGGCATTCGCACGCTGAAGCAGGCGATTGTCGATCTCGGAAAATCAGGGAAGGCGATCATTATCAGTTCTCATCTGCTGTCGTTGGTCGAAGACATCTGCACGGATTTGCTTATCCTCGATCATGGCCGTGCCCGTTTCTCCGGCCCGATCGGCGAGGCGCGCGCCGCCTTCGCGAGTACGGAGGACGCCTCGCTTGAGGAAGTTTTCTTCCGGGCCATTGAGAAGGGTTCTGAGGCATAGCCTCGAGGATGTTAGGAGTGTTTCATCCCGCACTACGTCTTTTAATGAAGCTGCAGACGAAGGCTCGCTGGAGGAAGTGGAAACGCTTCGCGGCGACTCCGGGAGGAAAGCTTCGTCTGGCGATCATGCTGGCGTTGTTCGGCCTCTCAATGTTGATGATGTTGTTTTTCCTTAGCAGCACGCGCCTGACACCCGCCGGCGCACAGCCCCTGGTGGCGAGCGGGATGTTCCTGCTGACCCTGCTGTCCGTTGTCATGATCAAGTCCGACGCCGGTATCTATTTCACTCCGGAGGAAGTGGATCTCCTTTTCCCTGCGCCGTTCAGTCGCCGGAATCTGTTGCTGTACCGGTTGGCGACCATGGCAAGGGGACTCCTCGTTGGATCTCTCATTTTTTCCTTCATCGCTTCCATGGCGGCGTCTCGCTGGGTATTCGCCTATATCGGCGTTTACCTTTGCATTGCCTTCTTGCAGTTGCTCTCCATTGCGCTGGCGCTGGCGGTTTCCATTCTTGGCGGCGCTGTCTATACGCGCGTTCGAAAGATTGCGCTGGGTCTCATCCTTGCGACGGTCGCGTTCGGCGTCGTTCAGTCGGTCGGCGCCAACGTTGATGCCGGGATTCTCGATTTCTTTCGCAATTTTTCGTCGTCAGTCGGTGGACGCATCGTCCTTTTTCCCTTTCAGGTGTTCTCGAAGGTCGTGACGGCCCCGGCGCTCTTTCCGGACTTTCTAGGATGGGGAACGCTGGCAGCCTTAATCGACGGGGTTCTGGTCGTCCTGATTCTTCGATTGGACGTCAACTTTCTGGAGAGTTCCGCGGCCGCGAGCGAGCGGCTTTACAAGAGAATCCAGCGGGCCCGCGCGGGACAGGGATGGATGAATCTCGCCAAACCCTCCTCACGCAACCGGCTTCCCATGCCGGGGTACTTTCGCGGCGCTGGCCCGATCGCCTGGCGTCAGTCGGTCGCCGCGCTGCGAAGATCGCGAGGGATTATTTACTTCTTCGGGTTCATGATTTTTGTGGTCGGCGTGATCGCGTTCCTGGGCGGAAAGGCGGATGCCTTGCTCCCCATGATGGTGGGAGTCGTCCCGATGCTGGTCGTGTTTTACCTCCCGCAAATGCTGCAGTTCGATTTTCGCGGAGATCTCGAACGCATCGACTTTCTGAAGACGTTGCCCGCGTCGGCAGGCGCCATCGTCGCAGGGGAACTGGTCGCTCCCGTGCTCGCTGCGACGATTGGCGAGACGGTGATCGTCATGGCCGTTTCATGGTGGCGCATGAATCTCATCGCCGGTTTGGTAATCTGCCTGTTTCTTCCGGTTGTCAATTGTCTGATCTTTACGATTGAGAATCTGATCTTTCTCTGGTACCCGAGACGTGTCGCGCCGAGTGGACCGAATTTTAGCGGCAGGCAGATGCTTGGCGGATTTGTGAAGATGCTGATTCTGGCCCTGACCGGGGGCGTCAGCGCCGCAATCGGGATCTTGGCCTACTTCATTTTTAGTTCGTGGGTCGTTGCGCTGGCGCTGGGATGGCTGATGACGGCGGCCTCCTGCCTGGTGCTTTTCCCCCTGACTGTCCGCGCCTTTGTGCAGTTCGATCCGAGTATGGAAACGCCGGACTGACAGTCTGCCGGGATCAGCGAACATCCTCGCAATCCAAAATAGCCCCAAGATATTGTCTAATCGTTGTCGATCGACTCCGTGCCTCCCGAGCGGGTTTTCAGACGGGCCTTCGCCCGTTATGCGACATTCATCATTCGAGCTACAGCGGGCTTGTCCTGCCTATCCTCGACGAATTCTGCCTGAAATTGTGTAGGTAGTTGGCGACCTTGGAGTGAGCAAGTGTTTCAATGGCCGTGAAACCGCCATCTCGTCATCTGGAGTGTTCGACCGCTCGGGAAATTCCACTCTCCGAGATACCGACTATACACCCGTTGAGTTGCGACTTTAAAAGCCATGGCGGCTATCTCAAGAATAATAAGTATTCGGATTTCGAAACAACTTGAACACCGATATAAATGCGGCTTGCGTTCGCGGCTAGCTGTTTGGTGAGGCTTTCTGGAGTGAATGATTCCGAAATTTCCAAAATCTTGATCGGTTCATTTAGTGATTGGCCAGGGTTGAAAATAAACAAACTGGTGCCGGTCTCGATGGGCACAACTGAAGTTAGGGAATTTACTTCCAAGGAGTCGTAAGGAAAACGACTGTTACTATTCAACCAATCCACAAATGGATCAGCGCTATTCAACCACTTCGTAAGGAACAGGCGGTCCGCATTTTTATTTGTCACGACATGCGGTGGGGGAGGTAGAGAAGTACTGGAACCGACTTGTGAACCTGAAAAGAGAAGAGGGATTCTTAGAATAATGTCCTTTGTGGCGGTAGAACCACTCTTCAGGTCGATGGATGTGATGCTCAATTCACATTCCGGATCAAAAACGGTCATGATGTAAGTTCCAGACGGCAGACCACTAAATGAATATCTGCCATCAAGTTCCGCCTTAACCTCATAAATCCGCGCACCTGTGAGAAAAATATCTATCGGTCCAGGGACCGTAGTATTTGCGATACTGATGCGGCCTTGGAGCGCAGAACTATGGATCGCTTCCTGCGCGACGGCTTCCCCGACAAAACAAATAAGAATCACCAGCAACTGAAAAACTCGGAGCGCCATGACACCGAAAGTAACATGAGTTGTTGAATTAGTCGAAAGGAAGGACGGTAAGCAGCCTCTTCGATTTGGAATTTATGCCGGACTTGCCCGAGATACCGCTTTGCCGTCCTGTGGAGCTTGATTCGTCTCCATTCTCCTGTTCAGCCGTTTTGGAGGCGGCTGCACATGAGAAAAAAATCGAAGAGACGAAAGATCGGGCGGCAGAAAACAAGATTGGGCCTCCCAGATCTTGATCAATCGAAGTCGGCTGTGATTGGAAGCCTCCGATCGCCGGAGTCACAGCGTGGCTACCGGCACGCCATTGACGAATTTATTGAGTGGTATTGTTCGGAGCCAAGGCTTTCGTTCAATCGCACTGTCGTATTGCGGTACCGAAACCATTTAGAATCCCGCTATCTGGCTCCAGGCACAATCAACGTTCGACTCGCCGCGGTAAGAAGACTGGCTTACGAAGCGTCGGATGCCGGTTTGCTTAGTCCCGAACTCGCTGCGGGCATCCGGCGTGTGAAGGGACTCAAAAAGCTGGGAGTCCGGTTGGGAAATTGGTTATCGCCAAAGGATGCGCGCGCATTATGGCAATCTCCCGACAAAGAGACGGTCAAAGGAAAACGAGACCGTGCGATTATCGCTGTCCTGCTGGGCTGTGGTCTCCGACGACGAGAATTGGCCGACCTCAATTTCGACCAACTTCAGCGTCGTGAGGACCGTTGGGCCATCGTGGATCTTGTCGGCAAAGGTGGCCACGTCAGGACGGTCCCAGTGCCAGATTGGGTGAAGCAATTCCTGGACGAATGGTTTTCAGCGGCTGAAATTGGGACGGGCAAGTTGTTCCGGTGCGTGTGCCGCGCGGGAACCGTCTGGGGCGACGGAATGACTGAGAAAGTGGTCTGGCACGTCGTTAAGATGCACGCGAAAAAATTGGAGATTCCGAAGCTCGCGCCTCACGATTTGAGGAGGTCGTGCGCCCGGTTCTGTCACTCGGCGGGCGGCGAATTGGAGCAGATCCAATTTCTTTTGGGGCACGTTTCGGTGCAGACAACGGAGCGCTATTATGCGCAGACACCTGATATGTGCAGTAAGCAGATCTGAGTGCTGATCGCAAAGCGATGCACATTGGTTTGACTCAACATAATATCCCGCCTGAGTTTGGCGGATCCCGGTTCGGACAAGTCATGCGCCGGTGTCCTCTCAAGAGTTACAAAGAACGGAGCCAGTCAAGAAGATCCTTGTTCTGCTGCCAGGACGGAATGGTGCGAACGGGCGAAGGATCGCTCATTTTTTCAAGCGCGTTTCGTTTCATTTCGAGATTTGCCCTCGCGTAAATTTGAGTTGTTTTGACATCGACGTGACCCAGGAAATCCCGAATCATGTCAAGCGAGATTCCGCTCTGTAGGAGGTGCATTCCTTTCGCGTGCCGAAGGGTATGTGGACTCACCGTCCGGTTGAGGGCTGGAAGTTTGCTTCGTGCTCTGACGAGATACTTTTTGAGAATGTAACGGATTCCCGAACGTGACAGGCGTTGACTGCGAGCGTTTTGGAAAAGAGGCTCGTCGAACTGTTCGGAACGATCGAGGTGGTTTTCCTGTAAGTGGTCGCGTAGAAGCTGGACCGTGTTGTGCATCAAAGGTACAGCGCGCATCTTGCGACCCTTTCCCAGAAGGCGCAACTGCGCCGGTGGATCCAATCGCACATCTCCAACTGAAAGATCGATCAACTCCTGAACACGCGCTCCCGTGTCGTAGAGGACACTCAGTAAAACGGCATCTCTACGACCGTCTGAGGTCCGCAGGTCTGGCTGCGCCAGAATCTCAGCCAGTTCTTCCTTCGAAAGGTATCCGACCGTTGGGTGAGCGTGCCGCCGCAGGGGAATCGCAAGGATTTTTTGGCAGTGAAGCATGTGGGCTGGTTCCTCGGCCTGAACATATCGGAAGAATGCGTGCAAAGTCGCAAGCCGATGGTTGAGGTGGTCCCCA
>JBGPBY010000347.1:0-7934 GCA_041481485.1 Terriglobia bacterium
ATTCCCTTTTTACCCCGTTCCAAAAAACACCAATTCCCCACCAAATTCCACCCCCCCCCAATTAACTACACCGCAAATACCACCCCGCCTACAGTGGCAAATGAAGAAGCGAAACATTCTTCCCGGATTTGGGATATCTACCGGATTCACTCTCGCCTATGTGAGTCTGTTGATATTGATTCCATTGAGCGCCGTATTCCTGAAGACGGCAGCCATGGGTTGGCCGCAATTCTGGGAAACCGTCACTGCGCCGCGGCTGATTCATTCCTATACGCTGACGCTGACCGCATCTTTCATCAGCGCACTTCTTAATTCAGGATTCGGCCTGCTCGTCGCGTGGGTTCTCGCCCGTTATCGATTCCCGGGACGCAGCATCGTCGATGCTCTCGTGGACCTGCCGTTTGCGCTTCCGACCGCAGTTGCCGGCATCGCGCTCACGGCAATTTATTCACAGAATGGCTGGTTTGGGCGGTATCTGGAACCACTTGGAATCAAAGTGGCCTACACCCCGCTTGGCATTGTCGTGGCACTGATGTTTGTCGGATTGCCGTTTGTCGTACGCAATGTTCAGCCTGTGCTGGAAGATCTCGATGCGGAAATTGAAGAGGCGGCAAAGAGTCTTGGTGCCAGCGAATGGCAGACGTTCTGGCGCGTGATCATGCCCACAATACTTCCCGCACTATTTACAGGATTCGCTCTCGCATTCGCGCGGGGTCTCGGTGAATACGGATCGGTCGTATTCATTTCAGGCAACCTTCCGAATACGCAGATCACTTCCCTGCTCATCAACACCAAACTCGAGGAATACAAGATTCTCGACGCGACGGCTGTTGCCGCCGTCATGCTGGTGTTGTCGTTTCTCCTGCTGCTCTTCGTCAATTTGCTTCAGGCTCGAACCCGGCGATTTCAGGAGGCAGAATGAGCGATGATCCGCGCAAAGACGGAAAGAAGCCCGCTGGGAACGGTATTGCAAAGTGGGTTCTGATCGCTGCGGCCCTCATTTTTCTCGCGCTGTTCCTGGTGACTCCGCTGATCGTAGTTTTCGCTGAAGCATTGGCCACGGGATGGCAGGCTTATCTTGCAGCCATTCATGAACCGGACGCAGTTTCGGCCATCCGTCTGTCGCTGCTTGCCGCCGCGGTGGCGGTTCCGGTGAACACGCTTTTCGGATTGGCTGCGGCATGGTCGATTACAAAATTCGATTTCCCAGGCAAGAATATTCTCATCACGCTTCTCGATATTCCGTTCGCGGTGTCACCGATAATCTCGGGACTGATTTTTGTTTTGATATTTGGAGCGCAGGGCTGGCTTGGTCCATGGCTATCGGATCATGACCTTCGCATTGTATTTGCGGTTCCCGGTATCATTCTGGCGACTATGTTTGTAACGGTACCTTTCGTCGCCCGCGAATTGATTCCCCACATGCAGGCCCAGGGACGGGATGAAGAGGAAGCCGCGCTCGTTCTGGGCGCCTCCGGATGGCAGACTTTTTTCCGAGTGACTCTACCCAACATCAAATGGAGTCTGATGTATGGGATCATTCTCTGCACGGCGCGTGCGATGGGCGAATTTGGTGCAGTGTCGGTGGTTTCCGGGCACATTCGGGGTGAAACCGACACCATCCCTTTGCATGTCGAAATTCTGTTCAACGACCTGAATTTCGTGGGAGCCTTTTCGGTCGCATCTTTGCTCACTCTGCTGGCTCTGATTACACTCGCTGTCAAAAAACTCGTGGAATGGAAGACTGCAGAATGAGCATTGAAATCAAGAGTGTCTCCAGGAAATTCGGGACATTTGATGCTCTCAAAGATGTGAGTCTCACCATCGGCGATGCAGAGCTGGTCGCACTTCTGGGCCCATCAGGGTCAGGAAAGACAACGCTGCTTCGAATCATTGCCGGCCTCGATTTTCCCGATTCGGGTTCCATCCTCCTGAATGGAGAAGACGCCACACTGCGCGGCGCCGGAGAACGCGGAGTGGGTTTTGTCTTCCAGCATTACGCGCTGTTTCGACACATGACGGTGATGGAGAACGTCGCGTTTGGACTTCGAGTTCAGCCGCGAAACGTTCGGAAGTCGAAAGCCGATATCCGCGATCGCGTGATGACGCTTCTCAAGCTGGTACAGCTGGACTGGGTAGCCAACCGCTACCCAGGGCAGCTTTCCGGAGGGCAGCGTCAGCGCATCGCGCTGGCGCGCGCCCTTGCGATTGAACCCAGGGTGCTTTTGCTCGATGAGCCCTTCGGCGCTCTCGACGCACGAGTTCGCCGCGAATTACGGCAGTGGCTGCGCCGGCTTCACGATGAAATCAGTGTTTCCTGCGTCTTTGTCACGCACGATCAGGAAGAAGCACTGGAAGTTTCCGATCGTGTAGCCATCATGGATCGTGGGCACATTGAGCAGGTGGGTACGCCTCAAAGTGTTTACGAAAACCCGGCGAATCCCTTTGTCTATAGTTTTCTGGGAAACGTCAACCTGTTCCATGGACGAGTGAAAGGAGGCAAAGCCACTATCGGGGATCTGGAAGTCGACGCCCCGGAGCTTCAGGATGCCGCGGATTCTCCGGCAGTGGGTTACGCTCGTCCGCATGAAATGGAACTCTCGCGCGAGACGATCGGCAACGACGCGATGCCGGTGGAAATCCTTCAGATTCAGGCAGTCGGCCCGAACATCAAACTCCGGCTTCGCCGCATAGAGGGCCATGACGTTCTTGATGCGGAGATTACCCGGGACCGGCAACGGGAGCTGCAGCTTGCCGTGGGGGAGCACATTTTTGTAAGACCCCGGCAGGTTCGGGTCTTTATCAAAGATCCGTCCGAGGCTCCGTTGAATTATCAGATATAACAATTAATTTGAAGGGTTGACAGTCTTCCGCTGGCTGCCGATAATGAACTCGCCGACGTTCTTGTAGCAGTGGCGTTACAACGACTGGTAGCGCACTGACCGGCAACGACAATCTTTCTGTTGGACACCGACGTCCAGAATAGTCCGTTTCGACGGCCTGTTTTGGGCGTTTTTTATTTTAGTGCGAAACGATAAAGGTGGAATTGATCGTGGCAACGAATCTGTCATACATAAAAGCAGCCTCGAACAAGCATCTGGCGACACTTTTGGAGATTGGCTCGGCGTTGTCCGCAGCTATTTCGTCGCGAGTCGCCTTTCAACGAGTATTGGAAGTTCTCGAACGATGCCATGGCGTCATTCGTGGAACCGTAACTGTCCTCGATCGGCAATCCGGTGAAATCCGCGTGGAGGCTTCCAACGGTCTCGCCGACGCCGCTCGCAGCATCCGTTATCGACTTGGCGAAGGCATCACCGGCCGCGTGGTCGAAAGCGGCAAGCCCATTGTCGTGCCGCAGGTGAGCCGCGAGCCCATGTTCCTCAATCGTGCGGGACAACGAAAGGACCTCGAACGCAACGATGTCACCTTCATCTGTGTTCCATACTTTGTCAATAGCAGAGCGGTCGGCGCGCTTGGCGTCGATCTTCGCTTTGATCCGGACCGCGATTACGAAGCCGACCTGAATTGTATCCGCATCACCGCAACCATGATGGGACAGGCCGTGAAGGCAGACTATCTCCTCGACGACGAACGCCGCCGATTGGAAGATGAAAATTCTCATCTTCTCGGTGAATTGAAGGAGCGCTACGAGTTCACCAATATCATTGGCACGGCCGGCCCCATGCGTCAGGTTTACGAACAGATAGTCCAGGTTGCAAATACCAATACGACCGTCCTTATCCGAGGTGAGTCCGGAACCGGTAAGGAACTCATCGCACATGCCCTGCACTACAATTCTCCGCGAGCCAAGAAGCCTTTTATCAAGGTCAGCTGTGCGGCGCTGCCCGACACCTTGATTGAAGCGGAATTGTTCGGTTATGAAAAAGGCGCATTTACCGGCGCCGTCTCACGCAAAAAAGGACGCTTCGAACTCGCAGAAGGCGGAACTCTTTTTCTCGACGAGATCGGCGATGTGAATCTGTCCACGCAAGTGAAATTGCTCCGGGTCATTCAGGAACGGGAGTTCGAACGCCTCGGCGGAACTGAAACGCTGCGCGCCAACGTGCGGCTGATTACCGCGACCAACAAGGATCTCGAGAAATCCATTGCCGATGGAGGATTTCGAGAAGATCTTTACTACCGCCTGAACGTGTTTTCGATCTTCGTTCCGCCCTTGCGCGAGCGCAAGTCGGATCTGATGCTGCTGTGCGATCACTTTCTGCAGAAGTATTCCAAGGAACACGGAAAAGACATCCGGCGGATAACGACGCCTGCCATCGACATGCTCACCAGCTATCACTGGCCCGGAAACGTCCGCGAACTCGAAAACGTCATTGAACGCGCAGTGCTGGTTTGCGATGCCGGTGCCATTCACGGACACCACCTCCCTCCGACTCTCCAGACCGCTCAGGCGTCAGGCACGATGCCGCGGCTGTCGCTGGAAGATGCCATCGCGGCATACGAGAAGGATCTGGTACTGGATGCCCTGAAGACGACTCGCGGTAACCGGGCCAAAGCTGCACGGATGCTGAGTACAACGGAGCGCATTTTTAACTACAAGATTCGCAAGTACGAGGTCGACGTGAATCGATTCCGCGCCTGACGATCCTGACGTGTCATAATCGGAAAATGACAGTTTATGACTTTACGGCAAAGACGATTGACGGGAAGGACGAATATCTCGGCGATTTTCGCGGCAAGGTGTTGCTGATTGTCAATGTCGCCAGCAAATGCGGGTTCACGCCGCAGTATTCCGGACTGGAATCGATTTACGAAAAATACAAGGATCAGGGATTTGTCGTCCTCGGCTTCCCCTGCAATCAGTTCGGAAGCCAGGAGCCAGGCAACGAAGAGGAAATCCGGAATTTTTGCAGCCTCAATTATGGCGTGACGTTCCCAATGTTTGCCAAGATCGATGTCAACGGTGCTGCGGCGCATCCGCTGTACGGTTATTTGAAGAATGCGAAGCCCGGACTGCTCGGTACCGAAGGCATTAAGTGGAATTTTACGAAGTTCCTCATCGATCGCAAGGGGGAGCCAATTCATCGATACGCTCCGGCAGACAAGCCATCGTCCATCGAAACAGACATCGAATCGGCATTGAAATCGAAGGGTTCTTGATCTGTCGCGCCTCCGGCGCTTGAGTTCTAATGCAATTCTTCATACCCCCGGCTCACGCCGGGGGCTAGAAAACTGCCGTGCCTCCGGCACTTTGATTTTCCGAAGCCGCAGAGCGGCGGCAGGTTCCCATAGCCACCGGCGTGAGCCGGTGGAACTCCATCGCGCGAATTCCCTTGAGCCGCAGAGCGGCGACAGATCAAGAAAAATTCCTCCACCTCCCGTATCCTTTTTGCCATTTTAAGGTAACTATTCATGGAGTGACGGAAGCGGAATTCCAGAAGGCCTTTGAACAGTACAAGAATTCGGTCTATCGCTTTGCCTGGCGGATGACGGGTTCATCTTCGGCAGCGGAAGACACTGTCCAGGACGTGTTCCTGACGCTTCTGCGGCTGCCGCAGCGCTTCGATCCGATGCGAGGTTCTCTTCGATCCTTCCTGCTGGGGATCGCTCGCAATCTCGTATTGAAGCGATGGCGCGACGAGCATCATTGGGAAGAGCTCGGAGACGAGCTGTTCGTTCCACAACCTGTGGATGCGGCAACCGGAGATCTGGCAAGGCTGGTTGGAGAAGCGGTGCAGTCTCTGCCGCCGCTGCAACGCGAGGTCGTGATCCTTGCCGAATACGAGGAATTGTCTCTGGAAGAAATCGCAAGGGCCGTCGAATCGGAAGTGGGAACAGTGAAATCGCGCCTTCATCGAGCGCGCGAAAATCTGCGGCGGATGCTCGCGCCGCTCGGTCCTGCAAATACACCAAAGGGATTGAGGTCGATCAGCAATGGAACCATTAAATGACAACGAACTGAATCAGCTCCTGCGGCGATGGGAAGCTCCGGACGCACCGCAGTCATTGAGAATCTCGTCAGTCCCGCGAGTTTCACTCTGGCGATGGCTGTGGACGGGACGCATTCACGTCCCGGTGCCTGTTGGCGTAGCAGCGTTTGTTTTCATTGCGGCGTTCTGGGTCATTTCGGTCAAAACGAAGTCCGCGGGTCCGGGTGCGCCATCGCCGGTCGGCAACGCAGTCCATTCGGTAACGCCTTCGGAGGCTCCGCCACAGCAGGTGACACCAAAACCCGCGCCAGTGAATCGGGAACGCGCTTCTCCCGAAACTCCACCGCATCCGGAATCGGCAGCCCTTGCAGGATTTCGCCCCGTCAGTCCGTTTGAACCGAAAGTCGTAGGAGTCGTGAAATGAGGAGAAACAATTTCCTGATTGCAGCGATGGCTATCCTGTTCTGCTTCGCTGGGGCATTCGGGCAGACCGCTCCGGCAAACTCGGATCTCTCGGTGGGAACCGCATGGCTGCCGAACAATCCCGATAAGCGGGGCGAATCGAATCTCATTGGCAGCGGCTCGGTGAGGAGGGACAAATATATCGTCTTCTGGGAATCTCGAATCGAACCGGCGACGCCTCCAATGGCCGATAGTTTTGTTACTCGCGCGGTCACCGATGCGTCACCGGTGATTCATCGCGTCATGATCGACAATTCCGGGCGCACGTATTTCGGATATGACGTCCTGGTGGAAGTGCGTCCGGAACCCCATACGTATCGCGTCACGTTCACTCCGCTGAATATGCCGAAGGCCACACTGCAGAGTCAGTTAAACGGATCCGAAGTGAACTGGGGCCTCGTCGCGCCTCCACGCTTTCCGCCGCCGCGCACGGTGCACAGCGACGAAATTCTCGAAGTGGCGCTGCTGACCAACAGCACGACGAAACAAAAGATCCTGGATTACATTTCCATCCAGGAACCGGGCGCGGTTCCCATCAATGGACTTTCATTTTCCAGACCACCGAGCCGGGAGTTTTCGTATGCCACCGGCGATGCGCGCGACTTTACTGCCAATGATGTACAGATGCGCATTGATTCTCCGCGTGTGGCCATCAGCGGTAAGCTCGAAGAATCCACGGCGTCCCGCTCGGACATCGCGAACGGTGTGTTTATCTGGCTCTACATTCCAAAACGGGGACGGATCGTTTTGTCACTTGGCCCACACGCAGACCTCGGTTTTCGCAAAGCCGGAGAGGTGCGGGGAACGTCCCTTCAATTTGCGTTAGGAACGGAGACGTTTACCATCAGCAGTGGTTCGGCAATCGCCCCGGGCGCAGCGGCCTTCAATCTATACGTGCTTCAACAACAGAACTGGAAGCCGACGTATCCGTTTGCCGACTTGAATGCATTGAATATCGGCGCGGTGAACCGGTTCGATGCACTGGAGAAATGAAAGGGGGCAGAAAGATGAAACGATCGATTCAGTTCGCAATTTTCATATCGACCATCGTTTGGGCAACCGTCGCCCTTGCGCACCACAGCATGGCCGGCACTTATGATACGAGCAAGTCAACAACCATCCGCGGAGTCCTGACCGAAATCGGATGGAGAAATCCTCATGCGTTTGTCCTCATGAATGCCAGGGACACGAATGGAAAGATCGTGACCTGGCGAATCGAGATTGCCTCGCCAAGCGCGCTCTCGCGTTTGGGACTCACATCGCAGATGCTCGACCTGACTTCGACATACAGCATCGAAATCTGGCCTGCCCGAGATGGCTCCGCCAATGCCAGTGGACGATTGCTGACATTTCCAGACGGAAGGCAATTCGATGTTCACGACGTCTGGGGACCTCCCAACGTCACCAATTGATGTGAGGAAATGTGAGGGATTCACTGGATCATTCGATTCCCCAGTGTAGGGGCGGTCATAGAAGGTGTGAATAAATTGCAGGTGAAGGCGAAAGTCCCCTCCTCAGCTGAGGAGGGGGTGGCCGCGACATCAAGAAAAAAGTGCGAAGCCACATTGTTGGAGCGGCCGG
>JBGPBY010000348.1:0-7907 GCA_041481485.1 Terriglobia bacterium
ATCAAGAAATCCCTCTCCCAACGGGAGAGGGGGCCGCGTAGCGGCCGGTGAGGGGTACCGCAAGTAACAATATTTACTTGTGGTACCCCTCACCGGGCCTTCGGCCCCCCTCTCCCGTTGGGAGAGGGATTTCTTGATCGACCGCCCCTACAATTTCCTGCAACGATTTGTGACCAAGTTACAGACATCGCCTGCCACGTCAACGTACGTCCTGCGGTGGTGCACCTGGAGGCGAGTTCTTCACGCTCGCGAATCACGCGATCCACTATGGATGTATCGAGACGGCCTTTGTGTTCAACGACTGCGCCGACTCCCATCCGCGTCACGAACTCGGAGTAGTCGCCGACTTCTGGCGTGATCAATACCGGTAAACCGCAATTGAGATATTCGGCAAATTTCACCGGTGAAGATGTTTTGATATTTGGCGAAGGCCTGAGGAACAGGAATCCGATGTCCGAAGCATTCAGCAGAGCCGGAACTTCTTCGTGGGCTGCGTAACGCACCATGAACGTGCCTGGCCGCAAGCGAGAGCCGAGATAGTCCGTGGCACGTTCCACTTCAGAAGTGATGACCAGCAGGTGCGCATCAACATGATTCTGAATTTGTTGGAATATGCTGACGAGCATGTCCGGGTCATACCACTCGAAAAACGAGCCAACATGCGTACAGACGAACTTTCCGGATAGATTCATGGAACGGCGCATTTCCGCGCGGCGAACAGCATCCCAGGAGAAAATGTTTTCGTCGGCACAACAGGGAATGACCGAGATCTTATTTTCGGGAATCCTGTAGCGCTGTTCAATATAGCCGGCCAGTTTGTTCGAGACCGTCACCACGTGGTCAGAGCTCTTTACGCACCATCGCTCCAGGAGTTCGAGCGCCCGCCGCGAGGATTCACCGCCCTTGCCCAGATAGACGTACTCTTCGGGAATGCGCCCGTGGTAATCGAGCACGATCTTATATCCATAACGCCACCTTACCGAGAGCGCCAATGCGGCAGAGTACAGGTTGTGCGCATGAACCAGCCGAATGGGCTTTTGCGCTGCCAGACGGGACAGGGTGGGATAGAACTGCAGCACCGCTGAACGGTTGATCGTCCGATGTGGAACGTCCATACAAAAACCGTTTTCAAAGCTATTTGGATCGCGGTCAAAAACGAGCAGGAAGGAATCGAGATCGTCCTGTGGATCAAGCGTTTTCAATTCGCCGAGGACTCGGCCACGATAGCCGCCCGGGCGCGATAAGTCGCCATACGAAAGAATCAAATTCAATTCCAGATTCCCGCTTGTCTTTAGATCCATTTTGACCTTGGGCCAGTGGCCTCCCGAAGAAAACGGGATTTCAAGCGATCGGGAATCCGGCGGATTAACCATGGCAGATCGCCCTGGCGGGCGTAGCGAAAGACTCTTTCGAGCCGTGCAAGATTTCGGATCATCCTGCCCCGGAGCGAACTGACCGGAAACGCGAGATGCCGCTCCCGCAGTGTGGCAACCTCTCGCCGGCACGTTTCAAGCATCACGTCGGATATCTGATCGGAATGAAGCCGGAACGCTGCAAGGAATTCAGGAATGTGCTGGAATCTGGCGTCGAGCTGAAAGAAGCGGAAAAACAGGTCGGTATCGAAGGCCGCCCGGAAAGATGGATCGAGCCCACCCGCCTTCTCATACAACTCACGCGTCCAGAAAGTGGAGGGTTGCTGCAGGTCCGCGCCGCCATAGAAGAATGCGGATTTTGAAAATGGCGTCTGCCGTTTTTGCGCGAGCACGTTTCCGTTGGCGTCGATCCAATAAGTATTACCGTACACCACGTCGACATCCTTATTGTTCTGGAATGCGGACGCGACGCTCTGAAGAGTTCCCGGCCTGTAAAGGTCATCGGAGTTCAGCCAGCCAACGATCGAACCTGTGGCCTTTCGGAATCCTTTTCCAATCGCGTCGGCGGCCCCGCCGTCTTTTTCGGATATCCAATACGCCAGGTGATGTTCGTACTTCCGGATGAGATCCACGCTGCCGTCCGAGGAACCTCCATCGACGATGATGTATTCGAGGTTCGAATAACCCTGAAGCAGAACCGATCGAATGGTTTCTTCAAGGAATTTACCCTGGTTAAACGATGGCGTGACAATGCTGATCTTCGGCAATGTCTCCTTCTGCGATCCGGGTGCAGCGGTCACAGTGTCACTGTACTCAATGTTCTACTGCGCAAGCCAACTTATAAACATCCGCAGTTTGTTCGGCGCAGCGTTGCCAGGAGAAATTCTTAATTCGCTGAAGGCCTCGATTCACGAGTTCCTTTCTCAGACTCGGTGAATTCAAGACCTTCTCGATGGAGGTCGCCATGGATTCGGCGATATTGGGATCAAAATACTCCGCAGCATTCCCACATACCTCCGGTAGCGAGCTCGTATTACTGCATACTACCGGACATTCATTGGACATCGCCTCTAACACCGGGAGTCCGAATCCTTCGTAAAGGGAGGGATACACAAATGCCGATGCTCCTCTATATACCTGATTGAGAATCTCATCGCTTCCCTGCAGATGGATTAATCGTTCCCGATCAATGCTCAGATGAGCCGCCTGCCTCAGTTCATCCGCAGTAAATGTCCCGCCGCCAAAGCACAATATTGCAAAGTTGTTTCTCAGAAAAGCCGACATCCCAAACACTTCAAGCAGGCCGTGAAAATTCTTATATCCCACACGCGTGCCCACAAACGCAATGTATGGGCGGTCTACGAGACGATCTGTGGTCTTTGCTCCGGCACCGGCAACGGAACTGCCATGATGAACCACGGATACTTTCTCCGGATCGACATCGAGGATATTGAGAAGATCCGTGCGGGTACTCTCTGAAACACAAATTATTCTTTCAGCCCTTTGGACAGCAGCCTTCTTGCACTTGCTCGTATTGTCACGGGAAGGGAAATACTGAGGGAACTTTTCATGAATCATGTCGTGCACGGTAACTATCGTTTTTGATTTCGGCGGCGCAAGGCGGGATCTGAGGTAATACGTTTCATGAACAATTTCCGGAGAGTCATAACGGAGTTTCGCCCTGACGAGAGCTGAATTGAATCCTCGAATAACCCGCTGGGGCAGGCCCGAGACGTCAATTCCCAGGCTCCAGACGGGTAATGAAGGATATGTCTTCATGTATTCATTGATGCAGAGAGGAGAAAGGATGCGGACCTCAAATCCTTCCAACAGCTGAATTCTTGTCGCGATTTCTGCGAAATAGCGAGATATCCCACCGTAATGCTGAGCCGAAAAAATGTGGTGGTCATAGGCGACGCGCATCGGAATTGTGGCGTTGTCTTGTTGTCTAACCGGCTGTCCGCCGGAGAAAGCCCTCCGGCGCTACGGAGATCAGGAGCTTGTTGTCGAACTCCGGATCGATCGCGAACTCATGATTCTCGCCGAGAAAATCGTGGACCGCCGACAATGGACTGTTTCCGGGTCCCCAGGACCGATTGGGGAACAGTTCCTTCGGTGCATACTCCACCGAAGTATCCATCACGACAATATACGAACCCGAGGTGACCATGGGGCAGTATCGTCTCAGTTCGGAAAGCACATGCTCTCGGGTATGGTCCGAATCGAGAACCACCAGCACCGGGCCTTTGCCTGCAATTTCCGCCCGAACCTGGTCGATCACAGGGTCACTGATCGACGATCCTTCAATCAACCGGATACGCCGCGCCAGCGGGTGTGATTCTATGGCTTTGCGGTTGTGCGCCCGGATCTCCAGATCGACGGCGATGACTTTAGCTTCGCGTTCTCCCAGCAACTCCAGCATGGACGCGAAAAAGACCGTGGAACCGCCATGAGCCACGCCGGTTTCGACGATAATCTGAGGTTTCACATTCCAGATCACTTCCTGGAGCGCAATGATGTCCTGCGGGAACTGTATGATGGGACGGCCCATCCAGCGAAAGTTATAGGTATAGCCATGGCGGGCGCTCTGAATCATCCAGCGGCGGCTTAGAGCAACAAGATCCTGATCATCGCCCTGCTCCTTCAGAGCCACGGCCCGGGACGCTTTGAATTCTTCTTCCGGATTCATCATTGCCTCACTATTGCCTCACTTGTACAAATAAACGGTGAATTCCCACAGCGGATAGTCGTGACGCAGCGTCACTTTCGAAGTGAGCCGTTTTGCGATACGAAAAACGTCGCACGGATCATGGTGGTAGTTTCGCGGATGCTGATAATTGACGTGTGAACTGAGAAAGTTCGCCGCGACCCCTTTCGACGAGAGTTCCAGCATTCGTCCCAGCATGCGTTCGGTGAAAGCAAGATTGTCGGAGAGTTTGTAGCTGAGAGCTCCACTGAGCAAGTGCCAGTCCGCGAGTTCCGAATAATCCGGCGAGAGGATGTCTGCCAGAGAAAACCGGATGTCCGGACGGCGGCGTCTGGCGATTACCAAAAGATCCTGGCAGATATCGACGCCATGGTATTGCACTGCGCCAAATCGTTCGGTCAGGTACGGCAACAAATCTCCAAATCCGCACCCGACGTCACAGACCGTGCTGTTGCTCAAATCTGCAATGTCTGCGAGAACCTGAAAGCGAAGGATCTGGTCCTCCCGGTTCTTCCATCCCAGAGACCGCACGTCGTATCCGAGTTCGGCGACGCGCTCCGAGTAGAGTCCGACCAGTGATGCCCGCTCGCTATCGTTCATGATTTACGCCGATGCATCAATCCGTTGACGTATTTTCTGAAATGCCTGCTCGATGCGATCCATAGGCTCAGTTCCGATCGAGATGCGAATGAATGCATCGCAGGACTTTCCATAGCCACTGCCGGGAACCACAGCCACGAGATCTTCAGTCAATAATCCGGTCGCAAATTCCTCGGATGTCATTCGCGATGGAGAGATCGACACAAAGAAATAGAACGTGCTGTTGCCTGGCAGGAACTCCAGTTCGTACTTCCGGAGAAGCTGCGCGACGGATCGGCGCTTTTCGTTAATCTGCACGATTTGGGGATGGCAGACCGTCTGCAATTGTTCCCAGTGCTTTGCGACGTAGTATTGCAGGACCGTGGCAGGGCATGTCATCACGTGTTGTTGAATCTTGAGTATCTGCTGAATCAGTGCTTCGTTTGAAAACACATATCCGAGCCGCCAGCCGGAAATGCCAAAGTTCTTCGAAATGGAATTGCAGACGATGGTATGTGAGAGCTTCGGATCCAGTTTTGCAAAGGAATGAAACGAGCCGTCCAGAACAAAATCACTGTACGCTTCGTCTGCAAGAATGAACGCCCCATATTCCCGCGCGAGACTCAGCAGAAACTCGGATTCTGCTCGAGAAAGTACGCTTCCTTTTGGATTGTGCGGATTGTTCACGACAATCAATTTCGTCCGGTCCGTAATGAATCGGCGGTACTCCCGGATTCCACAGTAATGCGGGATCAGGACCGGCTTCGCGTTCAACAGCTTCGCCTGTTCCGGGTAGCTCACCCATGCCGGCTCATGAATCAGGACTTCATCGCCGGGGTTAAGCACGGCCATCATCGCGAAATAGATGGCAGACTTCGAACCTGCTGTCATGATCAGCTGCGAATCCGGATCGATCGACGCGGCGAACTGGCTGGAATAGTGACGCGCCACTGCATCTCGAAGTTCGGGTACGCCTCGTGAATGGGAGTAGTGATACAGGGCAGGGAACGGCAGATCCTCGAACGGTTGAAGAGGGACGTCGAAGAAAGCTTCTCCCAAAGACAGGGAAATCACCTGTTTGCCCTGACGCTTCAAGTCATAGACGAGGTTGTTGTACCGAATCGAAACGGCCTCGATCGACGAAACGACCGACTGATTCAGTCCACTATCGATTTTCATGATTCACACTCATCACACAGCGCGGCCATAAGCGCGCGGAATTTTCGAGCAGTTGCAGCTCCAGTTCAGATTCATTCACTCCGGCTTTTTGGGCAAGCGCAGCTGCGTATTTCAGCTGAGGTTCGGCCTCCGCACTGGGCCAGTCGCTGCCGAATAGAATCCGATTGCGGCGGCGCTCCACATATTGGATCCAGGGTTTGACGTAATCGGTTTCCGCGTACACCGACAGAGAAATTGAAAAGTCGTAGTAAATATTTTTCAGGCGGGCGGTATGGGCGCGCAATTGCCAGCTTTCGTATCCGCCACCATGCGTTGCCACGACTGGAAGTTCGGGATATGCCTGCGCGATCTGGATGATCAGCTCCAGGCTGGTGTTGTATTCCAGTTGGTCGCCCCACGGAAAGTGGTGCACAACGACGCCTCTGGCCTGTGATGCGCCAATCAGATTCACAACCGCAGAGATTCGTTCCCGGCTGATCCGATGCAATGCGGGATGGATTTTGTACCAGCGCAGCGAGTGGAGACGTTCCGGGATACTCAGGTCCAGCGGCAGTGGAGGAACGATCTGAACGCAGTCCGGCAGTTCGCGCAAACGTCGATCTGCAACTGCAATCTCCGCTCCGGAATTCAATATAAGATTGCATCCCACAAGATTGGGATGACTCTCCATGTACTGCTTGAATCGATCGAATCCAGCGTCGTCGGGTGAAGGCAGATGAAGATGGCAATCAAAGTAGCGCATTACATGGCTACCTGTTGCGCGTATCGAACGCGCACGAGATCCTTGATGGTGCTCGATTTCAAATCGACCTCTTCCCGGTTTTCCCCGAGCGCGATGAAGTATCCAGGCCGATTGCGATCGTCCTCGGCGGCGCGTACCCAGTCTCCTGCAGAATAGGGAACATCGATTACTTTTGCCAGTCCACGTTTCAGACATTCGGAGATCCCATCAATTCCATCGATCTGGCCGGCCGCAAAATCAAAAAACTCGAGAATCGCCGCGCGCGATTGGATTTGGGGAAGCAGCGCGTTGTCTCCCAGAAGATTCCGGATGACTACCGAGTAGGTATCCACTCCACTTACGTGTGGAACGATTGTCGATGCAATGCCGTTACCGCCACCGCGTGCCGCGACTTCGACGAGATACGGAATTTCCTCGCGAACGCGATATTCCGCGTGAGACAGACCGGTTTCGAGTCCCAGGATTTCAACAACGGCTCTGGCAGTCTTACGAATTCTGTCCAGGGTCGCATTGGGAAACCGAGGCGGATACGCCAGTAATCTCGCGACGCACGGATTATGGGCATAGTGCGCCTTCTCAGAAATCGCAAGCACGGAGCAGCGGCCGTTAAGGCTCACGCTCTCGACAGTAATTTCCACGCCATCGATAAATTGTTCTATGAGGACGCTGGGACCGCCCACTGCGCTTGCAGTGGCATAGGCACTCGCAAGTTGATCGACCGCGGTAACCAGGCGGACACCCACCGATGACTGGGACTGCAGAGGCTTCACAATGACAGGCATCCCCAGATATGGGATCGCCTCATTTGCTTCCTGAAGCGAACGGACAACCCGATAGGCCGGCATCGGTATGCCGGAATTCTCGAGAGCTTGCCGCATCGTGAATTTGTTGGTGAAGCGTTCGGCGACCTTCTCCGAGATTCCCGGCAGATCGAATGAATCGTTCAGGTATCCCGCGATGGGAACAAGACGGTCCGTCTGATCGGCGAGAATCAGCTGCGGTTTCACTTGCTCCGCTAGTTTCTTCAAGCCGACGCGGTCGTTCGTATCGATCTGGACAAACTGATCGGCCAGGGCACGTCCCGGAGCATTTGGTGAGATATCGGCCACAATGGTTCCGAGGCCCAGCATTTTCGCGGACGAGATGAGCCCCAGCTGCCATCGTCCGCCGCCGAGAATAAGAGCCGTTGTTGTCATCGATACAAACAGTAACCCAGCGGACACAAAGACTTGGAGCAGAATTCTTGAGTGACTGTGGAATCCCGGCTTTGCGCCGCGGCCGCTCCCAATGTAGGGGCGGTCTATGACCGCCCACAATTTTTAGGAAT
>JBGPBY010000349.1:0-7893 GCA_041481485.1 Terriglobia bacterium
CCCTTCGAGACTAGATAAAGCTTCATTAGTTGGTCGCGAAGCAATAGAACAATCCAGTGCTCCCGGTTGGCTGAAGCTGTTCCATACCGCAGCCTTGGGATGCATGGACGGCGTTCCACGAGTTCACGCCGGCGGTGCGGCCGAGACGGTCTGCGTGGCCGAGCATGGCCTTTGCGGACCCGTCGCCAACAGTCCAATCCTTGCAGGTGTCGGCATCCTTTGTGCCGTCTTCTTTCGTTCCCGTCATCATGTCGTGCTGCAGCTGCTGGCCGGCAGGCGCTGCGGGTGGGTTGCCGGACAGATAGGTCGGCTTCGTGCCCTTCTCCGTCAGCGAGGTATCTGCGGAAATCTTGTTGTTTGCGCTGTGCAGGTCCGCGACGTTCTGCGCAATCCGTTCCCCCTTGAAGTTGTACCAGGGACCATTGCCAATGCGGCTCTTCGCATCAACCGTGCTCGAGCTCATATAAGCGTGCCAGGTCTTGGTGCTGCCGACTGCGCGAGCCAGCGCCTGGCAAACCGCATCCGCGCCGGTGAGACCGCCAAGGTTGCCGCCCTTGGGGTTCGAACTCGTCACAAAAAAGCTCATATTGGCTGCAGGAGCCGGATTCTGCTGCGCAAACGCCACATGGCAACGACCACGAGGGTTACAGTCATCAACCGGTAACTCCTTTTCTCGGTCCCCTTCAACGTTCAATGTTGAGAGTGAACTTCGTGATGGTTGAGGCCAGCTGCCGGGCCTTGGTCCGAACTTCCTCACTTTCGTTGGATCGCTGGCTGATTTCCAAACTTCGCTGTTGAACCTGATTAATCGCCTGATTCACTGTACTGAAAATTGACGACGATTGATTCGAATCCTTCATACTCAGCACTCCGTTGCATGCAGCACCAACAGCATCGAGATCATTCCATAAACCCGTATGCACGCGAGCACTCACAAACGCAGAATCGCTTCGGACCTCTTGAAGGAACTCGAGCAAAGATCCGGCAGTGTCTTTGCCGATCTGAACTATTTCGCTCTGATTCACGACAGCGTCTGTCCGTACCTCAACCGGCACGGCATTGCTGCGTACCTCATCGCCTTTCCAAAGAGGAATTGGGTTATTCTCGATGGCCTCTTTCGCCGCCTTGATTCTTTCCGGCAGATTCGTAGTATTCAGAAAAGACCGAAATTGCACGTTCACCGCAACCTCGTAGTGACCGGCAGGCAGCTTGAATTGTGCGGAAGAATCCAGTCTTTGCGGAAACCAGGCATTCCTCGCAGCCTGAAAGGTCATGTCGCCGGGGACAAACGCGAAACCTTGAAAAGCAACGCTGACCGCAGTCGCATCTCCGGCGGCCATGATTACCGGGTTGATTTCTACGGGCTCGGAAGCCGCACCCATCGGCAGCGTGCTGATTCCCGTATACCTCTTTCCGGAGTTCACATCTCGAAGTGAAAGATACCAACGATTGAAATCCGGGGGATTGACACGATCGGGCAAGCGGAAAGTATCGGTGGAGACGTTGCGAAACGTCACGCGAAGGACAACGGGATCTTCAGGTTTGATGACCGCCCGCCCTGTCTGAACCGAGACGGCCAGCCCGGACTTCGGCTCCGGCGCGGATTGGGCCACGCAGATACCGGACAAAAGGAAGACGATCGACATGAACGAAAGACTGCGTAAAGGCCGAGTTAGTTTCGGATGTTCCATAAGGCAACCACCTGTATCGACAGGCTAACTACACGAATCGTTGCAGTCAAGGTAATTCTTGACGGAGTGAAGTAGAGGACAAGTCGCGTTTGTATTATTACGCGGCATGCAATCATGTGTTCTGAAGGCTCCTTTGATACACCAGCTAACCCGCCCAGCGGAAGCCTTGCTGTACGATGCCCAAAGGCATAGTATTACAGGTAGGAGTAATACCATGCGGGTAACATCGAAAGGTCAGGTAACGATCCCAATTGAAGTTCGCGAGAAGTTGCGCATATTCCCGAACACCGAGGTGGATTTCGTGGTGCATGGAAACACCGCTCGACTCGTCAAGGTGCAAGCCAGGAATGCTATAGGCCGGGGCGCTCAGATTGTTGCAAAGCTCAGGGGAACCGGGGACGTGAAGATGAGCACGGACGAAATTCTCGCCTTGACGCGGAAGATATGAAGGCGACTCTCGTCGATAGCAATGTTCTTCTCGACATCGCGACGAACGATCCGGCCTGGCTCTCATGGTCCTCGGAGGCCCTCGAGACTGCCGCCGGCGAATCGGCTTTAGTCATCAACGCGCTCATCTATTCCGAGGTATCGATCGGGTTTCGGAGAATAGAGGATCTCGAGCAGGCAATTCCTTCGGCTATCTACCGGCGCGCCCCTCTGCCTTTTGAGGCCGCCTTTCTCGCCGGAAAGGTATTCCTCAAGTATCGACGTCGTGGAGGCCGGCGAACATCTCCGCTGCCCGATTTCTACATAGGAGCCCATGCTGCCGTCGCGGATTTCCGCATCCTCACACGAGACCCGGGTCGTTACCGTATGTACTTTCCAAACGTCGAGTTGATCGCACCCTCCAAGCCGTCTTGAGTGCGTTTCATACTATTGGCTTGTCCCATCGCGGGGAATCCTCTTGAGCTCGATGGTCTGGCGGCTGGACGGAGCAATGGTGACTCTGGTGCCAAGCGCATTGAATGGTGGAAAGCCCCTCGAAACTGTTTCAAAGTTATCGGTGGAGATGCGGAGTTCGGACTGGTGTCTGAAAAGAACAACTGTTCCGTCAGATACTGGCGATCTTTAACCGTCAGTTCTTCCCCGGATAAAGGCTCATGCTGTTTCATTGCCAGAGGTCTTCGATCGATAAACATTGATCCGAACGGTTCAGCGTTGGCGACGGTGACGTATGGGCGGCTCAAATTACCGTTAAAGAAATATCCAACAACATCACGACCTTTCATGACTTCTTCGGGAGTGTTCATTACGGTGTGTCTAAAGGCCATGAAAGGGAAAGATCCATTTCTGTTCCTGAACGGAATGCCCTCGAGAAGTTTTTCCAGCGTCTTTCCCACAAAGACCAGGATCGCATCGGGTGGAACTGAACTGTCGTAAATGGGAATAACCTCTCCGGCTTTGTCGAACATCTTTGTTGCACCACTTGTTCCTTTTGGCAGGATTGTGAAAGTGGTCATGTCCACATGAGGTTCAGAAATTGTGATTGTTTGATCGGGGTTAAGAAACTCCTCGAGATTTTCGAGGGGAGGGTAATGCATCGCATAGCTGAGGACGCTTGGCTCAAGTTCGCCCGAGTGGGGGTCGAGGAAAAACCGCCGAAAGTTCTTCGCCCATTGAGAGTTTGTCTCCTCAAGATAGGCATGCAGGCTCGTGTTAACGATATCTGCAATACGCTTAATGTGCCGCGAATAGAGTTTGTTATAGGCGTGTTCCAACAGGGGATAGTTGCCTGGGAATAGATTGCTTCTATCGCTGAAGACGTAGCGCTCCTTCCTGCGTTCAAGTTTCCGGCTATCGGGCTCCAATGGCGAAAAATATCCGCGGCAAAATCCGCTTCGAAACACTTCCAATCCGCTCTTTTCCTGATCAGTGGCAGATCCAAAGAATCTGGAGAGTTCTGAAAGCAAAACATGAAGCGCTTGTGACGAATCGTCTGACACCACAAAACAAAACCCTTCCCTGCCCAATGCTTCAAGCAACTCATTCTGGGCAAGCCGTCTTGTGGCACAACGGAAATCGCTCAACGCGACAATCGGTTTGCGCGCTAAAGATCGGCAGGAAGGTTCGTCATATGTGTTTAGTTGATCGCGCGTCAGCGCCGTCATGAAGACAGCGTATTGAAAATCGTCCTTGTTGCTAAATTCATATTTGTCATTTATCCATGACAAATCATGATCATTAACAGCTGAACGAATTTCCGGCTATCGCAGCATTTCCGTCCGGATCGTTCGAACCCCGAATACCGGCGCGATCCTCCCATTCCCAGTCGTCTGAAAGCGGATTGTGACTTTGCTCTTGCCGGTGAGAAGATTCGCTGGGACGGCATACTGCGTGTCGAAGAATCCCGTAGCCGCGGGGTTGGATTCGAAGCGCCCGACCGCCGTGCCATCGACAAGGATCTGAAAGTTGCCTGCCGCCGGCGCTGCGCCCGTTTCGTTCAAGTAAGTCACAACCACCGCGATTGGCGTTGACGGATCCACTGGCAGGTCGAACGAGAACCAGCCGCCGCCACTGCGGTTTGCGCGTCCGTTTGTCTGTTGCACGGCGCGTTCGGCCGGTTCGCTTTGGTAATTGAAATCTCGTTCAGGCTGCATTTCTCCCGGCTGCACGAATCCAATTGTTGCCGCCTGGAGCTTGCGGGCGCGCTCACGCTCCGCGGCGATGGAGGCTGCTCGCGCATCGAACTCTGCGGGCGTCAGGACATCGAAGTACACGCTGTACGTGCGGCGATGTGTGCGATAGAAAGGCTGCAGCTCAACATTCCCGTTTGCCACAGGATTTGCCGGAGCTTTCGCGACGTCGTTCACTACGAAGTTTCCTGATGTGCCTGTGGGCTGGATCCAATCCGCCAGCGGCCGATTTGCCGCGACGAGAACAGGGGCTGGCGTGCCGGAAGCGGCATTGCGCGCCTCGCGGCGAGGACCGAGATTGCCCGCGAGCACAAGCGGTCCCCAGAGAATCGCAGCGACCGACTTGTTGTCGGGCGTCGGCTCAAGACGCAACGACTTCGGCATTGTGATTTCGATCGTGTCTCCGCTTTTCCACATTCGTTTCAATTCCACATAGGAGCTGGACTGCTGCAGCTCGCCCTCATTGCCCGGCGCGTTGCCACGTCCTCCGGCGGCTCCGCCGCGCAGGTTTGTCAGCGAAGGCTGAGGAGTCGCGGTTCCATTCACTTTGATCGCGAAACCATCGCCTGCCCAGAATGGTCTCCGCAAGGCGACCGTGAATTCTTTCGCTGTCGGCATCGTGAAAGAGAGTGTCGCAGTATCGCCATCCGGGAAGTTCGTATCCATCTTGAGACGAACGTTTCCCATGAATTCCGCGGTCGACGGCACGAACAGATTCGCCCAAAGCGTGTCGGATGATTCGTAATAGATGCCGTCACCATGAAGGGCATGGCTCTCCATCCCCGAACCCACGCAGCAGGTGAAAGCCTGCAATCGGGCCTGGTATTCCTGCTGCACGGCGCGCCCGACCGGAACCATGTACGACGTGCGCCCGTCATCGGGATCGATCGACGCCAAAATGTGGTTGAACAGCGCACGCTCGTGGAAGTCCGCGTATGAGGCGTCCGGCCGCAGCGAGAACAGCCGTCGCGTCAGCTTCAGCATGTTGTAGACGTTGCACGACTCCGCTGTGCGTCCTTCGACTCGAGGGCTCAGTTGATCCGGCGGCCCGAAGTATTCGGCGAGGCCGTGCCCGCCGGTCGCATAGCTGTGATGCTGCGCGACACGATCCCAGAAGAACGCCGCAGCGAGAATGTCTTCCGCGTCTCCGGTATAGTCGTACCGCGCGGCCGATCCAATCAGCTTCGGGATCTGGCAATTGCCGTGTTTGCCCGAAAGGTTGTCCTGATGCCGCTTGAGCTGATCTGTGAAGGCGCGATGCTCGAACTTGTAAGAAAGGTTCAGCCAGCGCTTGTCGCCGGTGTCGGCGTAGAGATCCGCGAGCACTTCGTTCATGCCGCCGAACTCGGTGTTGAGCATGCGCTGAATCTGCGCGTCGGTCAGCGGCGAGAGAATGCGCTCCGCCCATTCCGCGAACTTGATTTCGACTTCCAGCGCAGTGGTATTGCCCGTGTGTCGAAACGCGTCGCGCAGGCCCGCGTAGGTTTTGTGAAGGACGTACCAGGGCGACCAGAGCCCGTTCAGATCGAAGCCGCCGGAGCGAATATCGCCGCGCGACACCGCGGCAAATGCTTCACGTCCGTTCTCGAGTGCGGAGAGATATCCGTCACCGTGCTTGTCCTGAACCTCCTTCAGTTCGCGCACCAGATAGTCGGCGCGATCCTTGAATCGCACGTCGCCGGCAGCGAGATACATGAGGCTGACCGCGGAAAGGTGATGCCCGGCGATGTGGCCGGTGAGGTTGCGGCCGCCGCCATCCCAACTGCCGTATGGCTGGGCTTTTTGTGAAAGTCCGGCGCGCACCCGGTAGTACGCCATCATGCGATCGGGATCGAGATCGAGGAGGTACTGCACCGTGACATCTTGCGCAACCTTCAGAGGTCCACCCACGATGTGGACTTTGTTCAAAGGCAGCGGGCGGGCCTTGATCAGCTTGTCTTCGATTGCTTTGACCGCAGGACTGCGCGCTTCGGAAAACGCGAGCGGTGGCAACGACAGGGCCGAAGCCGCTGCAGCGGACAGCTGCATGAACTTTCGTCTGGTCGAACGCATGATCGCCTCCAGGGGTTGACGAATTTTATGCCCAGTTCGTCGGCGAACTCAATGGATAGGATTCGGATTCAGGATTGGAAGCCAAAGAAGCATTAATGCCCCTTGCGAACTGACTGTGAATTCCTTCCAACTTGGGCCACGCGCGACTCCTGGGCTACGGATTGTGTGAATGAATATGAGTCCCCACTGTAGGGACGGTCTATGACCGCCCACAATTCGGAGGTGTACCAGAATTAAAGCCAGGCGATCCGTGAGTGCGGCAGGTTCGGTGATTTGCCACGTCCATTAAATTGCGAGAATTAGCGGCCGGCTTTGGGCCTTGACGATTGCGGCGGACGGGGTAAAATCACGGGCACTTTGATCCCAAACCTCTGACGAATGGCACGAACAGAAAGGAGTTTGTTCATGAACCTGACACGTCTCATTGTGGTTGCAATTACCTTCGCAGCATTTGCCGCAGTCCTTTCAAAATCGGTGTCTGCTCAAAACGGATATCCACCAGACCCGGTCGTAATCTCGTTTGACATTCCTCCGGGAGACCCACTCGGAGCCTGTGCATTTCCAATCAACATCTCAGCTGCCGGTAAAGGCAAGTTCATCGTGCAGAAGAGCGGAAATCTCATTCTGACGTCCCCTAACCTGAATGCAACGGTGACCAACCTGAACAACACATCCAAACAGGTGAGCTTCAATATCACCGGGGTATTTCACGTTTCGGATTCAAACGGCAAGGTGGTCAACACGGTGACCGGCAGAAATTTGTTAACGGATCCGACTGCAGGTGTTGTGCTGGCTATTGGAAATTTCAGCTTTGTCTTTGATTCGAACGGAAATCTCATTCAACCACTGACCAGGCAGGGTGGCACACTCATCGATATTTGCGCACTGCTGAACTAGCAGTTTTATGAACCTGGCTGTTCCATGAATCCCGGATTCACCGGGCAGCCTGAGAGGTATGTCGATTTGCGATTCCGTAAAAAGACTTCGCGGACTAGTAAAGTGTGGCTATGAATTTCCAATCGGCGGCACGGGTCTCCGGAATTCTCACCATTTGAAGGGCAGCCTGGCGAATGGCGTCGTCGATATCGGGGAGTGCAGCCAGTTGTAATGCCAGTTGATTCAAATCACCGGCAAGAATCGAGAAGATCGTACTGGTAATGCTTTCTGGCATGTTCAGGCGGACAAGATTTTCGGCCACGAGCTGGCCATAGACAATCGTCGCGAAACATTGTCCGATAGTCATGGACATCGGGCTCTCGGAAGGCGGGCTGGCTTCAGAGATCTTGCTGGACAGTTGCCGGAAAAGGCCGGCCTGTTCCGCAAATATCGCGACATTCCGATTTGTTTCCAGAGGCCGGTAGGCATCCAGGAAATGATGAAACTTTACGGCGTGAGGTGCGCCGGTACGGGCCTTGAAGAGATAAGGATTCTCGCGCGACGGAGTTTGCCCGCAAACCACCGAGGGTGGTTCCGGCAAGGGGGAATCCGGCCGATCGAAGTAGCGCCGCATGAATTGC
>JBGPBY010000350.1:0-7893 GCA_041481485.1 Terriglobia bacterium
CGAAACATACGACGATTCCGGAAACCTGACTTATGACGGACTGAACCATTTCAATTATGACGCGGCAAACCGCATTTACCAGATCGGATCGCCCTCCATTCAATATGCCTACGACGATCAGAACCGAAGGATTAAAAAGATTGCCGGAGGCGTGACAACGTACTACTTTTACGGCATGACCGGGTTGATGTCGGAGTTCAGCACCAGCAGCGAAGACTCAAATCACGCGGGAGCAGCATCTTCGGATCGGCTACAGTACCGAACCGGCGAACAAACGGGTACTGGCGTGTTGATGATGGCGCCCGATGGCACGCCCCGAGAAAACAATCGGGTCCTTCCCTTTGGAGAGCAATGGACCGGATTTACAGCCTCCGACAATAAAGAAAAGTTTACGACATATCAAAGAGATGGTGAATCCACCTCGGGACTAGACTACGCCATGGCCCGACATTATATGAGTCTTAACGGTCGGTTTTTGAGTCCGGATCCGGGTCATATGGGGGCAGACTCCACAAACCCACAGAGTTGGAACGCATATCTCTATGCTTCGAATGATCCGATAAATTCAATCGATTCGAACGGCGGATATTCTCAGCGAGTAGGGAGCGTTGATACATGCGAATTGGGAAGGGGAGCAATTACTGCTGTCTATTTTGGAGTATATAGATTCGGGGAATCTGGACCGTTGATTTATAACGATACTGAACCCACGGGGTACGATTGTGAGTTCCCTGAAAATTCAAATGACAACGCAGCTGTAGGTCAGGGGCAGGTTCCTGCCGGAGCACTGGGACGAGCCCTCCTTGATGAGGCATACACGAAGGCGCAGACCGGGTTGATAAGACCAATGTGTGCGAATCTATTCAATACTACAGGGAATGGCGTCGGGCCCTCGTCAATTCTCTGGGGCCTCTTCAATGACCCACATTTTGGAAGAGTAGAAGTTGGTGGGTTCCCCGCGACGTCGATGATTATAAACAATGTGCGAGTTAATACTACGCCAAATGCTACGATGTCCAATGGTCCACTTTTCGGGTTTAATGCGAATGGTGATAGAATTGTGACAGGCTTTGGTCCTGTTCTGAAAATCAACGAGCGGTTTTCTGGTAATGCGGGAGATTTGGCCGCTACTTTGGCGCATGAGACTGGGCACACGTATAATCTTTTCCCTTTCTTGGGAACGTCGCGTATCATTTTAGACAACAATTCGAGTGCTGCTGGTGTCCAGGCAAGTATTGATAATCAGAATTTGATTCGCAACAATTGTCGATTCTAAACGCCGTGAAAACTATCGTAGCAATTATCAGCCCGCTCCTTCTTTTCGGGACTCAGTTGTCAACAGCAAAACCAATCGCGCCGATACCCATTTGTGAGGTGCTTCAAAACTTGGCGAAGTATCGCAACTCCGTAATTGAAATACGAGGCGAATGGAACGGTGGGAGCTTAACTGGTAGATGTGTACCACTTAAGACCGGCGACTATACTTGGCCCAATTATATTACTTTGGAATTCCCGGAAGATCTCTCCCGCCTTCCCGAAGAAAAGGTCGATTGGGGATTAGACCATCAGGCGTGGAGTCTTGCGGAGGCGAAGCTTAGCTCACTCTTGGATCAAATCATAACATCTCGCACTTCAAGTCTTGAAGTTGTTTCAGCAACTGTGAAGGGGAGGCTCGATACGCCAGAACACTTAAGTCCTGGTTCCCCTCCAAATGGATTTGGACATCTCAACCAATTTCCAGCGAGAATGGTCTTGATGGAAATCAGTGACGTTGCTCGTACCAATATTGCAGATCTGCCCAATTCAAGTAGATAAATGCAGTTTGACCGAGATAAGTGATTTTTCGGCTGGGTTGCGGTCTCGTTCTGGTGGTCATGAAATTATTGAACGGCGCAACATCGGTCTTTCCAATCGGTCAGAGATTTCATTGAATTTCCTGGGCACTTTTCCCAATCGGTTTAATTCTCCATTACTGCCATCAGGCGCTAGTTTGGGAACGCATTCACGAGTTGCTCTTATTCGCAGGAGAGGGAGGCAACAATTTTCTTGCAACAATGTGCACAGATCTAGACAGGCCTAACATAGCGGGCGCTGTTTGGCCAATCTGCAACCGCTTGTTCGGAATCTCTTCAAAATCCGGTCATAGCCTCGGGCACTGAAGCCGAGTTTGGTGACGGCGTTCTCCATGATCTTTTCGCATTCGGTGCTGAGTACGCAGTGCTTCCGAATGTGCTGCGGTCCCATCTGCGCGTTGGTGTAAATCCGTTCGTCGTAAAACCGCCGCAGCTGAATGTTTCGCGCCGCGATCACCCGGGTGCGGATCGCTTCGGAGGACTCCGCCGCCCGGGTATTGGCGAGTTCCTTATAGGGCACTGCAGGGACGTCGATCTGAATATCGATGCGATCCATCAGCGGACCCGAAATTTTCGACATGTAACGCTGCACTTGCGGCGGTGTGCAGAAACATTCCCTTCTGAAATCGTTTGCAAAGCCGCATGGACAGGGATTGCTGGCGGCGACCAAAATGAAAGAGGCCGGGAAAGTCAGTGTCAGTTGAGCGCGGGCAATGGTGACACGGCGTTCTTCGAGAGGTTGCCGCATGACTTCCAGAACATTGCGCGGGAACTCCGGCAACTCGTCGAGGAACAGCACACCGTTGTGCGCCATGCTGACTTCCCCGGGCCTTGGAATGCTGCCTCCGCCAATGAGTCCGGCATCGGAAATCGTATGGTGCGGGGATCGGAATGGCCGCGTGTCGATGATTCCGGTTTCCGATGGCAACAACCCCGTCACGGAATGGATGCGCGTGGTCTCCAGGCTTTCTTCAAAACTCATCGGCGGCAGAATCGACGGAATCCTTTTTGCCAGCATTGTCTTGCCCGAACCCGGAGGGCCGATCATCAGCATGTTGTGTCCCCCAGCCATGGCCACTTCGATGGCGCGCTTGGCATGAAACTGGCCGCGCACGTCGCGGAAATCTTCGAGCCGCCGGTGGGGAAGGGAACTGGCGCAAACCGAATCGACACGGGTGGCGTCGACAATTCGCGTTCCATTGATGAAGTCGACAACTGCTGACAGTGTCTTCATGGGAAACACTGAAACCCCATCGACGACTGCAGCCTCGCGCGCATTGCTGTGGGGAACGAGAAGATTCGGGATCTTCAGCTCCCGGGCCAGCATGGCGATCGAGAGTACGCCGCGGACTGGCCGGAGCTTGCCATCGAGTGAGAGTTCGCCGACTAGAAGGTATTCGGACATGTTCTGGCGGTTGAGAAGTCCGTGACCGCCCAGGATGCCGATCGCCAGCGGAAGATCGAAAGCAGAACCTTCCTTCTTTACATCTGCAGGAGCGAGATTGACGGTGATGGACTGATAGGGAAACGTGAACCCGTTGTTGCGAATCGCCGCAATGATACGGCTGCGGGACTCGCGGACTGCGGGATCGGGAAGACCGGAGATGTAGAACGATCCATTCGGTCCGGTGGAAATATTGACCTCGACATCGACCATATACGCTTCGATGCCATACACGGCGGCGCTCCGAGTTTTAAAAAGCATGGTTTTTTGGTGTGGGAAAATGCGAAGGGCAAAACCAGTCTAGACCGGTGACATATTGCAGAGCAAGAGAACTGTGAAGTACTCCGTACACATCCAGAAGCAGACACCTAATGGAAGGACAATTTGAAATCTTGAGGCGGACTGCTATAGGCGATGTCAGGAGGGGACTTTCCCCTATCCTGCAATTCATTCACGCCTTCCTAGACCGCCCAGATTCTCGCAGGCTTGAAATCGCGTTCGGTCATAGATCGCACCTACAGATTTCTATAGATGTGGTTGCCAGCAGCTGATAGATTCGTAGTTAGTTCTCACGTATTGTCACTTAGTCCTTGAACACTTCCTATTGCTCGAAATCGCCGGGCGGAACAATTTTTGATCAGATGGGAGGCCAGAAAAACGAATGACAAATAACAAGCAGTTAATCGAATGGGCAATTAAAGGTCTGGAACTTGAAAGGCAACAGCTCGACGCGAAATTGGCCGACCTCAAGAAGAGCCTGGGACCACGGGCAGGTGCAGGATCGGCGGCTTCAGTCACATCCTCACCGGCAGTGCGCCGAAGACGCCTGGGCGCCGAGGGCCGAAAGAAAATTTCCGAAGCGAAGAAAGCGTGGTGGGCCAAACAAAAGCAGGCTATCGCTGCGCGCAAGAAACCGAAGTAAGGTTAATTGTAGGCCACGGTTTTTGCGAAGAACCCATTGAAATTTTGAAACTATACTTCTGATATTGATCTGACACCTGCTGAATGTCGGGTTCAAGCCGTGTGGTAACATTTTTTCCGTGAAGCAACTTCGGATCGTGTGGGCCTTGTTGCGATTTTATAGGAGAATCACTCCTTCGGACTGGTATTACCGCTTCCCATTTCTACCTCTACCCCCACGAAACTATCTCGCCTGGAGATTTCACACTGCTTATGGCAGTAAGCCTCCGGCAATCTCGACCATTGTGCGCGACGTCTGGCAACTGGGCGACTGGCTGCGTCGTTTTCCGGAGTGATGTGGAAAAACCGGTGAAACGGTCCGTGGCCGTTTTAATCAGAAAGGGAACGCAGATTCTGTCGACGCGCCGATCGGATGCGGATGACGAATTACCCGGAGTGTGGGGCTTGCCGGCTGGATCTTATCGTGGCGATGAAACGCTTCAGGAACTCGTCGAAAGGATCGGAGCGCAAAAACTCGGCATCCGGCTGAATCCGGTTCGTCTGGTGGCTGAGGGACGGCAGGAAAGGCCAGCCTACGTTCTCCAAATGGAGCTTTGGGAGGCATCGATGAGCGGAATTCCCGTGCATCCGGCATTTCGCTGGGCCCCGTTGAATTCCCTCGCACCCGGGCGCGCTCAGGGATCGCTATGTTGTGAGCTGGCTTTGAAAAACTAGGTGGCCCGAAACGCGAAAAAGCCGCATCAGTCTAAAAGCGCTTGTTCGCCAGGGACGGTGACGGAAACAGCAAGACTGATGCGGCTTGTGGTACTCCCGTACATCCCGATAGAGCGGCGGACTGCGCGATAAAATACACCCGATTTTAAACTTCCCACTGAAGCAACAGGCTGCCCCATGTGAACCCCGCACCAAAACTTGCCATCAGCACCTTGTCGTTCTTTTTGAGCACCTTGTTTTCAACGGCTTCCGACAGGCAGATGGGTATGGTCCCGGCGGTTGTGTTGGCAAAACGGTCGATATTGATGGCGACCTGGGAGTCGTCCAGTTTCATGCGGTCTACGGCCGCCTTAATGATCCTGAGATTGGCCTGATGGGGGATGTATAGCCGTATGTCCTTCGAGGGAATGTCATTCTTGACGAGGATTTCATGGGAGATGTCGGCCATTCCGCGGACCGCGTACTTGAACACATTCTTACCGTCCTGGTGCACATAATGCATTTTACGCTGGACGGTCTCGACAGACGGCGGGTTCAGGCTTCCTCCGGCGGGCATGTAGAGATACTGGCCGCCCCCGCCATCGGCACGCAGAAGGAAGTCCATGATTCCCAGCTCATCTCCTTCCGTTGCCTCGAGCAGCACCGCCCCAGCGCCGTCTCCAAAGAGAACGCACGTTGCGCGATCTTCATAGTTGATTATGGAGGTCATTACGTCGGCACCGATCACGACCACTTTTTTGTGCACTCCGGTCGATATGAACTGCGCCCCAGTGGCGAGCGCGTAAATGAACCCCGAGCATGCACCCGAAAGATCAAATCCCCAGGCGTTTTTCGCGCCGACTTTGAGTTGAACGAGGCACGCGCTGGAGGGAAAGAACATGTCGGGCGTTACCGTTGCAACGATGATCAGATCAATTTCAGTGGCGCCGATACCGCGTTTCTCGAGCAGGGTCTTCATCGCCTCAGCAGCCAGATCGCTGGTTGCCTGACCCTTCGCGGCGACCCGACGCTCGTGAATGCCGGTTCGTTCCACGATCCAGTCGTCGGAGGTATCGACAGTTTTCATCAATTCGAGGTTGGAAACCCGCCGCTCCGGAAGATAGTGAGAGGCGGCCGTTATTTTTGCGCGCAATATGTTCAATATGAGTCCTTAAGAAGTCAAAAGGGCGAAATTAGCACACTCCACCACGTGATACAATCGCACTTCGACTATGGAACAAACCTATTTCCAGAAGGGATTTGGGCTCGGCGCCGAGATCCGTCCACAACTGCATGAAAACTACCGCAGCCAGATTGTGGACGTGATGCGCGCCAATGGATTCCGGCTGGATATTGGCGACCTGACCTTTCTCCTCGCCATGGAGTTCGGGTTCTGTTACGGCGTCGAACGCGCAGTCGAATACGCCTACGAAACCGTCCGCCAGTTTCCAGGGCGGCGAATTTTCCTGACCGGCGAGATCATTCACAATCCGCATGTGAACAACAAACTACAGGCGATGGGCATTCGCTTCCTTCCGAACGATAACCACAAATACGATGCCGTGGAGAAGCAGGACGTCGTCATTATTCCGGCATTCGGAATTCCGGCACACGATATCGATCTGCTCGGCAAGAAGGGTTGCATCGTTGTGGATACGACTTGCGGATCCGTTCTGAACGTCTGGAAGAACGTTGAACGCTACGCGCGGCTCGGCGTGACGTCCGTGATCCATGGAAAATTCGAACACGAAGAAACGCAGGCGACATTCTCGCGTACCACGCTCTACAAGGATGCTCACTTCCTCGTGTTGCGTGACAAAAAGGAAGCAGCCCACCTCTGCGAGTTTATTGCCAGCGGCGGGAGCCCGAGTGGGTTGATGGATATTTTCCGGAATGCGGCTTCAAATGGCTTTGACCCCGCGGCGCATTTGGGCAGAATCGGTCTTGCCAATCAAACAACGATGTTGAGTTCGGAATCACTGGAGATTGCCGAAATGCTGCGAGTTGCCATGGTTGCCCGCTATGGGCACGACAGCCTGGCGGAACACTTTTATTCATTCGATACGATATGCAGCGCAACGCAGGACCGCCAGGACGCGGTCACACGGATTGCCGACAGCACCGTAGACCTGATGATCGTGATCGGCGGCTACAACAGCAGCAACACGTATAATCTCGCAAAAATTGCATCGAGCTTTACGCGGGCCTTCCATATTGAGGACGCTCAGGCAATTATCAGTGCAGACGAGATTCGTCACAAGCCGGTGGGAAGCAAGACGGAAGTGGTCGCTCATGGCTGGTTTCCGGCTTCGGCCAGGAAAATCGGGATTACCGCCGGAGCGTCCACGCCAAATAATCAGATCGGTGAAGCCATCGAACGCATTGCCCAATTCCGGGGTACAATGGACATCGCGAATTTATTAGGAGTGCACTAATCCATGGCCGTGTTTGATACGAAGAAGGCAAACCCCACATTTATCATTCCCGAAGCTCCGGCAAAGATTACCCGCAAGAAAAAGAAGCCCAAGGAAGTTGCGGTCGTGAATCCGGACAACTGCACCGGATGTGAGGCCTGCGTACCGTTTTGCCCGGTGGATTGCATAGAGTCCACGCCGCGCGACAAGTCAAACGGCATTAACGTGATCATTCCGAATGTCCAGGTACGGTTCGATGAATGCATCGGATGCAAGATCTGTGTCAATGTGTGCGAACGCATGGCATGGGACGCCATTCAGATGGTCCCGTGCGACCAGGTGGAAGAATATTTCGGGATCAAGCTTCACGATAAGTACGAAGACGCCGTCGCCGCCCACGAAAAGAATTAGGAATTCCTTGATCAAACATTCGACCGGCTGACGCCGGTGGAACGTTTTCCAAGCCGCGTCCCACTGTAGGGGCGGGCGATGACCGCCCACCAATCGGAGGCTAGCAGGCCGCTCAATTGTGGGCGGGCATAGACCGCCCCGACAGGGGGGACAGGCG
>JBGPBY010000351.1:0-7851 GCA_041481485.1 Terriglobia bacterium
CCCTCCCCCCGGGTACATCATTTCCGAAATTCCCCGGACGAAAACTGTGCGGATGGGTCCGGCCACGTTCACTCAGGAGTTCACAGCGTCCTCCGATGGAACGGTCTATGGAACGATTCTCTACGATTCGGGAAAGAGGAAATACTCCAGTTCCGAGTTCGCCGATTTCAAAAAAGCAATTGCGAAAATTACCAATGATGCCGATGAAATGCTCACGGTTTCATTCGAACTCAAAGCACAAAAGGATTTCGACAGCGGGAACGTCGTCGAAGGTCTGAGGGAATACCGGAAACTCATCGCGGCCCGCCCGGACAAAGCGATACACCATTCTCAGTTTGCCCGCTCATTGCTTGCCCATGGAATGGGAGAATTGGCGCGAGCCGAAGCGCGCCGGGCAGTTGAATTGGAGCCGGATTCCGCTGCGGCACATGACACTCTGGGAACCGTCCTTGAATACAATCTGGTCGGAGAGCGCTTTAAGTCCGGTTTTGAACTGGAACAGACTCAGGTGGAATTTCGCAGGGCCGCCGAACTCGATCCTGATGATGACGATATCCGCGGGAACCTGGCAATTGCCCTGGAATATAACGTCAAGGGTCTGCGGTACGCTGAGGGAATTGATCTCCGGCCCGCGATCGAACAATATCGAAAATTTCACAAGAAGCCCGACGCCGGAAGCGCCTATTACCGCAATCTTCCGTTCGATCTCATGCGGATTGGTGACTTTGAGGGCATCCGGGAAATCAATGCTCCTGCCGATTTCCGCATAGCGGCAATAGCGGCTACGGATGGAATAAACGCCGCAATCCGCGAGGCGGGCAAGTTGGCATCCGACAATCGCAGCAGAATAATCACCGACGCAGCCACCTGGCTCCTGATGAACCGGCGCTACCCGGAAGCAGCAGCATTGGCAAAGTCGGTGAAAACCGCAACGGGTTCTCCTCTGGATTCCATCACTACCGGCCAGTACGAACGTTTGAAGAAGTATGAAGAGTTTCCGATGCCGGAAAACGATCCGGACACGGTCGCAAAGCGTGTGCTCATTAGCCTTTTGATTTCAGAAAAGAGAAATGCCTTGCCCGGGCTGCTTTCCGCCATTGGCCAGGACGAACTGCGAAGGCATCCGGATCTGGCTCCTGAAGGCATTCCTCTGGCGATAGGTCCGATACGCAACATGGCCGCCACTCCTCAAGCAACGATCGCGGACGTGCTCATGTCAAACCTCGAAGTGAAACTCGAAGGCGGTGACAAACCGGGTTTTCAGGTTCGCTTCGCGCCGGCACAATCGAACCGCTCGATCCGCTTTTACGTCGTTAAGGAAGCGGGACAATACAAGGTTCTCACCGCGGGAAGAAACGACATCGCTCTTGCCCGTGAAGCGCTGCGGCAAATTGAATCAGGTGACGAGGACAGCGCACGGCAGTGGCTCGATTGGATTGGCGATGAACAGGAGAATCATCAAGGAGCTATCGACATCATTGTAGCCAGCGCCTTCGACACCGTCTGGGAAACCGGGCTCCGCAAAGATCGCGATCGAATGCGCTATGCGGCCGCTGTGGTTCTTGCAGGATCTTCCGATCACGCCGAAACGGCTATTCCGATTCTGCAGGAAGGAATCGGCAAAACGTCTGGTGAAGTCCGGGACGCCCTTGCCACTGCCTATTCGACGGCGCTGTTAACGCTTCGCCGCTACGAAGAAAGCGTTGCCGCAGGCCGGAAGGCGCTTCAGTCCGATCCGAAATCCAATGCCGTTCGAGTTGTTGCTCTCAACCTGGTGCGGCTCAACCGGCTCGAAGAGTTGAAGAAACTTTTGACCGGCAATTCGAAAATGCTCGAAGAAATTGCAGCGGTGGATGTGTCTTTAGGAGATTATGCAGACGCGGAAAAGCAATTGAAAGGCGCCCAGGCTCCTGCAGGCTCCGAAATCGATGACAAACTTCTTTGGCTTGCGCAATATCACTCCGCCGTCACGGAAAATGACATCTCCCATGCAGAGAAAAACGTTCAGAACAGCCGTGGCACAAACGCAGAATCTTTGAGAACTCTCGCCGCATTGAAGGCTGAAACAGGAAAACCCGAAGAAGCCCTGAACCTCATGAAGGGGGTATTCAGCCTCGCCGCCGAAGAGCTCAAACCAGATGACTGGTACATCTTCGGCCGGATCTACGAACAATATGGAGAGCGCGACTCAGCGGTTGCTGCGTACCGCAAGGTACCTGTCCCCAGGGGCGAAACGCTTAACGTCAAATCCGCGTACCTCCTGTCCCAAAAGAGATTGACTGGATTAGCAAAGTAGAACTCCGTCTGTAGGCGCCGTCTATGACGGCGCACAATCTCTCAGATATGGATTGCTCCTGGTCATCGAAACAATGAAAGAATGCGACTCCCCAATGTAGGGGCGGTCTATGACCGCCCACAATTCGGAGGATTGCATTCCTTAAAATTGCGGGCGGTCATAGACCGCCCCTACAATGCGCAACCCATGCCTGACACATCATGCGCGGTCCATGAGCGGAGCGAATGCAAGCCCGACAGGGCGCAGCCATCAGGAAATTTCCGCGCCTACAGTCCATACCTCCCGCCTCACTTTCATCACGCAGCAGCCGCCACTGCGCCCGTGAGCGGAGCCAGCGCCGACAGAATCCGCTGCGTCTGTGTTTCCGTGATCAAGCTGGTCAGCACCTTGATGAAGTGTGGATGCTGGGCGCCGGACAGGATGTATTGCCACCGATAGGCGGCGAGCAGACCGGATTGAAGCTTGCGTCGCTCGTCTTCGGACAACCGGCGGCCGCAAGTCTCAGCGAAATACTGGGAATCGGTGGACGCTTGCAATTGGAGGATGCCGTCAACGGCTCCGACGAGTTCAATGAATTCGTCAACTGCCCGGTCGCGTTCATCCGCGCTGATCTTTCGATCGCACCGGATCCACTCAAGCTCGTCGACAATGGCGTGTTGAGACTCTTCTTTCCAGTGAAAAAGGAAGACGTCCTTGAAGAGTGGCGAGAGATTCTCGTCGGGTTCAATACTCTGCCGGTAATGCATTTGCGTAAACAGCTCGATGTGCAGCGTCAATGCCATCACCGCCCATGTGCTTTTCGAAAGAACGGCTCTGGCGACATCGTTCGGTTGAGGCAGGAACTGATAGCCCGCCGGCATCCCCTGAGCGGCAAGTGTCTCGACTCGCCGGAACAGTTCCTGATGCTTCAGTTCTTCGTCGCTGAACCGTACCAGCGCTTCCAGCGCGATCTGATTTCCGAACCAGTGATCCCGGCTGAGCTCGAGTATCTTTGCGCTGATGTAACGTTCGACAAGACCGAAAATGTTTGCGTAGCTTCGGCCCTGGATCTGACTGAGGTAGCGCTGCTCGCTTTCAGACAGGAATGTGAAATCCTTAACTTTGGACAATCCGTCCGGCAGGAATTTCTGTGTCGTATCGAAGGTCCTGTTCCGAATCACATCGTCCTCCAAGGACCATCGCACGCGTTTTGATGCCGCAACGCTGCGGGCATACCGGTCGATGTCGATCTGTTCGTTTTCAATGATGGTCTGCATGGCCCGTCTCCTTATTCGATCAATTTGTATCCGGATCAGCCGGACGGTGCCCTAAAAGCAAACGCCATGCCAAGTCATCTGAAGAACAAGCCACTGATAATACAGACGTTTTTCATTGCGCTCGCGAACATTAACCCTATCTAATTGCGTTATTCACAATTTTTTGCGCTGCGCATCATAATTTTGAGGTCATGGAGAAACACGCGTGCTGGGATATCCGCTCAAGCTCCTGTTGAATGCAATCGAGAAGCGGCACGGACACGAAGCAGTAGCCGCAACGCTCGCCGAAGCCGGACTGCCCGCCGATCGCGTGTACCGGCTGAACGAGCCGTATGCAGACAGCGAAGCCCAACGTTTGTCTGCCGCCGCATTTCACCGCATTTCCATGGAAGACATTGCGGAAGCGTTTTTCGAGGACACCCGGCTGCGATTTCCGACATGGTTTGAAATGTGCAAGACCTCCCGCCAGTTTTTGGAAATGCAGCCGGAGATTCACAATACATTCGCGCTCGGACTGCAGCGCCCGGAAGAACGAGACGCGGTGCGGGAAAAGTTCCGGCTTGAGAAACTCGACGACGAACTCGTGGTTCACTACCGTTCTTCGAACCAGCTGTGCGACATGTACAAGGCGATAGCCAGGCTTGTCTTCAGGCACTATCAGGACAAGGCAACCATCGACGAGCCACGCTGCATGAAACGCGGCGACGGCGAGTGTGAGCTGAGGATTCGGTGGGTTTAGGGAACTGTAGGCGCGGTCTATGACCGCGCACTATCGCAACGTTAGGAATTGTGCGCGGTCATAGACCGCGCCTACAGTGGGATGGCGGGAGATTTCAAATTAACCCACTACCGGTGGGTTTAGCGGCGGCGGACATGGAAAAAGGAACAGCCAGACACATCACACCTACCTGCGAGAACTTGCGGCAATTGGTGGAAACAATTGCGGATCAGCTGTGTCTGACGATTGGCGGAAACTTCGATCACCTTGTTCAGGATGAAACCATCGAGAAGCTGGAAATGGTGGTGAACTTCGTGCTTGCCACGGCCAGCCGTTCGATCGAAGAGGTGAAGCAGGCCAAAGCCGATCTTGAACAACAACTCGACATTCGACGCAAACTCGAACGGGAGAATGCCTATCTCCGTGAGGAGGAAACGCGAGCGCTCGGGGAGATGATTGGCCGCAGTTCTCCAATGCGGCACGTCGGCGAGCAGGTGTCTGTCGTTGCGCCAACCAATGCCACGGTGCTGATCCTCGGTGAATCCGGTACCGGCAAAGAGCTCCTGGCCAGAGAAATCCACAAGGCCAGTTCACGACGCGATGGCCCGATGGTGAGGGTCAATTGCGCTGCGATTCCGCGCGACCTCTTCGAGAGTGAATTCTTCGGCCATGTCAAAGGAGCGTTTACAGGCGCTCTTCGCGATCGTGTGGGACGCTTTGAACTCGGCAACGGCGGCACGCTGTTTCTGGATGAAGTGAGCGAAATCCCAATTGAACTCCAGAGCAAATTGTTGAGGGCCATTCAGGAAGGAGAGTACGAACGCGTTGGTGATAACCGGACGCTCAAAACCGACGTTCGTCTGGTTGCGGCCACCAATCGGAATCTGGAGGAGGAAGTCCGTAAAAGAAGGTTTCGCGAAGATCTGTTCTATCGGCTGAATGTTTTTCCGATCACACTGGCACCGCTTCGGGAGCGGAAGTCGGACATTCCGTCGCTCACTGCGCATTTTCTCGAGCGCGCCTGCAAGGAATTCAATAAACCGCTCAGTCTGATCAGCAGCGAGGCGCTGTCCACCTTAAAGGCGTATGACTGGCCCGGAAACGTCCGGGAGTTGCAAAACGTGGTGGAACGCGCGGTCATCACCACACGTGACGGTACCGTCGTCTTTGAGTTGCCTACCGCGACACCTGCCGTTCACCGGCCGGAGGCGTTCGGTGAATCCGCGTCCATTCACGTTCGCACGGAGGAACAATTGCGCGACGCCGAGCGAGCCAATGTCGTGGCCGTATTGAACAAGACTCGCTGGAAAGTGTATGGCCGAGGCGGAGCCGCCGAATTGCTCGGGATCAAACCGGGCACGCTATCTGCACGTATGAAAAAACTCGGTCTGCGGCGGCCGTCCTAATTACTCTTTTTTTGCTTCGCCTGCCGCAGTTCCTCATCCACTGCCCGTCCGGCTCGAGCGATGATTTCCGGCACGGCTTCAACATCCGCGACAGTCGTGTGGAAGTTCACAATGCAGGCGCGCAGCACGTAATGACCGTCGACAACGGCGTTGGAAACGAAAGTCTCGCCGCCGCGCTGCAGCCGATCGAGCAGTTCCCGATTGAGAGCGTCAAGATGGCTTTCTACGACAGGATCAAGTAGCTGGGTACGCAGGTCACGCGGAACATAACGAAACGTGGCCATGCTCAGATTCTGGGTCATGAGCTGGAAATCTGCGTGACGCTCGATGAACTGGGCCATCCTTTGAGACAGCTGGATATCATCTGCAATCATTCGGCGATAACCTGCGGCTCCAACTTGCTTCAGGGCGAGCCAGACTTTCAGAGCGCGGAAGCTGCGCGAGTTCTGGAGGCCGTAGTCGACGTAGTTGGTGGCATTCTCCTCGAAGTGATAGTAAGGCGGATGGTACGCGAATGCCGCGCGGAGAGCTTCGCGATTGCGGACCAGCGCGCATCCGGCTTCGAGCGGAGCGTACAGCCATTTGTGCGGATCGACGGCAACGGAATCGGCCTGACTCAGTGCGTAAAGATCACCCGGCGCGTCGGGAACGCACGCTGCAAACCCTCCGTATGCGCCGTCGACGTGAAACCACACGTCGTGTTCCCGGCATACCTTCGCAATTTCCGGCAAAGGATCCACCGCGCCGGTGCTCACTGATCCAGCCGTTCCGACGACAAGGCAAGGTAAATCTCCCGCAGCGATATCCGCTTCAATCTGATGGCGCAAGGCAGTGACATCCATTTTTAGATTCGAATCGGTCGCAATCCAACGGATGGACGCCGTACCGAGGCCGGTGCAGTCCGCGGCCTTGTGAATCCAGGTGTGGGTTTCGACCGATGCGTAGACGCGCAGCCTGCGTCCGTCATCGCCGCCGATACCAAGTTCGCGCACATTCCAACTCGCCTTCGCAGCACGAGCCGCCAGGAAACAAATGATGTTCGCCATGTTGCCGCCGCTGAGCAGCAGTCCGCCACAGCTCTCGGAATAACCGATAAGGGAAGCAATCCAGCGCACGGTTTGAGACTCGATCTCGGTGGCGGCAGGAGAAAGAATCCATGCACCGCCGTTTGGATTTACGGCAGAGGCGAGAAAGTCCCCGAGAATGCCGATTGGGGCCGGAGGCGCCGTAATATAGCCGAAAAACCGCGGATGCCCGTTGAAGAGCGAGTGCTTGAACAGAAGCGCAGCCGTTTCTTCCAGCAGCAGCCCGGGATCCATCCCCAGTTCCGGAAGGGGACCATTGAGATTGAGCGCCGCACGCACCGACGAGGGGGATTCGTCATGATTCACCGGACCCTTTGGCATGAAATCGAGGAATTCAGCCAGCTGTTCCACTAGACGATGTCCAAGTTTGCGGAACGTGGCACTGTCCATCTCGAGCGGCGCATGCCGGCTAGCTTCGCTATCCATGACGAACTCCTTGGTTATTCGTCGCTACGGCCGGATTCCCTCCAGGAGATCCGTCTCTCGTGTGCGTCCGCCGTTGACGATGCTGAATACCCGATAAAAGGACTGACTTCCCCACAATGCCTCGTGATCTTCCGGCGACAAGGACTTCAACGCCTCGTAGGCAGTAATCTGAGACTCGTGGCAACTGATGGCCCGCCACACCGTAGACCAATAGCTTCGCGTATCGACCACACTGGTGATTTCCCAATCGGGCCATGGCACCGCCTGCCGCTCCACACCGTCAACCGTTGAAATCAGTTTTCGGAATGCAGACTGGTAGGCTGCCCATGTCGATTGCGGCCAGGCGATGTAGTAGAACTTCGAAACCGCATGCGGACGCACCGACTCAGCGCCACCTCCTGGAAATCCAGGAAAGGCCGCGGCGATGATCGCCGCAGTCGTGAATTGACAAATCGCAATGTGATCGGGATGACCATATGCGCCGTCAGGACCGAACGTGATGACGACGTCGGGTTGTATTCGCCGCAGATGCTCCACAATGCGGCCAATAACCTCGCTCGGGTTGGCTCGATCCAGATGCTGGTCGTTGTAGTCCAGCAGTGAAACCTCGCGAACACCCAACGCCGATGCGGCGGCGCGCAGCTCGGCTTCACGAACGTTTGCC
>JBGPBY010000352.1:0-7842 GCA_041481485.1 Terriglobia bacterium
ACGATATCCTCTGGTTTCAACGTATTCGCCAGCGGATGGGTTTTGCGGAGCGCAGGGCTGGAGGGATCTGGGCACGGCGGTTCGGACGCCAGAGCATCCAACGCGCCGGGTGCTTATTCCTTCCAGCCTTCCGGCGGGTTGCTGCCGCTCGCGATCTGGCGGGTCTTGTAGAGCCACTGGCCATTCACCTTGACCCACGTGGCATACTCTTTTCCCTGAGTCGTAAACTTCATCGGATCGCCCAACTTCTCCTGCCGGTACTCGGTGTAAATGACCTGCGAGGTGGCCGTGTCGCCGTGCACGATGATCAGCGGATTCTCGATCGCCACGTTGAAAGCGGTCCTCTCGCGCGGGGGCGCTGCGGCGACGGCAGGCGCCGGTCCAGCCGGGGCCGCGCCAGCTGGTACCGCGCCAGCTGGAGGCGTCGCGGGGGTACGGTTGTATGCCTGCTTGATGCCTTCCTTGCCCTTGTAGTGCCTCGTGCCGAGAATCAACTCGCCGTCCTCGGCATAAAAGCTCTCTTCGCTCTGCCGTTCCACTTTGCCGAAGTTGTAGTAGTAGCGCGTGATCTGATCCAGGATCAGCTGGCGGTCGATCAACGACTGCGCCGTCATCTTGTCTTCTGCATGCACAGCCGGCGCGCTTGCCAGTGCGACACAGCACAGCCCCAACGCGGCCGACCAGACGCTCGCCTGACGAATGGAATTCAGTTTCATGACTATCCCCTTGTTAAGCTGATTGTGTTCTATTAATCGGAAACAGGCCTCAGCGTCCCGCCGATTCGTACTTATAGACCGTAGTGCGCACTATGCCCGCCTGCGCGCCTTCGTCATCCTCGTTGTCCATCTCTTCGTGACGCTCGCACGCCTCGCCAGGCCAAGCGGCGTCCGGTCCGTGGTTGCCGAGCCGATTATACTCAAGCACCAGTTCGCCGCGTGATTAAGAATTCGCCATGGACAGGCCGTGCGCTTCGTCAGTCAAAAACCTGGATCCAGCGTGGTCTGTTCATAATCAGAATCGCCAGTACTCCATGTTGCGATTTCATCGCGGCCTCTATAAGCGGCAGGATCATGACGCCTTTAGCCACTCCAATTTCCGAAACACGATTCGCACCGGACCGACGCCGACACTTAATGGACCTCAGACTTGATGTCTGACTGAATTGTGCCGCCTCGGGCCGCGTGTAGACAGGGCCGGCCGCAACGGTGTTGACCCTGACGCCGCGCGGGCTGTACTCGGCAGCCCACGCCTGCGTCAATGAAGCTACGGCGGCCTTGGTGGCCCCGTACGCCGCACCGCCGGCTAGACCGAGGCGGCCGGCCATGCTACCGATATTGATGATGCTCCCGCTCCCGCGTGCCACCATGCCCGGCGCGAATTTTGCGACGAGGAGGAATGGCGCACGAACGTTGGCGGCGAACATCGCGTCGAAGGACTCGATCTCGAAGGTTTCGGTGGGCCCCCATACGGAGAACCCGGCATTGTTGACCAGAATGTTGTAGACATCTATTTTCCCTCCGCCTTCGATGCTTTCGTTCGACGGTTCCGGTCGCCGATTACTCTTGCTCCTGGAATACCTTCCCATAGGTCTTGCCGTACGGATAAAAGCGATCGCGTTCGCCCCGTTCCCACTCGGCTTTCAGCTCGGACCTGGCGATATCCCAGTCCGGACGGCATTTCTTCAGTACAACACGCAAGTCTTGCCGAAGCTCTTCGGTAGTCGGCCGGCCAAAAAACCAGTAGCCATTGTAGATTTTGAACACAACGAGACCTGGTTCGAGGACGATGACATGTGGAATCATTGGATTGTGCTCGGGGTCCGTGTACTCGGCGATGTCGAGATCCTTCTGAACCTTGCGTCCAGGATCGGATAAGAAGGTCCAATGAGCGCCGACGCCGGTGCGGTTTTCATTGGTCGTAAGCATATTGTCGGTGCTGATTGTGACCAGGCGGGAGTAGCCGACTTCCATCTCGCGGTGAAGTTGAACCAGCCCCTCGGCCTGGCGCCGGTCCTTCGGGCAGTATCCTCCCCGGCTCAGCACCAGGATCATGGGATCTGGCCCTTGTAAATCCGAAAGCTTGCGACGTTTGCCTGTGTGATCGGTCAGCTCATAATCGGGAAATACTGCGCCAGCGACAATGTCTGCTCTCATGACGTTCAACCTCCTCTAAGACAATGAAACGCACTTTTATTTATAGGCTACATGTTTACGACCACAACATTGGTCGTGACCGTAGCAAACCTGGCGCTTTCATTCAGATTTGAGATTTCGTGGGTGTTTGGGAAAGACTGTTGGGGCTTAAGTCCCTGCAGAACTTGCGTGTCAGCCTTGCGCAGCGTGAGCCTCGTGAAGGGGCGATGTCATCGACGCATACATTCAAGCCTCAAATAGTCGAGACACAGATCGGTTTGAGAGCCTGTTCACAGTGGTGCCATCGTTCATGACGAGGGACGGGAACACAGAGGCGTTGCCGCAATCAGGAAATGGCTTGCATCTACCGTCAAAAAATATGCTCACGAATAAGAGTCTGCGTAGCGCATGACCTTCGTCCAGAACCGGAAGCTTGAATCTTGACGGCCGCTACTGTTTCAGAAGACGCGCACATTCGCTCAACTCTGGCACGTTCAATTCCGATACCAGCCAATAGGTCATGCCGGACTGGTTCCAGTGGATGATGTTGTACCCCTGTCGTGACAGCTGGCCTTCCTGGCTGATCGCGTTATCTTTCATCGGCCAGACAAACAGATTAATGAAGTGTTGGCTGCGCTGATACACCAGTGCCGAGACTGGCCGATTGTCGATGTAATCCAGGCGCCCGCCTATCAATCGAAATCCCTGTTCGGTGAGATCTCTTGCCGGCGGCGAGTAATCCAGGCGTCCAGCGAACCACGGTTTCACCGTATGACTGTCGGAAGAGGAAACATCGGTAATGTGATTCGCCATCATCGAGCGGACGTGACTGGACAGGACGTCGCTGACCAGCTGCGCTTCTTCTGAAGACCTGATCCTCTGCGAGGTGACGGCCCAGGTGAGAGCAACAATGAAAACCATCGATGCCAGCGCGCCCGCCCAGCGCCAGCCGAAAAACGGGCGTCGCGCGCCAGGATTTGCGGCACGAATCGCGGCCTGCACATTCCTTTTCAGATGTGGAGGGGCCTTGAATCGCAGAGCACCCCTTTCAATAGCGGATGCCAGGGTCCGAAGCTTTTCGACCTCCGACAAACACAATTCACACTGTTCCACATGGCCCTCAAGCGAGAGGCTTCCGGCCGAATCCAGTTCACCGTCGACATAGGCATTCAACAAATTTCTGGCGTCTTTGCAGGTCATAGAGATTTCCGTGCGGAAGCGTCCGTCAGATGAATCTGAAGCTGTTTGCGCGCTCGAGCCAGACGAGACATGACGGTTCCAATGGGAACACCGGAGATATCGGCGATCTCCTTGTAAGAAAGGCCTTCCATCTCTCGAAGAACAATCGCTTCACGAAATTCCACACGCAAATCCTCAAGGGCTGACTTCAACATTTCCCGATCCAGATTTTGAAGCAATACCGTCTCCGGGTTCGGAAGGCCGTCATCGACGTTATCGATCGCTCCATCCTCCGTCAATTCCGGCTGGATGGACTGTTTCCGGAGCCACGAATAATAACTGTTTCGGACAATGGCAAGCAGCCATGACCGGCAATCGCGTCCCGAGAATCCTTTCCAATATTTGAATGCCCGAAGCGAGGCGTCCTGGACGACATCTTCGGCGTCCTGATCGTTACGGGTGAGCCATCGCGCCAGGTTGTAGGCCGTGTCAAGATGTGGCAGAACGGCCTCATTGAAATCAGTCAAATCGTTTTGGTCGAGCAATCGTTCTCTCTCTCATACTCCACGCCGACACTCTCATAGATCGCGAATGGGGCGACTTTATTCCCAGAGGAATTTAGTTGCAGCCCGGCTGGTCTTATCAGCGAGGCCGCCGATATGGATGGCGAAAAGCCTAATCGAGGTGCTTTTTGCAGCCATTACGGGCCTCCTGACGTTGACGTGAGCTGGTGTAGTTCCGACCCAGAAACATTACCAATCTTTCAATGGTCCAACGGAGAAAAAGATGAAAACCGGACGGGATGCGGATCGTTCAAGCCTGTACATATCCGACTGCTGTCTTCGGGAAATTACTGTCGTGAAGGGCGAGATGCTTCCACGTTGCCCTCGCTGTTATGGGCTGACGTTGTGGGAACTGGTCAAGCAGGAGCAAAGGGCGCGAGCGCTCATTCGAAAAGGAATTTCCTCCTGGATCGCCAAATCGACCAATTTATTCCCGAAGGAATTTCAAGGATTCCCGAGGGGTCTAGCTAGTGAAATCACGAAATAGGATTTCAAAAACCATTAAGGAGCAACATATGACCGACCTGATAAATCGACGCGACATTTTGAAACTCGCAGGAATGGGCGGCGCAGTATTCGTGACGGGTACGACGGTCCGTGCGGGATGGATCTCACAGAAGAGCAATGATTCATTCTATTTCGTCCAGCTCTCCGACACGCATTGGGGCTTTAGCGGGACAAACATCAATCCAGATTCTCAGGGGACATTGAAGAAGGCCGTGGCTGCCGTCAATGGTCTGGATGAGCAGCCAGATTTCGTTGTCTTCACCGGTGATCTTACTCAAACCACCGATGATCGGAAAGTTCGGCGGGACCGCATGGCCGAATTTCGAGACATCGTCAGCCAGCTGAAAGTGAAAACCGTACGCTTCATGCCGGGTGAACATGACGCTTCGCTGGATCGTGGGGAAGCCTATCAGGAATTCTTTGGTGACCTTCATTACACATTCGATCACAAGGGAATTCATTTCATCGCGCTCGACAACGTATCGGACCCTACGGCTGCTGTCGGAGAAAAACAATTGCAATGGTTGCAGGCCGACCTGAAGCAAATCAGGAACGATGCCCGAGTTGTTCTACTGACGCACCGGCCGCTGTTTGATCTCGCTCCGGAATGGGATTGGGCAACGCGTGACGGCGCCGCGGTTATCGACACGCTGCTGCAGCATGCCAATATGACCGTCCTCTATGGACACATTCACCAGGAGCATCACCACATGACGGGTCACATCGCGCATCATGCCGCGAAGTCTCTGATGTGGGCGCTTCCAGAGCCAGGATCCGTTCCCAAAAAGGCTCAGATCCCGTGGAATCCTTCGGAACCCTACAAGGGTCTTGGGTTTCGAAACATCGAAGAGCAGGTCGTTACGGGACGCTACAAGATCGAGGAATTTCCAGTTCAGGGAGGTAAATGAGAATGAACAAGAAGAGGATGGTGACACATGCTTTGTTGGCCGCCGTGGCGGCTGGCTTTCTAATGGAACTGGTGGTGACTCGTTCCACGGCGCAGGATATGCAGAGCAAAGAACAGGTCGTTCGAATCTCCGCTTCAACTTTCGAATTCAAACCGAGTGAGATCACCTTGAAAAAAGGCGTGCCTGTGACATTGGAGTTCATCAGCCAGGACCATCACCACGGCTTCCGTCTCCCCGAGTTCCATCTCCAAGCCGATATTCCGCCGGGTGTCGTTCAGAAAGTACGATTTGTTCCTGACAAGACCGGCAAGTTCGCATTCTTTTGCGACGTCTTTTGTGGTGACGGCCACGAGGACATGTCCGGCATCCTGACGGTGATCGAGTGATGAAGCAGAAGTTCATGAAACCTTTTGTGCTCGGAGCAATAGCAGCCTACGGCGTTGCCGTGCTTGCGGCGGTCTCCTCCGCAAGGCTTGGCATACTGCCGGTCCAGGCGGATGTTGCTCCGAGCCGGCTGGAAACAACTTTGCTCGGTTCGGCGCTCCATGCGGCGGTCGCGCATCACGCACCGGCTGGGGGAAATCCCATACCGGCATCGCCGAAAAACTTGATGGTGGGAGCCAGGATCTACCGGCAAATGTGCGCGCGTTGTCACGGCGTATCCGGGGAATCGGACAGCACCTACGGCAAGGCCTTCTATCCGCCGGCGCCGCGCCTGGCAGTGAGCGGGACAAGCTATACCGAAAGCGAAATGTTCTGGATCGTCAAACACGGAATTCGAAACACGGCTATGCCGGCGTGGGGCAGTCTGTTATCCGATTCCGAAATATGGCAGACGGTCGCTGCCGTTCGAAGACTGGACTCCCTTCCGGATTTTGCAACGCTGAAGTGACCAGGGTTGGTGTGTTCAGGTAAGCAAAGATGCGGCACGACAACGCATCATGGACTCACTCGTCACCGTTCCGGTTGGTAGACCGAACCGAATTGATGAATTTGCAGAATTTATGGCGTTCCCGGCGTCAGATCCTTGCTTCATTCATCACCGGAACCAAGAACGGCATGGATGGTGGTGGGAGATCGTCCACAGTATTATTGCTGAAAGCTATTTTTGAGTCGGCCGAACGCTGAGTCATAATCGGATATGGCCGAGACTATTTCTTTCGAGCGATTATTTCCTACCCTGAGTCCGGATCAAATCGAGCGCGCGTCCGCACACGGTCATATCCGAAAAGTTGAGCCCGGGGAAGTCCTCGTCGAGGCGGGAACGCCAAACACGCGGTTCTTTATTGTCCGGACAGGTCAATTGGAAGTCGTCCGGCCGACCGAGAGTGGCGAAACGGTTGTGTTTGCCCTGGGTCCGGGCCAATTCACTGGAGAAACGAGCGTGTTGGAAGGCCGGCGGGCGATGGTGCACATCCGAGCGATCGCATCTTGCGAATTGTCCGAGCTTGACCGCGAGCACTTACTGTCGCTGATCCAAACCGACTCGGAGCTGAGTGACATCCTCATGCGGGCGTTCATTCTGCGTCGTGTGGAGCTGATTGCGCGCGGCTACGGAGACGTGGTGCTTCTCGGCTCTTCTCATTCGGCGGATACGCTTCGAATCAAAGAGTTTCTGACGCGAAACAACCACCCGTACTCCTACATCGATTTGGATACCGACAGTAGCGTTCAAACGATGCTCGACCGTTTTCATGTCTCCGTCGCGGACGTTCCTGTTCTCATATGCTGCGGTAACGGTGATGCGGTTCTTCGGAATCCTTCCAACGAACAAATCGCCGACCGGCTCGGCTTCAACGAGGCGATCGACAGGACCCACCTGCGTGACGTCGTCATCATCGGAGCGGGCCCGGCCGGCCTTGCAGCAGCGGTGTACGGCGCGTCCGAAGGACTCAATGTTTTGGTTGTCGAGTCGACGGCTCCCGGGGGACAGGCCGGCTCCAGTTCAAAAATTGAAAACTATCTCGGCTTTCCGACTGGTATCTCGGGCCAGGATCTCGCCGGTCGCGCCTACTCCCAGGCGAACAAGTTCGGCGCGGAAGTCATCGTAGCGAAAACAGCGATAGAACTCTCCTGCAGCCGGAAGCCATACGCTGTTGTGATGAACGATGGTGTCACCATTCTCACTCGGTCCATCATCGTCGCATCTGGCGCACAATATCGGAAGTTGGCGCTGGAGAACCTACGGCAATTTGAAGGCGATGGAGTGTATTACAGCGCGACCTTTATGGAGTCGCAGCTCTGCATCGGCGAAGACGTCATCGTCGTCGGTGGAGGAAATTCGGCCGGCCAGGCGTCCGTGTTTCTCGCACAGACCGCCAGGCGCGTATACCTACTGGTTCGTTCGAGCGGTCTTGCGGCCAGTATGTCGCGTTATTTGATTCGGCGCATCGAAGAGAGTCCATCGATTGTTTTGCTACCGCAAACCGAAATCGCAGCGGTCGAAGGAAAGGACCGCCTGGAGCGTGTTCGCTGGCGGAACACCAGGACGGGAGAGAACGACATCCGCGAGATCCGGCATGTGTTCGTGATGACCGGCGCCGATCCCAACAC
>JBGPBY010000353.1:0-7813 GCA_041481485.1 Terriglobia bacterium
CCCTCTCCCAACGGGAGAGGGGGCCGCACAGCGGCCGGTGAGGGGTACCGCAAGTAACAATTTTTACGTGCGGTACCCCTCACCCGGCCTTCGGCCGCCCTCTCCCGTTGGGAGAGGGATTTCTTGATCGCCTGTCCCGACAGTCGGAATTGCATTCCTTTACAACTTGATAGACCGCGCCTACCGTTACCACTCCGAACATTCTCAATTCAAGGAGAGGACATGGCGAATTTTCAAATTGGTACTCGTGTTACGACAAGCGAGAGCTCTGTGGAGGTAACCGTATCTCCCGCCGCACCCATCGCGCCCGGAATTCATCATTTTCAACTTGTGGTCGTGGATGAGGCCGGCAATCAATCGGATCCTGCAACCGTCGGTGTCATCATCAAAGATACTGTAAAGCCCACCGCGGTGATTACTGCCGCCCCCAGCCAGGTCGACCCCGGCCAGAATTTCCGGCTCGATGGGTCGAAATCTTCTGATGTTCCACCCGGAAAGATCGTGAACTACATCTGGACGATGATCGATTAGTTATGGTCGAAACATTCAAGACCGGAATCCCGGTGACAACGACGGAGAGTTCCATCGAAGTAAAGAACAACCTTGCCCCAGGGATCCACACATTCTCCCTTGTTGTCGTCGATGAGCAGGGAAATCGAAGTGCTGCGGCTACCGCCAGGGTCGTAGTCCGGAAGCGAACTCCGAATCCCGTTCGGTAATGGGATCGGTCCGGGCTCCGGGGATTCGGAGTTTCTCCGAAATGTCGGATATTGGAAATATCTTCCAGGGGCTAGACCCGCCAAAATTCTGAGAAATGCGGGCTGGATCGATGCCGCCAAGAACGGAAGATCAATTGCCACTCTAACCGGGGGACTATTTTGCGACGGATTGTGGGCGGTAATAGACCGCCCCTACAGCCGCGCCCCGTGTTGAGACATCGCAATGAAGAAAGTTCTCGTGGGCGTCACATGGACCGCATGGTTCGTGTGGCTGCTGGCGGCAGGCTATTACGGCTATCAGTATGCACTTCGCCTGGCGGCGGAAATCATGCGTCCGCAACTTTTGGAAACGTACCAGCTCACCTCTGCTGGTACGGTTCTTCTCGCTGGCATTTTCTACTTTGGTTTTTGCCTTTTCAGCCTGGTTGCCGGCGCAGGTATGGATCGCTTCGGCGCCAGAGGAATTATTTCCATCGGCGCTGTGATGGCTGGAACAGGAGCGCTTCTGTTTGGTTCCGGCAACCTGGGAGCCTCCGGTTTTGGCCTCTTCCTTCAGGGTGCGGGAGGAGTCGTTGCACTGGTCGGAGCGATCTACATTGTCTCGACACTTTTCCCGCAATCGCGAACCGCAACATTCATCGGGGTCACTCAGATGTTCGGAATGGCCGGAGGATGGTCTGGGCAGGCTGTTGCCGGAACCATGACTGCGCAGGGATTGCCCTGGAACAGATTCTGGATGGGTATGGGTCTGGCGGGATTATTTATTGCTGTGACTCTTTTTGTTTTTCTTCCGGTGAAGAAGCCGATGGTGCACCCCCACAACCAAAGTAAAAGGCCAGCCATCGGTCTCGGCATCGTTCTCAGGAATCCGCAGACTATTCTGTGCGGTCTTATCGCAAGTCTTCTGTTCATCCCAACGACAACGCTCGACATAATCTGGGGGACTCCTCTTCTTCAGGAATTGCGCGGATTCGAATATGGAGACGCCATCATTCACTCGTCGGCATTTCCTCTGGGCTGGATTCTCGGATGTCCACTGTGGGGAATTCTTTCGGACTACATTGGAAGGAGAAAGCCATTGATCATGATCGGATCGTGTGTACTCCTAATCTGTCTGGCGTGGATTCTATATGGCCGCGCTGACGTATTTCCTGCTGACTTATTGGCTTTGATAGCCGGAATGGCGTCCGGCGCCTCCATGCTCACCTATTCGGTCATCAGGGAAGCGAACCCACCCGAGTGGACGGGCACCGCCACTGGCGCGATGAACTCCTTGAACATTACTTTCGTTGCCGTCGCAGTCCCGGTATTGGGACTGGTCATGCGAATCGTTTCCGAAACCGCGGCCATGCCAATCCAGCATGGTCGAAGGGCCTCTGTTGTGCCTCTGTTTGCCGTGGTTCTGGCCATTGTGCTGAGTTTCGGCCTGAAGGAAACCAGGCATGCCGATCGTGTGCCGCATCGAGAGAAGGAGGCGGCATGAAATCGGTCAATGGAAAGTATGAGAGTCTTGTGCGGAAATGCGCCGGCCTGAAGCCGGTTACGGCTGTGGTTGCTCATCCTTGCGAGAAATCAGTGCTGGAAGTCGTCCTGGAAGCAGCTCAAAAGGGATTGATTTCGCCAATTCTGGTTGGCCCGGCAGGAAAGATCAAAGGGGTCGCCCGGTCTGCGAAAATCGATTTGAACGAAATCCCGATTGTCGATGCGCCCCATAGCCGCGCTTCCGCCGAAAAGGCGGTGGAACTGGTCCGCGATGGGCGCGCGGAACTTCTGATGAAAGGCAGCCTGCACACGGGTGAGCTGTTAACCGCAGTTGTCGCCAGAAAAACCGGTCTGAGGACCGCCGGCCGAATCAGTCATGTGTTCATCATGGATATTCCCACGTACCACAAGATTCTGATCGTGACGGATGCGGCAATCAATATCTCGCCGAGTCTCGAAGACAAGAAAGACATATGCCAAAACGCCATCGATCTCGCAGAATCTCTGGGTTTGAGGACCCCAAAGGTTGCGATTCTTGCGGCGATGGACGCGGTATCATCGAAAGTGCCCGCGACCGTTGACGCTGCTGCGTTGTGCAAGATGGCGGACCGTCGCCAGATTCGCGGAGGAATTCTCGATGGGCCGCTGGCCTTCGACAACGCGATCAGCAAACAAGCCGCGGAAACGAAGGGAATCTACTCCGCCGTTGCCGGCGATCCGGACATCATGCTCGTCCCGGATCTCGAGTCCGGAAACATGCTCGCCAAACAACTCACCTTTTACGGCGGCGCCGACAGCGCCGGACTGGCGCTGGGCGCCCGTGTGCCGATCATCCTCACGAGCCGTACCGACAGCGTTCGTGCGCGCATTGCAAGTTGTGCGGTTGCCATGCTCGTCGTGCATGCGCGGCGCGAAATACTGCGGGGAGCCGCATGAATGATTTCGCCGATTCAGGCGGCGTTCGCGAATCTCTGAATATCTTCCGGAATGCGGCGAACCCGCAGCGCGAGCCGAATCAGCAGCATTCCGGAAATCAGTGCGTAGGTTCCAATAATCCAGGTCAGCGCCAGAGCACCTGCACCCGGCCTGGCAAATAGAAACACGCCGAACCCGACCGAAACGATTCCGTGAAGAATCAATGTCCACTCGTTGCTGATTCGTTCACGCAACCGGATCGCAGTAACGATTTCGCCAACACCGCGAATCATTGCCCAGACCCCGATCAGATAGATCAGTGCAAAAGCCACGCCCACCGGCCTGAACATCGTGTAGATTCCGATGCCAATTCCAAGCAGTCCGGTCAGTACGAGCCATCCTGTTCCGGAGCGGGCTCCGAACATCAGGGAAACCACCCCATCCGTCAGGGCGTAAAGGCCATACAGCAGGGCTAGTGCTACCAGGCTCAGTCCAGGCATCGCGAACGCCATCAGTCCGAACAGAATTGCGAGAATTCCCCGTAGAAGGATTTCCCACCAGTTTTTCGAGAAACTTTCGAGAATATTAGTAACCATGTTTGTTTCCTTTCTTTTGAAGGACCTGAAAGACTGCGCAGGAACCTCCATGGGCCTGACGCCGCTGGAACAAACTCGGGACCTGTTTGACACTCTATAAAAGGGAGACTTCGGAAAGAATCGGGGAAACAAAGTATTTCGCAGGAAGGAATTAACGGCCAGCGGGGTGTCGCCCCCATTGAAGGAATGCGATCAAGAAATCCCTCTCCCAACGGGAGAGGGCGGCCGAACGCCGGGTGAGGGGTACCGCAAGTAAATATTGTTACGTGCGGTACCCCTCATCGGCCGCTGCGCGGCCCCCTCTCCCGTTGGGAGAGGGATTTCTTGATCGCATTCCTTCACACCGCAATCTGCCATTTGCAAACGGGGTGACGCGGTCCGCCATGCTGCTGAAATCCGGCAATGCACTTCTGGTTGACGGCGCTTTGGTGTTGGATTCACACTTGGAGTCATTCATGCTGAAAAATCTCTTCGTGTCACTTGCATCGATCCTGCTGCTGAGCACGTTTGCCTGGGCTCAGGACCATGCGATTCATGGGTACATCATTGCGCCAACGAAGGGTCATATCGACAGTTTCGAAGTATTTCTCACGATGCGGGACGGAGAGGGAGTAATTGCACACGCCAGTTCCGGGGCTTATGGCGAATACATGTTCAGAAACGTAGAGACCGGAAATTTTGACATCCTGATTCGCCAGCCGGGATTTCGAGAATCCCGGACTCCTATTCAATCCGGAGATCCGGAAAGAATTGGCGGGGGTCGCGCCGCATTCATTAGCCTGAACATTCTTCTCATTCCGGATTCCGTGGGTGATGCGATTACCTATAAGGAAACCGAATACACTAACTCACTCGTCGAGGAATATGGGAAGGGGCTCGAGGAAATCAGCCGGAAGCATCCCGAGCTTGCAGTAACTCACCTGGAGAACGTCGTGCGCGAAGTTCCGGACTTTTCAGATGCTCGCGTCAATCTGGGGCTTGTTTATCAGGATCTTTCGCGAAGAGACGACGCGGAAAAGCAATTCCGTGCAGCTATCGACTTGAAAGGCGACTCGGCCCGCCCGTTCCTCGCACTGGGACGCATGTACCTTGAAGACGCCGAGCTTCGGATCCATTCCGGAGCCGCTCGCGAAGCGATCCAGTCCAAGCTCGTGCAAGCCAGAGAGGCACTGTCGGAGGCCTCGACGCTTGATCCAAAATCGGCCTCGGCGTTTTATCATCTCGGGGCTGTTGATTTCCGTTCGGAGTCGTACCCCACGGCCGAAATCGAATTGAAGCATGCTCTGGAACTGGACCCCGCGTTGTTTCCTGCGCGAATCACATTGATCAATGTATTCGTCATGCAGGAGATGTGGCAGGAAGCGCTGGATAATGCAGACATGTTTCTGCTCGAGAACCCGGGTAATCCCTTCCGCAAGGACGTTTTGAGCACCCGATCTCATGTCATGAGAAAGCTTCAGAGTCCGCTGGCACGCTAATCGAAGCAGATCAATTTACAATGTAAGCGTTGCGTGACTGCCGAACGCGGTAGCCTTCTTCGCCGCGCGGCCGAATTTCAATCTTATGGATTTTCCCGTCCTTGAATGGGATCGGAGTGAAGCTTGTGCTGTACGAAATCGCCAGATCTCGGCTGATCTGAAGAAAAAAATCAACGACTTCTCTGGATTGGTTTGGATACACCACGCTTCCGGCGGTGGCGTCGGCCATTCGGTTCAGGCGGGCACGGATCTGTTGCAGGTCTTCCACGGGGCCGCCATACTCGGCGCCGGGATTGAGATCGGTGTCGACAGCGACAAAGTAGAAAGGAGCACCGAGATCCCGGGCGCCTTTGAGGACCTTCTGAAACTCACTATCTTCCTCGGGTGACACGATGCGGCGAACCTTGACTCCGTCTGCGTTGACCTGCTTCCGTTCAATATTCGATTCTCTTCCGTCACTGAAAACAACCACGCCACGGCGGCCGGAAGCTCCGCGCAGTTTATTTTGTGCCCAGTCCAGCGCATTGTAGAAATTGGTTCCGTGGCACATCGGATTATCCCAGGTGCTCAGGGGTTGACTCGTGCCGTCCCAATCCATCAATACTTCGATTTCCGTTCCAAAGATGGCGATAGTAACCCGATCGTTCGGTCCGAGCTGATCGACGAAACGTGCCAGTGTGGAAGCCAGAAGCGTCATGCGGTCCCGTGTGCTTTCGCTGCAATCGAGAAGTAGAACAATGGTGTACGGATTTCTTATCGAGGTAAAACTCTGCATCGCTCGACGCTCGCCATTGTCGAAGATATCGAAGTCGTATCGATTGAGATCGGTAACGGGCTTGCCTGTTGAATCGAAGACTGTGAAATCCACGGAGACGCGCGGAACATTCACGCTGATGGTGTATGGCGGATCTTCGGACAACAGTACTCGAGTGCCGAAGACTCCAGCGAAGCCGCAAAGAATAATGAGAACAATGGCAGCGTAACGCAATTTAGATTGACCGCATTGTACGGTGTGCCGCATCGGAATTCTACTCACCCATCTCTGCAATCTGCTGAAACGCCGATTTCAGCACATCGGGTTCATGGATAAACGTCATTACCAGGTGATCCGGTTGAATATCGTAAAAGTACCCTGGATGCACGAGAATATTGCGCTCCTGCAGAAGCCGGGCCGCGGCCTCTTCTTCATCGCGAAGAATCGGCAGCGTCACATAAAAACCGCCTTGCGGCTGAAGGAATTCGCAGCCGGAAAGGGCACCAACTGCGACATCACGGCAGCGTTTCACCCAATTGCGATAGCTAGACTGGAAATCCACTCCGCGTTCAAAAATCCGGGGAACCGCAGCTTGCGCAACTTCGTTTACAGGCAGAAACGTATCGGAAATCAGTTCCAGAGCTGACAGACTCTTTCGGACCAGGCTGTCCTCGCCGCTAACGCCGATCCACCCGATCTTCATGCCAGGCAGCGCGAACATTTTGGAGATGCCATTCAGCGTGAACACCAGAGGTGCCGGCGTGGACAGTGGTCTGGGGAGAGATTCCACCTGGAAGACGAATTCATTGAAAACTTCGTCGGAAATAATGGGCAGGTTGTGGCGCAGCGCAATTTCTGCGAGTCTGAGAAGCTCTGTTTCCGTCATGACCATGCCCGTCGGATTGTGCGGCGAAATTATAACTATGGCTCGAGTTCTTGTCGTGATCCGGTTTTCAAGTTGATCCAGATCGATGCTCCAATTCCGGTCTTCACGAAGCCGATAGGTGCCCAGGCGGACACCGCATAACTTTGCGATGTAATCGAACAACGGGTATGAAGGCTGCGGAGTCAGCACCTCATCGCCGGATTCGCACAGCAGCTTGAAGCAGTACCAGTACGACACGCTTGTTCCCGGCGTAAGCAGGATCTGATCCGGCCGCAATTGATCTTTGTAATACGTGGCGACCGCCGCTCGGGCCAGAGGCTGGCCGAATGAATCCGGACGATAGATGCGTGCATCCACGGCGGATTCTCGAAGGATGTCGCTCAAAATTTCGGCGGGAAACACAATTCCGTGTTCGTTGACGTTTCCCCGAACCAGGTCGACTACATCCCGACCCTGGGACAGCAATTCTTCATGAAGCCGGTACAGTGGATTTTTTGCGGCAGCGAGACTTTCTGCCAGCGATGAAAAGTGCATCGAAGCAGTCTAATTGAGACACACCACACTAGCGAATGCTAGAATCGCGCGCTATGTTCGAGGTGCGGCTGCAGACATATTGGGGTGATGCGGATGCCGCCGGGATTGTTTTCTTTCCGAATTATTTCAAGTTCGTCGCTCAGGCCGAGGAGGAACTGTACCGCGCATCGCGGATTATCCGGGACGATCTTTTCGGCAAGCATCGGATATCGATTCCTCGCGTCGAAGTTTATGCGAAGTTCATGATTCCCATTCGCAACGGTGCCGCAATTCGAGTGCGATTGACCCCGGCATTTCCGGGAGACAAGGCAGTTCGTTACGATTTTGAAATATTGGACGACAGCAGATCGCAAAAGCTTTCTGAAGGTTATGTCACTGCTGTCTGCGTCGATCGAACGCGTTTCGAGCCGGTCACGATGCCAGCCGAGATTCGCGAGGCGATAGCCGAG
>JBGPBY010000354.1:0-7773 GCA_041481485.1 Terriglobia bacterium
AAACTCTTCCGACAGGCACACCGGCGGGCGTAGCTGTCGGCCCCCAGTACGACACGACGCATGTCTATGTTGCTCCACGGGACTTTGACCGATTTGTCGCGAGCCTGATTGCCACATTCGGTGGCACAACCACTAAGCAAGGCGTTTTCACGGTAACTCCGACGCCCAGCAGCACCATGTCGCAGCTGGTTATGACTCCTGTAGGCACAATATCCGTATTCGGATTCAAGACGCCGATTCCCTACCCATTTGGGCTTGAGCGCACAGGCTATCTCGTGACCGATGTGGACGAGGCGATCCGCGCTGCCAAAGCCACGGGCGCGAATGTGTTGGTCGCTCCCTTCAATGATCCGATTGGTCGCGACGCAATCATTCAATGGCCGGGTGGCGTGAACACACAACTGTACTGGCACACCACCGCGCCATCCTATGCCGCGCTCCAAACGATTCCGGAGAATCGCGTCTACGTCTCGCCGGACAGAGCCGATGCGTTTGTGTCCAGCTTTCTCGCGTTTTCCCACGGGAATATTGTTTCAGACGAATCGCGCGCACCGGGCGTCGAAATCGGAAAGCCCACGGAAATCTATCGGCGGGTAAGAATCGAATCGAAATTCGGGAAGCTAGCTGCCCTGGTTTCCGACGGTCAACTTCCGTATCCGTACGGCCGGGAAATGACCGGATACGAAGTGACGAATCTGACGGACACGCTCACCAAGGCAAAAGCGAGCGGTGTCGACGTGCTTGTGCCCTTATATAAGACCGACGAGCGAGAGGCTGCTGTTGTGCAGTTCCCCGGAGGCTACATCGCGGAAATCCACTCGCTCGCAAAAAAATAGGAAGTGCCAACGACTTTGACCATGATCCGCGAAGCGCAATGCCGCACGCGGAACTAAGAACGAAGAGATACGTGCAAACGCCGATGATCTTACTGATGGTGTGCCTTGCGATGCCACCACTCGCGCGAGGACAATCCGTTCCCGCCGCTGAATCCCCAACGCCGGCCCGGATCTATCACCTGCTTCGCGAGGAGGACGACTGGAGGTTTCTCGCGGATCCCGCCCAGCGGCAGGAGTTGTGGGATCCCATCAAATACATTCGTCTGCGGTCTGATCGGGATGACTGGTTTCTATCCATAGGCGGCGAAGCTCGCGAGGTCTGGGAACAGATTGGAAACGACAATTGGGGCCAACAGCCCTTCATGAACGCCTATTTCAACGAACGGTACATGCTCCATTTCGACGTTCACTACGGCAAGCACGTTCGCTCATTTGTCGAATTCAAAAGCGGTTTGAATTCCTACCGCATCGGTGGTCCGAGACCGATCGACGAAAAGAAACTCGACTTCCAGACGGCGTTTCTGGAAGTCGGAACTGGGGACGAATGCAACTGGATCAAGGTCAGAGCCGGGAGACATCAGTTGGAGTATGGCTCCGGACGACTGATCGATGTTCGCGAAGGTCCCAATGTGCGATTGAGCTTTGATGGGTTCAAGATAAAAGCCGGCGTCGGTTCTTGGCAGATTGACGGCTTCGCCGTGCGCCCAGACCTGGATAAACCAGGATTTTTTAACAATGCACCCAACCACGCTGTTGGTTTCTGGGGCGTGTACGGCGTTCACTCTTTGACGAAGACGGTCACGCTGGACAGTTACTACCTCGGCCTTGATCGAAAGGAAGCTGTATTCAACCGAGGCGTTGGCCACGAAGTGCGACACAGTATCGGTGCGCGTCTTTCTCGTCCGCCAGCCGAGAGCAAGCCCGGCTGGGATTTCGACTATGAAGCGCTTTGGCAGTTTGGAACCTTCGGCTCCGCAAACATAAGTGCGTGGACCATGGCATCGGAAACCGGTTACCGCTTTCCGAACATCCCGCTCAAACCACGCTTCAGCGCGAAGGCGGACATTTCAAGCGGAGACGATCCGAGGACGAACACCCTCGGCACATTCAATCCCCTCTTCCCCAAAGGCAATTATTTTGGCGTTCTCGCCACGGCGGGCCCCGGGCCTATCAACTTCATCGACGCACACCCGCGCGTTGAAGCAACGCTGCCGCAAGGTGTGACTGTCTCCGTCGATTGGATCTTCCAGTGGCGGCAGAGTTTGCGAGACGGGGTGTATTCCGTCCCCGGATTTCTGATTATTCCTGCAGGAAAGAGCGACGCACGTTTCGTCGGACACCGTCCAGGCACGGAAGTGCGCTGGCAGGCGAATCGCCATCTGTGGTTTCAAGCCGACTACGGAATTTTCTATGCTGGCAAGTTCGTCAGAGAAAGTCAGCCAGGCCGCAACCTGAATTACTGGGCTCTATGGACGGGATACAAGTTTTAAGAAACAAGCAAGACGAGGAAAGGACTGAAAAGGTTCAATGGCGGAACCAACTCGACGTCAGCTGCTTGCAGGCAGTACCGCTGTTCTAGCCGCTGCTGCACTGCCGATAGATGCGTTCACGCACGACGGCGAATCGGGAAACTCCAGGATTTCAAAACCACACAAAGGGGAGCATTCCATGGCAACAATCACGACCAAAGATGGCACGACAATCTTCTACAAGGACTGGGGAAAGGGACAGCCGATAGTCTTCAGCCACGGCTGGCCTCTCAGTTCGGATGACTGGGACGCCCAGATGTTGTTCTTCGGCCAGCACGGCTATCGCGTTATCGCGCACGACCGGCGCGGGCATGGACGCTCCACGCAGACGTGGGACGGCAATGACATGGACACGTATGCGGATGATCTTGCGCAGCTGACCGAGAAGCTCGATCTCCGAGATGCCATCCATGTCGGACATTCGACAGGAGGTGGAGAAGTAGCGCGTTACATCGGTCGGCATGGCTCGAAGCGTGTTGCCAAGGCCGCGTTGATTGGAGCGGTTCCACCGATCATGCTGAAAACAGCCTCTAATCCAGGGGGCCTGCCAATCGAGGTGTTTGACAGCATCCGAGCAGGAGTGGCAAACAACAGGCCACAGTTCTACAAAGACATCACCCTTCCGTTTTACGGCTACAACCGCCCCGGCGCCAAGGTTTCGGAAGGTATTCGCGAGCACTGGTGGCTGCAAGGAATGATGGGCGGAGTCAAGGCCCAGTACGATTGCATAAAGGCTTTCTCGGAGACAGATTTTACCGAAGACCTGACGAAGATCGACGTGCCCGCGCTGATTCTCCACGGTGACGACGATCAAATCGTCCCCATTGCGGACTCGGCACTTCTGTCCGCCAAGCTGGTGAAAAACTCCACCCTGAAGGTCTATCCGGGTCTTCCGCACGGGATGTGCACGACGAATCCCGACGAGATCAACGACGATCTACTCGCGTTCTTCCAACGTAGCCAGAAAGCCTCCGCTTAGACAGAGCAGCTGCGGAGAATTCGGTGGCGGCTCGACGCCTGCCCGAGTCCTGATCTGCTAGTGAGCATGAGTCCTACTCCATCCCGCGCGCTGCTTGCAGGACTCGCGCCAGCAGCCCAGGTGCTGCAGGAAATCGGCCATCCGAAGAAGGCGGCCCACGCAAATGGCATGTTTTTGAAAGGAGTGCCGGCAATGAGCAATAGCAATGTACTCGGTCGGCTAATTTAGCATGGCAAACAGTCCGACCACTGAAAAGGTTATACCTTACGTCCTGCTCGGAATGACGGCGGTCACCGGCCTAGTGGACGCTGTCAGTTTTCTTTCGCTCGGGCGCGTTTTCACGGCGAACATGACAGGGAATATCGTGATTCTGGCGTTTGCGACAGCGCGCGTACCCGGACTGTCCATCGCGTACTCCTTAACGGCGCTCTTGTCGTTTCTGGTCGGGGCGATACTCGGCGGACGGATCATGGCTCGAGCCGGCGCCGACTCACAGATTCGATTCGCGGTACAAGCGTTCTTGCTGGAAGACGTCTTTCTCTTTGCTGCGTCGTTGTGCGCCATCGGATACAGACGCGACTTGCTGGAACATTCGTTTCACCCGTTTGCTCTGATCGCCCTGACGGCGCTCGCGATGGGCACACGGAATGCCGCTGTCCGCATGCTCGCAATACCCGATCTGACGACAACGGTCCTAACACTAACGCTCACGGGCATCGGCGCGGACTCTTCGCTCGCGAATGGCAACAACCTGAGATTGGCTAGAAGGGTTGCGTCGGTCGTTGCAATGTTTTTGGGTGCGGCGTTGGGTGCGGTCATCATACGTTACTCCATCTCAGCGGCGTTGTGGCTTGGGACAGCGATCTCCGCTTTGTGCAGTGCGGCGTTGTTTCGCTCATTGCGCACGTCCGGTCAGCTGTGAGGGCGAAACTCGCCTTTCAACTGGGGAGCTCTACCGCACTTTAGAGAGCGCAACAACGGTTCAAACAACCGTTGCGGAAAAGAGTTCAACGGTTTTACATACCGATACAGTCAAAAGTCCGACGGTTCCCTAGACCGTTGTAGGTGCAGTCGCGCAAGATCTGACAAGGTCGAGGTTTTCCAAACCGCCCCGAGCAGAACGGTTGTTACGCATTAAATCTGAGTTCGATCGGCCGCGTACTCACGTACTGAGAATAATTGTTTACAAGAGATTGCAAATAGCACACCTGCTTGGCAGGCGCTCCACCAGAAAGACCCAGCTAGGGCATTGTGCTTTCGACCCACAACCCTTCCCTGAATCTTCAGCCTGCTTCTATCGGGGGCGGGTTGTCGACCCCAGACCCACGTCGCGTCCTAGGTTACCCACGGCCCACCGGGTCTCCAGAGAGACCGAAATCCGTCCTCGGTTACAGCTGCTGTTAATACGGGTCCAGCAAAACCCCGCACTATTCTTATGACGCCATCTAGATTTGCATAGTCTGCTTCGAATCTGCTCCTGCGAAGAAATGCTTTCCACTGCGCAGCCTTTCCCGGTACCAACGCGAAGTCGTCCGAAAGGCCAATGGGCAGAGGCTCGACTTCCGTGGAACGTCGTTTGAATGTAGCTCTCACTGCTCGATGAAGAACGGCACCATCGAACTCGTATAGCTGTGACAGCAACATCAGATCGAAATAGTCCTTCATACGGCTGTTCAGAACTCCCAGAACAGTGATCGCTTCCAGTTTTTCTGCAACAACAGTCTCTCTGGGATACGCAAGCAATTTTGGGACAGGAAATTCAAGTAGAACTGGATATTCAATCTCAGCCGGGCGAGGGACGATCGAGTCACCAAATCCGATGTCGACTTGTACGACTAGCCTAGCCTTCGACACCATTGCAGTTAGGCGAACCCGCGCCCCTTCGTACTGTGCATCTTCTTTGATTCTCTGGATTTCAATGGTCTCTTTCCTGAACTCTACCCCATCCTGTTCTACCGCAAGACCACATATCTCCTCAACAATTGACCGTATGTGTTCAAGATCGTTGTCGGTCCGACCCATTAGATCAATGTCCATCGTCGGCCTCGACTGTGGCGCCCTCCAGGCAGTCAGCAATAGAGCACCCTTCAGAATGAACGAGTCACGGAACTGTGATTTCGACAGTCGGTACAGGAATCGTTCCATGACAAAGTATTGGAGAAGTTCCTGAAAAGGCTTCCCCTGTTCGTGCGCTTGATTCAGCAACCGCTGGCGCACCGATGCCCCGAGATCTCTTTTGCTCACAGGGTAGCCTCGAGATACGGGCGGATGATCCTCTCCACACGGCAAATGCGCGCATAGCGCACGAGTTCCCGGAAGTCTGGCTTTTTCTTCAGTTCCCGAAATCGCCGCAGAGCTTCAACAGCGATATCCAGACCAATCTTGTTGCGATACTTGAAACAGTCGGCTACCGTCTTTGCAGCTGAATAGATTCGGATGGAAACCTCGTCGATTCGAACTAGCTCAACTCCTGCGCTGAACGTCGGCTCGGAATACCAGAACACTCGGATGGGAAGAGCATCCACCTTCGGTATCTGTCCGTGGCTCGGTATGGCAAGATCAATGGTGTGGGGGACCTGTGTTGTCATACCATGGTGAGCCAGCGCGGATATCAGGCACACGACTGCATGTGGGGCACGAATCGCCACGGTGACCCAGTCTGGATTCGTCAGATGTGGTGCACTGGAGAGGCGGTAGAGTCCCCGGCCAACACGTTCAAGCTCCCCCCGGTCACGCAGTTTGTAAAGCGTACGAGGATGGATGCCCAACCGTAGCGCGTCCACCGTGCGGAGCATGCCTCCGCGCTTGCTGAAAACCTTGCGTGCTGAATCCACGGCCTTTGAAGCATTCGCCATGATGGATAAACCTCTCGGAAAGTATATACATACTCCGAGTATTTTATCCACCACTAAAGGGTTCAACCCTCACTGAACGCACTCCAGAATCAGCTCAATGATCGCACCTCAACTCTACGGCGTGATTTTGCATGATCGTCGGTGCTTCCCCAACCATCCTAGCTTGTTACAGGCCGGTGCCTGGTCCCGAGCAGGGAAAGAGTGAGTTGGGGCACAGAGCACACACTGAAAAAAGTTAGCGTCCACGCGTGGGCTTCTCGTGTTGTTTTCCCGCGTGCAGTTCCTTGCTAAACACTTTGGCCGCCCAGTCCGGTATCGCCTGCGCGGTCTTACTCAATTTGCCGCCGATGAAGTGCGCCACTACGCGGAAGCCGCGGCGATGAGCTGTGTTGTCGTACACGAGCAATTCATCGGCATGTTTCGGGACTTCGGAAAGATTCTTCGTGGACTCCCGGTAGGAGTCAATCACGCTGGACACGGGAACAGCTTGTCCACCTCGACTCATGCGCACCAATACCCGGCCCACATTCAGATTCGCATCTTCCGTAGAAATAAAGAGAACCTTCGTTGAATACCCTGCTGCCTTTGCCTGGTCGAGCAGTTGTGTGTCCACACGAATGTCTTCGACGGCAAAAGAACGCCGCTCCTCAAGAAATGGCTGTTGCTGGTGTCTCAGAGCGGGAACAAGTGTGGGGAATGCCTCTTTCAAGTAGCCTTCATAGAAAGTTGTCTTACCGGCGCCCACCGGTCCCGCGATTATGAACAGCGCTGGCTTTTGTTGGCTCAGGTTGTGATTTCCTCGCGTGCAGTTTTGCGCGGAGCCTTCCCGCGTGTGGGCTCAAAGCTTGTCTCTAATTTCTCAACAGGGGTTCGCTCTCCGTCAGGCGTCACCTTCACCGTCGATTTCAGGTTCCGATCGTACTCGTAATATGATCCGTTCGGCTCTTCCGCCTCGAAAGGAACGGATTGCATTGTCGAAAGCTCCGCAAGCATCTGATGAAGCTCCCGACGTTCGGAATCCGACATTGTGTCGTATGAACGCAAAGACGATCCGCGGCCCTGGGTCGATTTTTTGAGTTTGGTTTCTCCGCCCTTTGAGTAAAAAGCCAGCAGAGCGCTATTCACGAGCTGATTCATCGAACAATTCCGCTTCTTGGCGACTTGATGAATGCGCTTCCGAAGTCGATTCAAGATGACGACTTGCGTTTCTCTCCCAGTTTGTTTCTGTCTGGACTGAAGCTTCACAAGCTCAACAGTATTCAGATTGACCGCCAGAAGCGCGTCATTGATCGAAGTCGACAGTTCTCCCATAAATCTTGGTTTGTCCCGCAGGAGTTTATCGAGGGCACTCAGGAGCCGGACATTGTAAACTCCGAAATGAACGCTTCGCCGCTTAGGCACGATTCCCTACTGTCTTTAGGATGGGGTTGCTGCGACTGAAGATACGTCACAGCCCGTACATACAGATATATACACCACCCTCACCTCTTGTTCAACGCCCCTCTACAATTCTGTAAGGCGCAGGGTAGGTTGAATGCGAATCTGCTCAATCTGTCCGCTCTAATGCAAAATGC
>JBGPBY010000355.1:0-7770 GCA_041481485.1 Terriglobia bacterium
AATTCCGCCGCTGCTTCGATTTCATGATGCTCCGTTTCGAAGCTCGCGATTTTACACCTTATTCACTGGTCCGAATTTTGGGGACCACCTCATTTGCATCGACATACAGAAAGCTGAACGGATTCACAAAATCTAACTGTGCAACTGTTCCGGTAAGACTGAAAGGCTTGCCAATGTCAGATTCCAGCGGAGGCGCCGACTTGCTTTGGAACCCGGAGGCTATGACGGTATCGTGGGACTTGATCATCTTGGAAAGCATTTCCTGGGTCCATCCCGCCTGCCTTAGGAAGTTTGGGGGACCGCCTTCCACGTGCCAGTTCTGGATCTTGCCGTTACTATCCGTCACGGCAATCCAAAGGGAAGAATGAGGGTTGATCCAATCACCGCCAGTGATTTCCCCAGTCAGCGTTATTGGATTCAAGGAATCGTACTGAGCATCGAAGCTATGGTGTGCGAACAGCGGCGCAACAATTGAAACAGAAATAAGCACCGCAACGAGTAACGTGTTTCTCATCGCGCTCCCTTCCGTGCCATCGGTAAAGACGGAATTTAACACATGCTCGCATAATGTTCAGGCTCCGACCGTAGCGCCTGTCCGTACTACCGGCAAGCCGTAGATTGGAAAGAAACGTTCCTCGCGACCGTAACTTTTTGCCTCCCGCAACGGATTACACTAACGAGAACGGCTCTGAGGTATTGTGGGCGGCATTGATGAATCAGGAGCATAACGAGAGGCTGCTAGTCGAGGCTGCGCAACGAGACCCCTCTCGCTTCGCCGATTTATACGAGCAGAATTTTTACCGAGTCTTCGCATATGTCGCCCGGCGCGTCGGCAATCGCCACCAGACGGAGGACCTCACGGCGGACGTTTTCCGTGAAGCCCTGGCTGGAATCCAGAAGTTTGAGTGGCGAGGACTGCCGTTTGCCACGTGGCTGTTGGGAATTGCCTCCCGCGTCGTGGCTGATCACTGGAAGCGTGCGGGCCGCGAATCCGGCAATCCGGCTCCGGATTCAGACTCAGCCGCAGCGCAGGAAATCGAACGCAGCGCCATGCTGTTCCAGTTGGTAGACCGGCTTCCGGAGGCTCAATTCCGCGTGATTCACATGCGCTTCGTGGAAGAGAAAAGCATCCGGGAAATTGCCCGGGAACTCGGGCGGAGCGAGGGAGCGGTGAAGCAGCTTCAGCTCCGTGCCATCGAGAACTTGCGGACTCAAATGGAGGGCGCACATGCCTGATCGCGCACTCATCGAACAACTCGACCGAGCCATCGACGCACTGCTGGCTGGCGCGCAGACGCCACCAGCCGATTCCGAACTCTCGCCGCTGATAGAAATCGCCCGTGGGCTGCGAGACCTGCCGGAAGAAGGCTTCAAGGCGCGGCTCGGCACAGAATTACAAAGGACAGCATCAATGCCGACATCAAGCACGATCGCATCCGCCGCGATCCACACCGTCACACCCTTCATCTACGTTCCGGACGGCGACGGGCTGATCGAGTTCATGAAACATACCTTTCATGCCGAAGAAGTAAACCGGCATCCTCATCGGCCTGGGGGTGGGTTTGTGGCCACGGTGAAAATCGGAGACACCGGCCTCATCGTCATGGCAGACGAGTCTGCGCGCGGCAGGGAAAGTCTTACCACGCTTCATGTGTACGTGAAGGATTGCGACGCTGTATACCAACGCTCGCTGGACGCCGGCGCCACATCCATGGGGGAACCCCGGGACACGACCTACGGAGAACGGGCAGGATTTGTGCAAGACCCCGCGGGCAACCACTGGTACATCGCGACACATCTTGGACCTGCTCCGGCCCTCGAAAGTGTCTGGACCGTTACACCCTTCGTGCATCACGTCAATGTGCGAAAGTACATTGAGTTCCTTGAGAGGGCCATGGGGGCGGTACAACTAGCCCTCCACGAGCATTCCGGCCGGGTGGTTTATGCCGCGGTTCGCATCGGAGACGCGGTTCTCGAGATGGGCCAACGTGAATCGCAACTAAAAAGCAGCCTCTATATGCTCGTAGATGACGTCGATGCCGCGTACGATCGCGCCGTGGCTGCGGGCGCCATCTCAATAGCGCCGCCCGCTGACCAGCCCGTTGGCCTCCGCATGGCCGTGCTCAAGGATCCTTTTGGATACCAATGGATCGCGGCAAAACAATTAAGTGAGCTGGAGGGTGACCTTTAGGTACGACCTCAACAGTGCTTCCAGCAAACTGCCGCCGTCAGCGCGGCTGGGAACGCGACTACCTTTCACGCGGTACGCTGGATCAGAGGGCGGACCGCTGCCATCAGAATCAGCACCGTCCCGAACGTGCAGACGATCGTTGCTCCAGTTGGAAGATCCAATTTCAATGACAGAAAAACCCCAAGCGCGGACACGATGGTTCCCATCGTCCAGCCGATGGCCAGCCGCCGACCTACAGTGTCGGCATACAGCATTGCGGCAACCGATGGAACAATCAGGTAGCAAAACACCAGCAGCACTCCCGCAATGGAAACCGACGAGGTCACGACAAATCCAAACGACGCATAAAACAGAAAATCCCAGAATTTCACGGATACACCCTGCGCTTCGGCCTTTTGGGCATCCATGGAAATCGCCAGGAACTTTCGCCGGAAGATGTAATGGAACAATCCAATCACTCCGTAAAGCGCTGCCGTCTTGCCGACTTCAGGCCAGGAGACCGCCAGAATGTTGCCGACCAGCATGTCCTTCAGGTGCTCACTCTCCGAAGTGGATTTGCTCATCGCCAGAATCGCAGCCGCCGAAGCCACCGCGTAACATATGCCGATGATCGCTTCCTGAGGAATTCGTGCCCGCCGGCTGCGAATTGTGGAGAACACAAATGCGCCGAGAAATGTAAATGCCAGGCTTACCCAGTACGCGAACCGCGAGTGCGGGTCGCCGCCGGTGACCGGCAAAAGCAATGCGATCGTGGCGCCGAGGGCTGCAATCTGCGCCAGCGACAGGTCCACAAAGATTACTCCCCGTTCGACCACGTGGACCCCGAGATACGCGTGAATCCCCGCAAGGATCAGACTGGCGACGAATGGCGCCGCCAGAAATTCAAGAACTGTTGTATCCATCCGATTCCCTACTTCCCTGCTGATTTCTGGATTGCCGCTACCAGCATTGCCAGATCGTTATCGAACAACTTGATGTAGTCGGGGACATCCTTTGTACCGCCGACCGATGGCGGCATCACCAGGACCTGGGCCCCGGAATCGCGGCCAATGGCGTTCGGCGTTTTCAGATCAAAGTACGGCTCGACCATCACAATCTTCACGTTGTCTTTTTTCATTTGATTGATGAGGTCCAGCGTGTGTTGTGGGGTTGGAGGAATGCCCGGTTTCGGTTCGACATATCCGACGATATCGAGTCCGAAGCGAGCCGCAAAGTTTGGGAATGAACGATGGTAGGTGACAATCTTTGTCCCTTTGTACGGGGCCATAAGCGCCAGCCAGCGTTTTTCGGCGGCATTCACACGGTTGACAAAATCGTTGTAGCGCGGCTCAAAATAGGCACGATCGTTGGGCCGCAGCTTCACGAATCGGTCGAAGATTTCTTTGGCGATGATCTTGCCGTTCTCGGGATCCATCCAATAGTGGGGGTTGCCCAGCGGATGAACGTCTCCTTCTGCCCGTGTGACCTGGCCTGAGGGAACTTCAAGAATCTGTGCCTGCAACGAGGCGTCAAGGTATCCGTCTGCGGCCACTTGGATTTTGGAGTTTCGGCTTTGGGCAATCAGCGGCGGCAGCCAGCCGATTTCCAATTCGCGCCCAACCAGAATCAGGAGATCGGCATCTTTCAGCTTGAGAATGAAGCTGGGCTTGGCTTCGACAAAATGCGGGTCCTGATATCCTTTGGCGATCGAATCAATGGCGATATGATCGCCGCCCACTTCGGCCGCAATCGACGCAAGGTCCTCCGTCGTTGCCACGACTTTCAGCTTGCTCTGAGCCTGCGCGTTGACGTTGCACGCGAAAATCACTCCGGCAATTGCCAAAATGTTCAGAAATACTTTGAATTTCATATTCACCTCTCGCACCTAGAATGGATGCGCGCCGTGCGCGCCAATTGCAAATTGAACTTGAAACAGGAATTCGTTGGCCGTTGGACCGTCCGCATAATTTGTCCGGCGATATTGCCCGCGGATCAAACTGAACTCGCTAGGCGAGTAGGACAGTATTGCCGACTGCCCCTTATCGACCAAGTCCGCATTTTCTGCCTGGCCACTGTGGTCATATCGGAAGCCCGTAAACCAGCGGCGCGCCAATTGATATTCGATGGATCCGTAGTAGCCTGCCGAATTCTGCGTTCCGCCGGGCTGCTCGCGCTTGCTCCACACATATTCCGAGCGGCCGACGAAGGAGTGGTAGACCGCACGTTGAAGCGGCTTCCAGCGTACCGTGGCATTGGCGTCGAATAGCCGCGTTGTGAACGGGTCGCCGGTTGTACCAACGGATGTGCCAGAGTCGTTGTGTCCACGGGCAAATGAAACGCCAAGGTCCAGATTGGTGTTGTTCGTGATGTCCTGGTATCCCCGGAGGTTAGCCACATAGATCAACTGACTCCGCTCGGACGATCTAAACAAGTTGACGCCGGAATCCCCCCGGAAAACTTCTCCCGTTGCTTCAAGAAAGAAAAAAGGATTGGGAATCAGCCGGGCCACGGAAAAGCCGGCAGAGTCGATACCGTCTTCTCCACCCACCAGATTTTTCGTTACTATCGGGCGATCGGTCCACGGCAGAACATGGTTGTGCAGCGTATTGACTTTTCCGAAAGCCGCGCGCTTCTTTCCGACTTTAAGCAGAATGCCGCCGGGTATTGCCGGAAACGTGATGTATCCCTCTTCGAGCGTGACTCCCTCCTCGCCAAACGACAAAAAGAAATCCGCCTTGGCATACGGATCGACGGTGGCCTGAAATGCAACTTCCGTCTCGTGCATCTCCATTGAAGGCTCCGGTTGGACCTTGTTGGATCCGGCGGCTCCCAGGAAATCTCCAATTACGGAAATATCCGGATTGAAGACCTTCGACGCACTGACAGATCCACCGGTCACGCCCGCCGGCACCACCTGTTCCGGCGGTGGCGGCGGCGTCCGGTTCAGTTGCGCCTGAAGGTCTTCCAGTTGTTTTTGAAGGTCCTGAATCTTTTTGTCGTAGTCCGCTCGAAGAGCATCGATTTGCGCCCGGATTGCATTTACATCCGCAGCCTGCGGTGTTTGCGCCATCAGGGCCGGCGCCGGCAAAAGCAAAATGAGTATCACTATCAACAGGCAAGTTCTCATGATGAATCCTTCCCACCACAATTCTGTGGTCATGGAGCGTTTCGAATTACGAATGTGTAATTGAATTAGCTGGCAAAGGATGGGGTCGGAGGGCCGCGGACGAAGCGATCGAAAACCGGTTCGCGCGATATCGGACGGACTTCAGCAGTTTCCAGATTCCGTTCTGCCAGGACGGGGACGGGAAGAGCCGCGCGGACGGGATTATCGATCGCCCGTTCGTAGCGGCCGTGACAAAGAACGCAGCCGGGATCATCCATGCCGGCATGACGGTGAACCAGCGTCGCGAAACTGGTAATGGTCAGGATTGCCACCACCAGCACCAGGCTGAATCGCTTCCACGATGCGTTCATGTTGCCGCGATCATACCTCCGTGTTGTCCCGGAGCGCAATATTGCTATACTCGCCGAGGGTTTGGGTGTTGCGGGCACTCTCTTTGCGATTCGAGCCGCCTTCTCTTGATTTGAAACGACCGGCGTTGATATTTGCCACCACGCAGAAAGGTTAGACGAGGTTCTCGATGAAGGTTTCCATTAATTTCACTTTACCCGGCGGGTCCTCGATATCCGGCTGCGGCGAGTTCGAATAGAAAGCCAGGCTGGGCCTTTATGCCACATACCCTGCGTCCCATCGAATATTTCGTCGAACTTCCGGCGCCGCAGACTCAAAACGTCACCATTCGAATGGTGGTACACAATGTGGTGTCAGCCCATCTCGATCTGGCGTTGCCGGTATGGAGAACCGGGCGCTATGCGATCCTCAATCCTGCCGGCACAGTGCATCGGGTACGCGCACAGAAAACCTCAGGCGCAACACTGGCTATTTCCAAGCTGAACAAGACGACATGGCGCGTCGAGACCGAAGGCAGTTCCGAAATTGAAATTCGCTATTCCCTCTATGCCAATTCTCTTGCAGATCGCACGCGCCATGTGGACGACTCGCATGCATTTCTTTCCGGAGCAGCAGTATTCCTTTATGTTCCCGACCACCGTGATTACCCGATCTCTATCGGGATTGACGCACCGCCCCACTGGAGACTGGCTTGCGGGCTCGATGCCGACGCAGACGATCCCCGGTCGCTTGTCGCTCCGAACTATGATGTGCTGATCGACTCTCCAATCGAAATTGGCGACCACGAGTCATTCAGTTTCGATGTCGAAGGCATTCCGCATGAAGTTGTCATTTGGGGTGCGCCTGCGGTGGATGTGGGAAAGCTTACGAGGGATTTTACGGCGATAATCCAAAAAGAAGCGGAACTGTTCGGAGGATTACCCTACAACCGATACGTTTTTATCATTCATACCGGCCCCGGACTTGGCGGCGGAACCGAGCATCTTAACTCCACGGTAATTCAGGTACCGCCGGCAGCGTTTGAAGAAGACACGGCATACGAGCGGCTGATTGGCACCGTTTCGCACGAAATGTTCCACGTCTGGAATGTCAAAAGGCTGCGTCCGGCCGCACTGGCCAGAACCGATCTCACACAGGAAAACTACACCGATCTCCTCTGGTTCTGTGAAGGAGCAACGGCCTATTACGATGAACTCGTGCTGGCGCGATGCGGGTTACTTCAGGGGGACGCCTATTTACAGAAACTCGGAGAGTTGATTCATCAGGTACGCCGAAGGCCGGGGTCCCGAGTGCAGAGTCTGTCGGAATCTTCATTCGATGCATGGATCAAATTCAATCAGCCCACATCCGACGACATGAACACCACCGTTTCATTTTACGACAGCGGTGCCGTTGCGACATTTCTACTGGATATGGAGATTCGCTCCCGCACGTTGAACCGCGTGTCCATGGATTCGGTGATGCGGGAAATGGTTCGTCTTTTTCCCGATTCCGGTTCCGGCTACCATACGGAGGATCTCGTAGAAGTCATCAGCACTCTTGCCGGTACTCGATTCGAGGACTTCTTCCGGCGTTATATCAATGGCATCGATCCGTTCCCGCTGGAAGAGCGCTCCGGAATCGTCGGACTGCAACTGGCACTGGATTCGCAGGAACTAAAGGCCTATTCCGGACTGATTCTTCAGGACCACAATTCGCAAACCACCATTCGCTACGCGCTTTCCGATGGGCCGGCCCATATGGCCGGAGTGCTGCCGGGTGACGAAGTCGTCGCGCTCAACGGACGCCGATACAATGCCGCGCAGTTTGCAGCACACGTCGAGCTTTTTATGAATCCCGGTGACTCTGCTCAATTGGAAGTGCTTCGCCGCGGCCGCCAGCGCTCGATTGAATTCGCTCTCGGCTCTCTTCCGAAAGGCCGATGGCGTCTTTCCAGAATTCCCGGAGCAACGGCGGCGCAGCGTGAAGCCTATTCCGACTGGCTGCATCAGTCCTGGCCGTAGGAATGAAGTCGATTCCGGCTTTGGCGCGCGATTCCCCACTGTAGGGGCGGTCTATGAACGCCCACAATTTTAAGGGCTGCAATAGCACAGATTGTGGGCGGTCATAGAACGCCCCAACAGTG
>JBGPBY010000356.1:0-7769 GCA_041481485.1 Terriglobia bacterium
AGACCGCCCCTACATTGGGAGATCTCACAACATCCACAGATTGCGCGCCCGCAGACCACGCCTACAAGTTGCGTTCCGAGTGTTCTACCTCTTTCCCCAATGAAGAGCGGCAATCCCTCCGGACAGGTTGCGATATCCCACACTCATAAATCCTACCGATTCCATGATACGCGCCAGCTCGCGTTGTGACGGGAAGCGGCGGACCGAGGCGGGAAGATAACTGTAGGCAATGCCCTGGCCGGAGATCCATGCCCCCAGCCGAGGCAATATGTGATGAAAGTAGAATTCAAAAAGCTCTCGAAATACGGGAACGACGGGTCGTGAAAACTCCAGGATAATTGCCGTGCCGCCTGGCTTTAAAACGCGCTTCATTTCATCGAGGCCGTGGACAGGGTTTTGAAGATTTCTGAGACCGAATGCGACCGTCGTGACATCAAATGTTCTGTCTGCAAACGGAAGGCTCAACGAATCCGCCTCGATCACTGGAGTGGAATCCTGTATGTGTGCGTTCCGCATCTTTGCAAGCGACCGTACGAGCATGGGGTGGCAGAAGTCGGAAGCGACAACAGGAACATGCAGCCGATTGTGAAGTTCCATCGCCAGATCGCCAGTGCCACTGCATAAGTCCAGAGCTAGCGGTGAATCGGCAACCGAAATGGATTCGCCGGCCTTTGCAACGGCGATTCTTCTCCATCGGCGATCAATGGAGGCGGACAGAAAATGATTCAGGAAGTCATAGCGTGGTGCGATTTCGGCAAACATCTGCTGGACGGTGTTTCCGTCCGGTCCGGCAATATCCAGGCCAGTCGGCGGATTACTTCCGGGTTTTGCTTTCATGAATCAACGCGGCGGTAGTTTCACGCACAAGGCTTAGGGGAACATCCCGGGTGATCTCCACCCGTCCGATCTCCAGCGGCAGAATAAAATGTACCGAACCATCGCGGACTTTCTTGTCCTGCTGCAGCGCTTTCATGATGTGGTCCATCTTCAGTCCCTGAAGTGAAGGCAATACGCCGATGGCGCGAATTGCAGATTCCATGCGGCCCGCCTCGGATGAAGACATCCGTCCTCTCGCCGTGCTGATGCGCGCTGCCGCAATCATTCCATATCCCACAGCCTCGCCATGCTTCAAGCGGCGGAATTCTGCAGCGGATTCCAGGGCGTGTCCCACGGTATGTCCTAAATTCAGCACGCGCCGAAGGTCTCCTTCTCTCTCATCGGCTGCAACTATACGCGCTTTGATTTCCGCGCAGCGCGCCACGGTCGATTCCACGACGGCGGAGTCGCGCTGTTTAATCCGGTCCAGATGCGTGATGAAATCTTCAAATAATGCTCTGTCGGAAATAATTCCGTATTTCAGAGTCTCGTATAGTCCATTTGCAAATTCACGATCCGACAGGGATCTCAATGAGTCCGGATCGGAAAGCACAAGACGGGGCTGATGAAAGGTCCCCACAAGGTTTTTCACGTTCCGAAAATTCACGCCGGTTTTCCCGCCGATGCTGGAGTCCACTTGGGCCAGAAGAGTGGTGGGGATCTGCACCACCGAGATGCCCCGCATGTAGAGCGAAGCGGCGAAACCTGTGACATCGCCGATCACTCCGCCTCCCAGAGCAATCAGTGTGGACTGGCGGGTCATTTTCATCGCTGCCGCTCGATCCAGAATTCGGCCGACACTGGCCATGGTCTTGGCTCGTTCGCCATCTGGAATCATCATGGAAGGGAAAGTCTTGCCGATCAGCTTGCGAACTGCTTTGAAGATTCGAGGCTGGGAAATCAAGAGGAACGGCCCATTCAGGCCGGCAGTCTCAATTGTCTCCTGGACATGGCCCAGCAAGCCAGAGCCTACAAGAACGTTGTAAGCCCCTTGGCTTAGCCGAACCGGAACGGTACGCAGGTCTATCTCCTAACGTTGAGCTGTTTGCTGCCGTTTTTTGTTGGCATTGAGGGTCTTGGCTTCCGGCATATAGGTCAATGCTGCCAGAACCTGGGGATCCGCATCCAGAATGACGCGTGCGGCTTCGGTAACTCCGAGGCGGTCCTGAAAGACTTCAGCCTTGATCATCCGCTTGATGTAATCCTTGTTGCTTTCAAAGTCCGCATCGGTGAACTCGATGTTTCTCGATTTCAGGTATTTCTTAAAATCGCCGAGCATCGCATCCGGCACCTGGAAATCCAGCGTAATGGCGGGATTTGACGCCAGAACGGAGTTTGCTACAAATCCGAAAACGGCATACTTGCGCGCGAGCAAGTCCTGAAAGTCATTCAATTCCGGAATGCTGACAATGCGATCCGGCGTGATTCCGCCGCCGCCATAAAGCGGCCGCCCGAAATCGGAAAACTGGGTCTGGCTGTTGGCCGGACTCACCGGCGTGTCGCGGTGATTGTAATAGTCAAACTGAGAAATCTGCGAGTAATCGCGCTGAATCAACCGTCCGCTTGGAGTCAGCCACTTTTGCGTGGTGAGAGCCAACCCCGTGTCCTGCTTATTGCCAAGCCGGTAAACCGACTGAACTAACCCTTTTCCAAAACTGGTCTCACCCACGATCAGAGCACGGTCGTGATCCTGCAATGCGCCCGCCACAATCTCAGACGCACTGGCGCTATTTTGATTGATCAAAACGACTATCGGATAGATGTTATCTGTATTTGTCACCGGTGACGGGTACTTCTTGGTGGAACCCTGCGTCCGGCCAACGGTTTGCAAAATCACCTGATCGCGCTGAAGGAACGTGGCCGCAACTTCGATAGCTTGGGTTAGCAACCCGCCAGGATTGGCGCGCAGATCGAAGACCAAGCCATCAAGGTGCTTGGCATCCAATTGCTTAAGAGCATCCCGGAGTTCCTGGCCAGACGTTTCGGCAAAGCTATCGAGCTTGATATAGCCGACTCCAGGTCGAATCTTGTACGTGTTGTTGATCGTAAATTTGGCGATTTGATCGCGTACGACCGTAAACGGAATGGGATTGGGAACTCCAGGCCTCACTACGGTGATATGAACTGCCGTACCCTGCGGGCCTCGAAGCTTGCCGACCACGGCGTTCACATCAAGATTGGCAGTGGACTGGTCTTCAACGGTGTTAATAACGTCTCCAACCCGCAAACCCACCTTTTCTGCCGGCGATCCTTTATACGGGGGCGAGATGATGGTGACCTTACCGAATCGAGTGGTGATCAATATTCCCAAGCCGTAAAATCTCCCGGTCTGGTCTTCCTGTAAGGATTTAAATGCACTGGGATCAAAGAATTTGGAGTGTGGATCCAGTGTTCTGAGCATTCCATCGATAGCGCCATAAATGGCCTTATCGGAATCGATAGGCATCGCTGCGTTCTCTTCTACGGCATCCAGCAGCTTGTTGAACAATTGCAGTTCGGGTCCATCTGATTTAACTGGGGTTCTGGATTGGGCATGAATGACACTGCCGAAAATGACGCCAAACACCAGAATGACGACAATATTAAAAACTCGTGAACCCGTTAACTTCATCGAGGCACTCCCTTTTTTGCACAATGGACGACTGTTGGCAGTATATCAGACTGCCCATATTTTCAGACGGATCAAAACGGGGGGACGATTCCTGCTTCTGGTGCTATGATTGACGCCATCCGGAGGTTGGAATGGGTCCGATAGGGTTTCCCGAACTCATTTTTATTTTCATTATCGCCCTGGTCGTCTTTGGACCGAAGAAACTGCCCGAACTGGGAAAGTCCCTCGGCAGGGGACTTCGCGAGTTCAATAAAGCCAAGAATGAACTGAAGGCGACCTGGGATGAACAGATTCGGGATGCGGAAAACTCGCTGAACAGCGTTAAAGAAACCGTCCACGAACCGGTACGTAACGCAATTGCTTCCGTTTCAGAATCCGCGCCCGAAGCTAAATCGGATGCAATAACGTCCCTTCCGTCCCATCCGGAAACCCAGGGGGACCACCCGAATCCTCCACCTTCAGGACCTGAAGCCTGATGTCTCAATATACAGACAACGACGAACCGGAAATCGAAGAGCAGGAAGAGCTTCATGGACAGATGTCGTTCCTCGATCACCTCGAGGAACTGCGTAATCGCCTGATTCGAATGTTGATTGCGGTTGGCGTCGCCTTCGGAGTGTGCTGGTGGCAGGCCGGGAAGATTTCACGGATTATTCAGATCCCCATCGCAGAAGCCATTACCGGCCAGAAAATCGCAATCATGGATGAGATTCGGCAGGTTTGGGCCGTGATTCGCTACAACGCCAGCCCTCTTGAACACTCCATGATCCAACTCAATATGTTGAAACCGACGGATGGTTTCAACCTTGCGATGAAGGTCGCCTTCCTCGGAGGAATTTTTCTGGCGTCGCCGTTTATCATTGGCCAGGTCTGGGGATTTATTTCTCCCGGACTGTACAAACGTGAACGCCGTTACGCGTTGCCATTCGTTTTCTTTTCTTCCGTTCTGTTTTTCATCGGCGGGTTGTTCGGATATTTCGTTGCATTTCCATATGCCATGAAGTTCCTGCTTACTTTCGGACTGAATGATATGGGGATGAAACCGATGATTTCCGGACTGGAATACTTCGATCAGTTTATTGCGATCGAACTATGTCTCGGAATCGTCTTTTTACTGCCTGCACTCATTTTCCTGTTGAGCCGTTTCGGAATCGTGAGTGGTTCTTTTCTGCTTCGAAATACGAAATACGCGATCCTGGTGATTTTTATCATCGCCGCTGTGATCACTCCCACGCCCGATATCCCCGACATGATGGTCGTCGCCATTCCCATGCTCGGTTTATATCTCCTTGGTGTGATCGTGGCCTATTTGTTCGGCAAGAAACGCAAGACAGAAGAAGCGGAAGCGTAAATTATTTCAGCGCGCTGACGCGTTTATCAATCTCCGGCAGGCTCGCGTACACGACATCACCAACTTTTTTCAGGCTGTCACCGCTCACTTTGTCCAGTGTGTCCGTGGGTTCATGCCAGTCCGGATAATCGAAATCGATGATATCCACGGCAGGCACTTTGGCGCTCAGGTAGGGCAAATGGTCATCTTCGATGATCTGAGTCTCATTGAGGAATTCGCGGGTATACCCCAGTTTATTCGCGTTGCTCCAGATGATTGAAGTCAGCCAGTCGGTGGATTGCCCTTCCTTCTTAATATCCAGGTTCTTGTCTCCGATCATGTCGACCAGAATCAGAGCTTTCAGCTGTTTCAGCGTTCCGTCTTTCGTCCGGCGTGCGACATCGTACCGGCTTCCATAACGGCTGTCTTCATCACTCCAGTCGACGACCGCTTCTTCGCCGTCGAAGAAAATGAATTCCAGTGTGTTATCGAGTTTCAGATTCGACGTTATCCGCGCCATCTCCAGCAACCAGGCCGCGCTGGACGCTCCGTCACTGGCTCCGACAAACTTGACCTTATCGAAGAGCTTTGTATCGTAATGACCGGAAAGAGCGATGACTGCAGGATTCGTTCCGGCACGATCGGCACGGATGTTGATCATCTTCCGACGTCCGCGCGGGGTCATGGCCTCGAATTCATCCAGCTGTGGTTTCAATCCTGCCTTTCGCAGTTCTGCAAGAATGTACGTCCTCGTTTTCTCGATCGCATCGCTTCCCGCCGGGCGCGGACCAAGATTCACCATGGTTCTCATGTCTTCGAACGCGCGGCTGGCGACGAATGGAGACCTCGTCTGAAGCGCATAGAGCGACACGGCTGCCAGCAGAATTACAGCGATTAAGGTAAGTACTGTTTTTTTGTATGAGTTCATCACCGGATTTGGGTAATGGACGGTAAGGGGCTCGAACCCTCGGCCTCGGCGATGCGAACGCCGCGCTCTCCCAGCTGAGCTAACCGCCCGGACGAATTTCATTTAAGCATTCGATGCATAAAGTGTCAATCGAGGCAACGAATTGGCGATGTCCCTATGCTACGCTCCAAATTCGTAAGCTAAGGGTTACAGGGAGGGTTAATTGGGTTCTTTGATCGAATCTCTCCGGCAATTCATGGATGTTCGAGCCCTCATTCAGTGGGGAGGAATCATTGGCATCACCGGAATTGTCTTTGTAGAAACCGGCCTTTTCTTTGGATTTTTTTTGCCGGGCGATTCCCTTTTGGTCACCGCCGGAATCTTGGCCGCCGCAGGTCAGCTCAACATCGTGTTGCTGTTGGTGTTTCCCACACTTGCCGCCATCATCGGTGACCAGACCGGTTATCTGATTGGCAGGGCCGCGGGTGACGCTCTTGGCGACCGTTATCCGAAATTCCGTGCACAACTGGATCGCGCGCACGCTTTCTATGAGAAGCATGGTTCTAAAACCATTGTGATTGCGCGCTTTGTCCCAATCATACGGACGTTTGTGCCCGCGGTGGCGGGTGCCGCCAGGATGCGTTACGGAAATTTTGTCGTCTTTAATATTCTAGGTGGAGCACTTTGGGTATTCAGCACGGTGCTCCTCGGGTACGGAGTGGGAAGTCTCATTCCCAATATTGACAAGTATCTGCACCTGGTTATTGCTGTTGTTATATTTCTATCGCTGATTCCTGTTATGTTGGAATGGTACAAACATCGGACTCAATCATGAAGCCACTGGTGCAGTGTCTAATCGTATTGATGATTGCGGGAGTCCTGTACGCACAGGACGATTCCGGCGCATTTTCTCTCAACGTCAACTCCGATCTCATGGAACTGCATGTTTCCGTGGTGGACGAGAAGGAGCGCACCGTGAGTGGCCTGAATCAGGAGAATTTTCAGGTTACTGAAAATGGAGTCCGGCAAAAAATATCCTTTTTCAAACACGAAGATATTCCCGTCAGCCTCGGACTGGTTCTCGATAACAGCCGTAGTATTGAACCGCGCAAGGCTCGTCTGGATGCTGCAGCGCTTTCATTTGTGCATCAGAGCAACCCTGAGGACGAAACATTTGTCGTCCATTTCGACTTCGATGCTCGTCTGGATCGCGACTTCACCTCAAAGCTGCCCGAACTGGAACAGTCACTCACCGCGTCAAAACCATTTGGACAGACGGCGATTTACGATGCGCTGCTTCTCGCCCTGGATCATATGAAGAACGCGAAACAACAAAAGAAGGTACTGCTGCTGGTGACCGATGGCCTGGATAATGTTTCGAAAGCGACGTTGAATCAGCTGCTCGATACGATAAAGCGCAGCCGTGTCGCCATCATCGTTGTCGGATTACTCAGTGCCGCCGAAGGTGAAAAAGCCGAGCAAAGCCTTTCCAGAATTGCCGAAGCCAGCGGCGGCCGCGCCTATTTTCCAGAGGATGTGGATCAGGCCCGTGTCTATATGGAAAAGACCGCTCGGGATCTTCGGACTCAATACACCATTGGTTACGTCCCAACCGACCCAGTTCATGACGGTTCGTGGCGATCCGTGCGCGTAAACGTGACTCCACCCCCAGGTTCGACAACCCATCTTGAGGTGGATTATCGCCACGGATATTACCGTCCGGAACCGTAGCCTCTCTGGTACACTGCCAACGTAATTTCATGCAAGCGCCACCATTCGACGAAAGCAACCTTTCACTACCTCAGGCATCTGTTGCAAGACAGCCCATCTTTGAACGCGATCAGAAGATTTTTGGCTACGAACTTCTGTTCCGGCAACCGGGAGATCAGAAGGCAATTTTCAACAATCCTGTTCAGGCAACTGCCCAGGTCATCTTCAGCGCTTTTTTTGAAATTGGCGTGGAGCGCATGGTCGGCTCCGCGCAGGCGTTCATCAATGTGACGAACAAGTTTATTCTGGCGAACCATTGCCGCTTTCTACCCAAG
>JBGPBY010000357.1:0-7715 GCA_041481485.1 Terriglobia bacterium
ACCGCCCACAATTTGGAAGGATTGCACTCCTCGCAATTGTGGGCGGTCATAGACCGCCCCTAAAGTGGGGAATCGCGATTACAGCTATTGTGCCGCCCTGAATACGTGTGCGTATTTATGAAACAGCCTACTAAGCGCGACATTTCGCAATTACGGTCGCATATTACCGATCACGTGCCGCCTGGACTAGTTCAGCGAGGCGATTGCCGACACCGAAGCCCGGATGCCCTTGTCTCGATGTGTTTGCCGGCGTCTTCGCATATAATCCCGCTCAAAATTCCTGGTCGAGGTGATTCATGATTCAGAAGCGCAGATTGGCAATGTGGGGTCTTGCGGCTGCGGGCATCGCAGTTTTCGTTCTTGGCATATCGGCGCAAGAGGTGGTTCGCGTCATTTCCCAGGCTGTCGTGACGCCCGCCGATCCGATCTGGGCGCAGGATCCTCAAACGCCGCCGGAAGGCGATAACCCGCCGGATAACGCTGGAGGAAACCGGGGAAACCAGGCAGGACGGGGCGCCGGAGCGCCGGCGCAGCCGCGTCCCTATAACCAAGTCATCACGGCCAACGCGAAAACGGATGACGGTGTTTTCAAGGTTCACCGGATCAACGACCAGCTCTTCTATGAGATTCCCAAAAAGGAACTGGGAAAGGATTTTCTCTGGGTCAATCAACTGAAGCGCACGGTTAATGGTTCCGGCTACGGCGGGCAGGCAGCAGGGAACCGAGTCGTGCGTTGGGAGCTTTACAACAACCGCGTGCTGTTGAAAGTTGTGGACTACAGCGTTGTCGCGGATCCATCCACTCCGATTTCCGGGGCGGTTGCCGCTGCGAACAACCCCTCCATCATACGGTCATATAACGTGGCGGCCTTCAGTCCCGCCGGCGATCCCGTGATTGACGTCACGCAACTTTTCACAACCGAAGTGCCGGAACTTTCGGTTCGAAGCCAGGTCAACGGTGGCCGCGGCTTCGATGGGGCACGGACGTTCATCGAAAAGGTCGTTTCTTTTCCGGAAAACATCAACGTTGAGGTCACTCAGACATTCACGGCGCCTCTCGATGCAGGAGCCGCCGGCGGAGCCGATGCTGGAGCGGGACGAGGACGCGGACGTGGGAACAGTTTCACGGTTGTTGCTGCCTACAGCATGGTGAAACTTCCGGAAAAGCCCATGATGGGCCGTCTGTTCGACGAACGAGTTGGCTACTTTACGCAAAGCATGATCGACTACAGCCGCGACGAGCATCGCGCACAGGAGCGCACGTTCATCACGCGGTACCGTCTCGAAAAGAAGGATCCCGGCTCTGCTGTCTCCGAGCCTGTGAAGCCGATCGTTTACTACATCGATCCTGCGACTCCGACGAAATGGGTTCCTTACATCAAGAAGGGAATTGAAGACTGGCAGCCGGCATTTGAAGCTGCGGGATTCCGCAACGCGATTGTTGCGCGAGAGGCGCCAAAGGATGATCCCGACTGGAGCGCTGAAGATGCGCGCTACTCGGTGGTTCGCTGGCTTCCATCCACGACGGAGAACGCATCTGGGCCGAATGTCCACGATCCGAGATCCGGAGAGATTCTCGAAGCCGATGTCCAGTTCTACCATAACGTGCAAAACCTTCAGAAGAACTGGTACTTCGTTCAGGTCGGCCCGCTCGATCCGCGCGCTCAGAAGCTTCCGCTTCCCGACGACTTGATGGGCGAGCTGTTGCGTTTCGTCGTCGCTCACGAAATCGGTCATACGCTCGGGCTTCAACACAACATGAAGGCGAGCTCGATCTACACGCTGGAGCAGATCCGCGACAAGAACTTCCTGAAGCAGTACGGTCACTCGCCGTCAATCATGGATTACTCGCGCTTCAACTACGTCGTTCAGCCCGAGGATGGTATTCCCGCGGCGGACCTCATTCCGAAAATTGGTGAATACGACAAGTGGGCAATCCATTGGGGGTACGCTCCGATTTCATCCGCCAAAACATCGGACGATGAACAGGCGCAACTCAACAAGTGGTCGAGCGAGCAGGACGCCAAGCCGCAGTATCGTTTCTCCACCGCGAATGCGGGGTCGAGCGACCCCGGCGACAATACCGAGGCGGTAGGCGACGGCGACGCCGTGCACGCGACCGCGCTGGGTCTCAGGAATCTTCAGCGCGTCGCAGATATGTTGCTGACGGCGACCACGGGCAAGCAAGGCGATCCTTATGACGAGTTGACTGAAGTCTACGGACGTATGATCGGACAATGGACGACCGAAATGAATCACGTCACGCAGGTTGTCGGAGGGTTCCTGTCGCAACAGAAACACATCGGCCAGACCGGTGTGCGGTTCACTCCCGTGCCGAAAGCAAAGCAGGCCGAAGCCGTAAAGTTTCTGCTCGACAACGCCTTCCAGACGCCGCAGTTCATGGTCAGGCCGGATATCATTCGCCTGATCCAACCGACTGGCGCCATCGCGCGCGTGCGCACGGCCCAGAACTCTGTGATGAACTCACTCCTGCAGAACGCACGGCTCGATCGCCTGATCGAACAGGCCGCAGTCGATGGTGCGGCTGCATACGCTCCCGTTCAGTTCCTGGCGGATCTTCGTGGCGGAATCTGGAGCGAGTTGAGGACACCTGCCGCTTCCATCGATTCGTACCGCCGTAACACACAGCGCATCTACCTCGATACTATCGATAACCGGCTCAACAGCGGCACCGAGCCTTCGGTCGAAATACGCGCTCTGCTCAAAGGTGAACTCCGCGCCCTTCGAGGCCAGCTTGTCGCCGCGATTCCTGCAGCGACGGATCGTGCCACGCGCCTGCACCTCGAGGATTCGCGCGATGCAATCGACGAGATTCTCGATCCTCGTGCGATGCGAACTCGTGGAAACGCCGGCGCCGGAGGCGGCGGAGGAGCAGGGCGCGGATACTCGGACTCCGTTCGCGTTCTGGATTCTTCAGCCCGCTTCGACTATGAAAACGATCCGTTCCTGCAGCGGCCCACATCCTGCTGGCCGGATTACGAGATTCGCTGAGGGGAGTCGGGTTTTCTTCCCCTGTAGGCGCGGCCTATGAAGCTGCGAGTGGCTGTATGGGAGGTCTATCAAGAAATCCCTCTCCCAACGGGAGAGGGGGCCGCACGGCGGCCGGTGAGGGGTACCACAAGTAACAATATTTACGTGTGGTACCCCTCACCCGGCCTTCGGCCGCCCTCTCCCGTTGGGAGAGGGATTTCTTGATAGACCTCCCCTAAGAAAACCCGGTGCTGGCCGTTATCTGTCGTGTGGAGAATTGTCCAAATCGACGGAGGTGAAATGAACGCGAGATTGCCGCTGACTCCAACAATCAGGACTCGAGTATGTCGGACGCATTGCTGGAGACTGTCCATCAGGACGAACCTGATGGCTGCAGCCGTACTCGTGATCGGGTTTGTCTCGCAAACGGGCGCGCAGGGCCCTCAACTATTTGGTGTCGTCTCGGGTCAGGTGACGTCGCCGAGCGGTTCGCCGGTTCCGGATGTACTTGTCACTGCACGGACCATTCCCGCGCCAGGCCAGCCAATGAGCGCATCGACAATTCTCAATTCTTCCAAAACAGACGCGATAGGCAGATATCGCATGGAGAATTTGCCGGCAGGCCGATACTTCATCCTGGCAGGCACGACGTACTTTCCGGGAGCTCCTACAAAGGATCGCGCCACCGTCGTTGTGATTGATCCGGGCTCCACCCGTGAAGCAATCGACATTCGCCAGCCGAGTGGCTTCAAGATCAGCGGCCGGTTGGCGATCGCACCGGCGATCGCACATTCTTCGCCCTTGATGATCGGTCTCTATTACAGTCGTGAGGATCTTCCAGCGGCCGTCATGATGGAGACGGCCCTTCGTCCCGATCTGACATTTGAGTTTCTCAACGTTCCGTCCGGTCTCACTCAAGTCCGAAGCAGCATTGGATTGCCAGTTGGGAACTCGCTGGCGTCTGTCCGCGTTGATGGCCGTGACGTCACCGGCGTGGAACTAGGAGCGGGTACGCAGGGTGTCCGTCTTTTCGGGAAGGTAATCCGCGATTCGGGGCAGAATGTTCCGCTCCCGAAACTTGTCGTGATGATGCGCGGCTCACCCGACTACCGCACGCCGGTTAATGCCGACGGGACGTTCGAATTCCTGCGGATCAATGCCATGGCATTGCGAGGAGCATTGGAGGTTCGACCAACGGATGCAAGCGGCCTCCCCATCATCACAGGAACAGCGTGGGGAACTGCCGTCGCCGATCCCGGAGATCAGGATGTAACAGGTTTCGAAATCCCGATCGCGTTCGGAGTCGAGGTTTCCGGCCATGTTTCCATGGAGACGGGAAGCAGCCTGCCCGCTGCGTCTCCGGCCGGATCGGCTCTGCTTACAATTGAAGCGAGTGCGAGCCCGAACGGACGCCCGCTTCGGATCGCGCAAGCCCTCACGCCCATTGGCGGTTCATTCGGTTTCCCGCTGCCAGCCGGAAATTATCAGATCGATGTGCGCAACGTTCCGGAGGGATACAAGATCAAGTCCATCACCGGCGGAGGAAGAGATCTGCTCGCGTCGCGCTATGAAATTGCTGCGGGACAGCCGGCACGCGATATTCAGATCACGTTGACTCCGTCTGGCCTTCGAAATGGAACGATCAGTGGACGGATCCTTAACGCCGACGGGACACCCGCAATAACAGCCACGGTCGGCGCTCTGGCGGTCGAAAACACAGCGGGGCCAGTAGGAGTCGGAGGTGAACCCTGCTCTCGAGGAAATGATCCGTCGACAATCTGGCTGGGTGCGCTTTCCAGCAACGCCCAAACCGGCAGCGATGGAAAATATAAACTTGAGGGTGTGCCCCCTGGCCGATACAAGATCGTGGTTGGCGTCGGCCTCCCGTTTCCAGGGCAGGTGCTACCCGGAGGAACGTGCGGCGTCACTCGGATCCTATCCATGGCAATGTATTACCCGGGCACAAAAGACCTGGCAACGGCCACCACCGTCAATGTGGATTCCGCCGCCGCGGTAGATCTCGAATTTCGAATGGCGTCTCCCACCTCTGCAAGCCCACTTTTCAATGTCAAAGGGCGCATCATCAGTCCGGCTCCGTTGAACACGATGGGCTATGCCTACAGCAATGAACTTCGCGTGACGCTCGGGCCTCCGACTTCCGCCGCGACCACCGCGATTGGGCGCGGTGCAGCCGTGGTGCCGTGCACGAGGCAAACCACGCTCCTTGGACTCCCTGGCGCAGACGGATCATTTGAAGTGAGAAATGTCCCTCCCGGGAGCTACATCGCGTGCGTCATCATCGATGGCGGAGACTACTTCCGAATTGTCAACGGGCCCATAACGGTGAATGTTGTCGATCGGAATGTTGTCGACCTGACGTTTACGATTCGCTGAATTTCTCTGACTGTCAAAACACCGCGTGCGCCGCTCACTTCCAGACGACGAAGCCCTGGGCTGTGCCGGTACCGGCTTCGGTACGATAACAAGGGACGTAATCGATACGTTCGCCCGACAGTCCGGTTGGAAAAATGCAACCGGAGGCGGAAATCCAATTCAGCAGCTCGGAAGTTCCGTCTTTCATGAGGTTGGGATTTATCGATCGGAGATACATTCCATCCCGGTTCTGAATGGCTTTGAACAGGGCATCGTCAAAGTCCTGGTTGATCACAAAGTGCGACATTCCGCCGGAGCCGAACACGGCCACGCGGACATCTCGATTCCATTCCATCAGAACCCGATGTACGAGCTGCCCCAGCTCAAAACATCGACTGGGGCGCGGTTGGTTCGGCGGGAAAAATGTGTTCGTGATGATCGGCAGCATGGGCACTGCGCGGTCCTCCATGACGCGCCGCAGGATGAAAGCAAACGCATGCGGAGTCCCCACATGGTGGTGCGGCGACGGATGCTCCGGCCACGCGCTGGATGCCGCAAAATCCCAGCCGCTGTCGAGTCCGCGCTCAAGCAGCAGCGCGGCAAGATCCGGCAGCGCCTGGTATTCGGTTCGCTCTTTGGGACGGTTCGCCCATTCCGCTTCTCCGATGCCCGGTGGCAACGTTGCGGCACGCTCTTTAGGCAAAGGACCATTCCAAAACGTTTCGCCGTGAAAGATGGTGAAGGCCGGTTGCATCTCCGGCAGCACCAGTTCGCGCTGGTCGTTGCCGAAAACAACGCAGACATCGGGATTAACCTCTTTCCAGATCGCCGCGACCCGCGCGATCGCCCCCTGACACGCGGCATGATTGCGCGTCCGCGCTTCGAGCGAGGATCGTTCGGCGAGATTTTCGGAGCTCCGCATCGCAACGAGTTCCTCGAACGAATATTCCTTTCCCTTGAACCAGTGCTTTCGCTTCCGATCTGCAGGGACGCGAAGCATCCATTGTTCGGGCGTGGTGCTCAGCTGCGGACCGTGGGTTGTCCAGATGCCAAGAACGATTTCAGCCATATCTATCGGAATGCCATTTTGGATTTGCGATCGATTTCCGCCTTGAAGGCGCTGCCAAACAGCTTTTCGAAGAACCCTTCTTTTACCAGACGGTCCACCGCACTGTTATCCACAATGGTCTTGACGTTGAACCCTCGGAGCTGCGTCGCCCCCTGTTCTTCGGCCTGCTTTTTGATGGCAGCGACAGCGTTCGCCATGACATACGGAATGCGTTCCAGGAGGTTCTGTTTGAAATTCGCGTCGTAAATCCGTGCGACGTCGGCTTCCGTCTGTTTGTCGTAGGCGATATAGGCCTTAATCGCGAAGGCCTTGTCGTCATAGAAGCGCTTGATCGCCTCGGCATGGGCTTTGATGATGAGTTCCGGCAATTTGGGATTTTTGGCGACGGCGGCCTTGGTGAACAGGTAAACGTTCGACGCGTAGACATCGTCATAGTCGGAAAGGTTGGCGAGGTTCTTGAATCCCTGTTCCTCGACTCTGAAGTATTGCGGTGCAGTAAGCAGCGTCGCATCGGCGCGACCGCCGACCAGCGCGGATGCGCGCGAGTTGGCATCCGGGCCCACCGCAACCCACTGGACGTCCCTTGGTCCAATGCCAAACTTCCCGAGCAGTGCGATTGTATAGTTGTACGGCGCGTCGCCCAGCGCGCTTACCGCAAGGCGTTTGCCCTTGAGATCCTTAACAGTATTGATGTCTTTGGCTGCCATCAGCGAGAACGGACCTTTGTTCAGCATACTGCCCATGGAGACGAGGGATCCGTCACGCGAGCTCGCCTGCAGCGCCTGTTCCATCGATGAGTTGGTCATCACCGCTTCGCCGTTCGTGATCATGGCGACACCGAGATTGCCCGCGCCAAACACGAGATCCACATCCAGACCGTATTTCTGGTAATACCCTCCTTCTTTGGCAATGAACATCGGCCACGATCCCGCGCTTCGGGTGGGGTAATTGATCGCCACTCTCTGAAGCGGGGCCTGCTGCGCCGACAGACTGATGACTGCCAACACCAATGTGGCAATTGAAATCGGCAACGCAATTCGTTTGATCATAAGATCCCCTTCCGAGCTCGCATCGTATCGCATCCAGAGGCCGGCAGGCGCTGAATGTTGGTGAGAGCTGCGGCCCGCTACCAGGCCTGAACTCCGACCCCACGCGCATTGCTCCGAAAATCCTACCGCAATGCGTCAAGACGAACCTATGCTTGCGGAAACTTGGTAGTGGGTTCGTTTGAAATTTGCGACGGCGGCCACTGTAGGCGCGGTCTATGACCGCGCACAATCTCT
>JBGPBY010000358.1:0-7649 GCA_041481485.1 Terriglobia bacterium
CAAGCTGTTTGGAAAAGCCGAGCAAAAAACATGCTCGGCTTTTCCACAGTTACCACCGCGTCGACGGCGGTCACTGACTCGGAATAAAGCTCGGGAATCAAACACAACATTTCTTGTACTCCCTCGCCACGCAGAAGCAAACCAATTCGATCGCGTTCGTGCAGGTGGTTGACGAGACATTCGATGTTGGCGTCGACACGCGGACGTCAGTGAATGAAAAAGACTACCAGGTTCCGTTCGCATTTAACGGCAAGATCAAACGGCTGAGCGTCAACCTCGGGCCCCCGCTCCTGACCCAGGCGGACCAGAAGAAGGTGGCAGCAGCGATCGCCAAAACGAAAGACTAGGGCGGATGAACAGTCAGGCAGCGTTGGCAGTAACTGTGACTGAAACGAGCCTCAACACACTGAAGAAGATCCTCGCGTTCGCGGCAGTCGTGGAAATGGGCACTGGTCTCGCGCTGATGATCGATCCCAGTATGGTCGTTTGGTTGCTCCTGGGGCCGAACCCGCCCGTCGCGGAAATTCCGTTGGGCCGGTTGACCGGTATCGCGATCCTCGCGTTGGGATTGGCGTGCTGGCCGAGCCGGCGGTCTGCCGAAAGTGGTTTGTCGGCCTTTCGTGCGATGTTGCTCTACAACGTGCTGGTCCCGCTGTTTCTCGTTTACTTGTTCACGGTCGGTCACTTGGGTGGCGTCCTTTTGTGGCCGGGCGTCCTGCTGCACGCCTTCATTGCGCTGTTGCTGGTCTGGACGTGGCGCAACGAGCGATGGCACCGATGAAGGGCTTCCCACCTCTTCCGACTTTGCTTATAGCGTACCTGGTGTGCCGGTCGCGTTCCCAGCCGCGTTAGCGGCGGCAGGTCTCTTAGCCACCGGCGTCAGCCGGTGGTAACTTAGGCCCAAAAATCAAATTAGCCGCGTAGCGGCGACAGACCAAGAAATTGCTGGACCTGTCGTGCCTTACGGCACTGGGTTTTTCGTGGATTGATATTCCACCGGCTGACGCCGGTGGCTAAGAGACCTGCCGCCGCTAACGCGGCTGGGAACGCGGCTGGCCCTGCGTCCAAACGCCACCGGCTCCCAAGTTCACAAAACGAATTTCCAGACCTGGAATTCCCAAAATAGTCTTCTGAACAAGTTCTGAACAGCTAAGTCGTTGGAAGTTTGGGATATTTGCAGGCATACCAGTGGTGGTGTAAAGTGCTGTCCGTCATGACAACACTGCCCAAATCTTCCTCACGCCTGCGTTTTGAATCCTTCGAGTTGCACCTGGGAACGGGAGAGCTGCGCAAGAATGGACGGAGGATACGGTTACAGGAACAGCCGAGCCGCCTGTTGAGCCTGCTGGCAAGTCGCCGCGGCGAACTGGTCACGCGAGTGGAGATCCAGCAGACGCTATGGGAAGAAGGCCGGTTCGTCGAGTTCGACCATGCCGTCAACACCGCGATCAAGAAAGTGCGCGAGGCCCTGGAAGACGATTCGGACGCCCCCAAAATCATCGAAACGCTGCCTCGAAAGGGATATCGTTTTATTGCAATCGTCGACGTCGTCGAAGATCCGAGTCCGGTTGCCCTGGCCCCTGTTGAATTCGCTCCGGTAGACCAGATCGAGCGCGACGACGATAAATCGAGTTATTCAATCCCCGTGAGCCCGGGCCGCTCCAGACGGACCTCGATACTCGCCGCAGTGTTGCTGGGACTCGTCCTCCTCGTCGGTGCTGCATTCTGGAATGCCAGAACGCCAGCCCCAACGACTGGACATGAAATGCGGGTCGAGGTTTTGACTCCTCCCACCGCCGATCCCACTTCACTGGCGATATCGCCCGACGGCCTGAAAATCGTTTATGTCGCGATTACCGAAGGACGCCCGCAGTTGCAGTTACGCGAGCTGGAATCCGGCGCAGAACGTTCCTTACCGGGAACCGACGGCGCGCTGTTTCCATTCTGGTCCCCGAACAACCGTTCCATTGGTTTCTTTGCAGATAGTGCATTGAAACGAATCGACATCGACGGAGGAATGCCCCGCGTGCTCGCGGACGCGCCGGCCGGGCGTGGCGGCAGTTGGAACAGCGACGATGTCATTCTCTTTACCCCCAACACGGGCGGCCCGATATTCCGTATAGCCGCAACCGGTGAAACGCCGCCCGTAGCCCTCACTCAGGTAGCAGCTGGCAGCCATCGGCATCCGCGATTTCTACCGGATAACCGGCATTTTCTCTACTTCGTTACGGGAACTGGTGAAGCCCGGGGTGTCTATGTCGGAGATCTTCAGGGGACTGAAGCTCCCGTGCGTCTCGCGCTGCAGGCGGATGCAGCGGTGGAATACGCACGGCCAAATCACGTGCTCTTTGTGAGTCAGGGTGCGCTTTTTGCACAGGACTTCGATACCGCGAATATGAGGCTTTCGGGAGATCCGTTTCGAGTCGCAGAAGCAGTCACTGTCGATGCGGCGATGAATCTGGCGGCGGTTTCCGCGTCTGGCATGAAATCGATTGTTTATCGAAAGGGTTCCGGAGGCGCCCAGCGCCAATTCATTTGGTACGATCGACGAGGGCGAGAAACAGAACATGTGGGAGAGCCGGATGGTAGTGGCGTTCTCGGCCCTTCGCTTTCGTCCGATGGACGGCATGTGGCCATGTACCGCACGGTAGACGGCAATGCCGATATCTGGCTGATGGAACTCGAGCGCGGCGTGCGCGAGCGCTTTACGATGGATGCCGCAGGTGAAGTCAATCCAGTCTGGTCGCCCGACCGCCGCCGCATCGCATTCAGTTCCAACCGGGATGGCGCCTACGACCTTTATGTGAAATCGATCTCGAATTCTGAAACGGAATTGCTGCTGAGAACCGCGGATCCCAAGAGCGCGTCAAGCTGGTCACCGAATGGACGCTACCTGCTGTACCGGAATGCCAGCCCGGAATCCGGTTACGACATCTGGGCACTTCCTTTTGACGATGCAGGCAAACCCGGGAAACCATTCCCGGTGGTTCAAACGAAATCCGAAGAGCGCGAGGCGGAGTTTTCTCCGGACGGGAATTGGATCGCATACCAGTCCACGGCATCCGGCCGCTCGGAGATATACGTCCAGCCATTTCCAGCGGTGCCGGATTCCATTCTTCTTCCCGTCTCCACAAACGGCGGCGCTCAAGCCCGATGGGGGAGCAATTCGGAATTGTTCTACATCAGCCTCGATGGACAACTCATGTCCGTCCAGATACACCCGCACGGACGCGAGCTTCGACCCGACCCTCCTACTCCATTGTTTTCCACTAACGTGGGTGGCGCCGTTCACAGCAACGACCGGCAACAATACGTGGTTTCTCCCGACGCCAGGCGGTTCCTCATGAATACACTGACGGAATCTGCCTCTCCCATCACGGTGATCCTCAACTGGAACGGCAAACCCTGAAAGTTCAGACGAATTCAGCATCAATACAGGGATAGTTCACGGGCCGTGCATTGTGCGGCCCGGGAAGCAAACTGTAGGATCTCGCCACTTGAGGCGCCGTTGTAATCAGGCACCATCAGATTTGGGAGGCCGAATGCTAAAACGCATCGCTATCAGATTCCTGCTGTTTGGACTTGGATTTGCTTTGTCTTATGCGCTCACTCGGCCCGAGAAACCCACGGCGGGGCAGCGCATTTTCGTGTGCGAGTACCGAGATGCGGAGCACCGAATCGTGATTGCCGAGAACCCAGCGGCCTGTGCGGAGAGACATTCACCGCAAATCAGGACTTCCCATTCCAGCTCGATGATTCCGGCAAGTTCGCGCGAACTCCGGATCGACAACTTCAACGAGGCGGTTCCCCATAAATGGCAAGACCGATCGTTTTGAGTTCAACACGGAAGCGTCACCGATGGCTTCCGTTAATTGCGATCCTGACTCTGCTTATCGCACGTGTCTTGCTGAAACCCATGCCAGGCGCAGAACTGCAAGTGCCTCAGCAGACTCCGGCAACTGGTACGATTCGTGGCATCGTCACTCGCACGGGTACCTCTGAACCGATTGCTGATGTTTTCATCTCTGCAATCGACCGAGGCGGAGGAGCACGCGGCGTGGTTGTTCAAACATTCGCAACCGCCCGTGGACAGAGCGGCACAGCCGCGGCTCCACTCTCCACGAAGTCTGACCGAAGCGGGCACTTTGTTTTCGAATCGATTCCCGCCGGTTCTTATGAAATTCGTGCAGAACTTGAAGGATACTTCGGGCCTGAATCCAACGGCACATTCCCAACTTATGTGAGCACTCTTGTCACGTTAGATGGCGGGAAACCGGCGCCGGATATGACGTTTTCGTTGATTCCAGGCGCGACGATCGCCGGCCGCGTGGCAGAGGCCGATGGCCGTCCAGCTGTCGCCGCTGCCGTCCAGGCGTTACGAGTGACTTACCAGAATGGATTACCTGTATTGCAGGCGGCCGGGACGAACTCGACCGATGATCACGGCGATTACCGTTTGTTCCGCCTGCCTCCGGGTGAATACTATGTCGCGGCCATCCCCGCACAGGGAGCAAGGGGCCGGGGCTTTGCCGGCGCACGGGGTACAGTGTCTGTTCCAGCTGGATCTGTGAAGATCTTCTATCCGGGCACCGTCGATATCTCCACAGCCAGGCCCGTCGTCATAGCCGGAGGCGACGAATTGCCTGGAATGAACGTTGATCTTCGGGATACCCACACGATCAAGATTTCGGGCCAAGTCGTCAATACCATACCGTTCTCTCCTCGTGTTGGTCCGAGAGGCAATGTCCAGACGACGTCGGTCCAACTGATCCTTACTCCTCACGAAAAGAATGTTCTCGCGGATCCCAATTCCACGAATGCAGCAAGCGTTGCTCTGGAACCGCCGGCGAACGGCCAATTTGAAATTGCCGGAATCTTGCCGGGATCCTATGACCTTTTCGCAAGGGTGCAGAATTTGAACGCCGTGGCCGATCCTGCGGTATTGACAACGCAACCCAGCTACTATTTTGGCCGGACGTCGTTCGAATCGCGCTTCGACGATGTGCAGGGCCTCTCGCTTGTCATTCGCCCTGGCTTAGATCTGAGAGTCCATGTGACTGTAGATGGAAACCCCTCAGCAGCATCGGGCATCGTGCGAGCGACGCTCCAATCGGACGATGGAGCCCGCCTGATTCCGGCATACGCGCGAGGAGGAAGACAGCAGCCTATCGCCGATGCAGATGGAACAATCGAATTCTCGTCCATCAATGAAGGTGTCTACCGGTTTCAAACGAATATCTCGCCAGTTGCGAGGACAGCCGCTGCGCGAGGACAAAGCGGGACGGCGGTAACAACGAACTTTGCCGCGGCCTACGTCGAGGATATCCGGGAGAATGGCGTCAGCGTTTACGACAACGGTCTGCGCGTCGGCAAAGAGGCCCCGGGGCCGATCGAAATCCTGTTGAAGACCAACGGCGGCAACATTGCAGGTGTTGTGGTCGACTCCAAACAAGACCCGAAGGCGGGAGCCCTCGTGACACTGGTTCCGCCGGATGGCCGCCGGCAGAATCCAGCCCTGTACAAAACCGCAACCAGTGATGCGATGGGCAGATTCACCATTCGAGGCATTGCTCCAGGCCCATACAAACTCTTTGCCTGGGAAAATCTTCAGAACGGCGCCTACCAGAATCCGGCATTCCTTTCAAAATATGAAGAGCGTGGACGCGTCGTGAATATAATGCCGGCAACCACGACGAACACACAGATCACCGCAATTGCCGTTGAACAGGGAAGATGAAATCCTGGGACTTTTCGTGCACAGCATCAGGACGAGACCGGTTGAACAAATCCGCTTGCGGCATGTGTGCCGCCCTGATAGACAGATTGCATGAGGCTCACTGAGAATCTGCTGCAGTGTCCACGGTTTCTGATAATCGCAAGGTTTGCCCGAATCGCACTTACAGTTTTGTTCGCGCTTGCGATTCTGGTTCCGGCTCATGCTGAAGCGCGGCCGTCCCAACGTGCACTCGAGGGAAAAGTTTCCTCAATTACCAGGGACGGAGTGACCTGGAGATTCAACGAACCTGTCGAAGCAGGTCAGTTCGTGAATGGGGACTACTACGTCGTTGGACCGGTTACCGTGATGTCGATCAGCCCGGAGCCACAAAGAACCTCTCCCTATCTGAATGGTTCGGTCCTGAATTTACCGACGGCGAGCGGACATAGCGGTTTTGACAGCCGGTTGAACGACGGAGACGATCAGAGCTGGTGGTTCGATGCGGCCGCACGAGTTTATGCCCCGCTTTCACTGAAGGCCGGAGATTCACTGGTGTCGTCGATCAGCGTCAAAACGCCGCATACCCTGCCTTCGCCGATGCGGGCGGGAGACCGATCCATCAGCCCCGTCGGCAGCATCTCGATTCTCACCGTATTGGCCGCTGCGCCGGCGACGGCGGCATTTCGACCGTCGTATTGCGATCGAGAACAGTCACTCTTCTTTGAGAGTGCGATGCTGCGCGATCTTCTGCCGTCGCTGCCGCGTTCCCGGCTCGCGCACCGGCCTCCTTCGCTTTCCGAATTCGAAACGATGTTTCGCCGGCCCTGGGTGGATTTGAGCCCATTTAATTTCGACGCGCCCGCAGAGTACATGCCTCAATACGGCGCGCATGTGGCTACCGCCGTATCGTTTGCGACATTGCTTTTGACTCTGGATTTTCCCACTCGAGAAAAGATGAATCTGACCAACTATCTTGTTCAATATGGAATCGATTTGTTTGGATGCATGAAGGCCGGCTATGGCTGGCCTGCTCTCGGCGGACATCGATCCGGCAGAAAGGCGCCAATCATTTTTGCGGGATTGCTTCTGAACAATTCCGAGATGAAGCATGTTTCGGATCTCTATCCGAATCGTTTCGGCGAAGACATGCAGACTGTTTACGTCGATAAAATTCCAGGAGGTTTTACCCAGGCATGGCAAGGCGCGAAGGCGATCTATGGCGGCCACTACGGGGTAATGGATAACGGTCAACCGGTGAGCCCCGGGATCAACGGGCCCTACGAACAGCTGCAGCCCAGAGAATGGCCGGGACAGTTGGGAGAAGGATATCGACGTTGCTGCACTTCGATGTCCTGGGTCGGAGAAGGCCTTGCGATGCGCTTGCTGGGTGCAAAGGAGTTTTGGAATCATGACGCGTTCTTTGATTACGTGGATCGCTGGATGACGGAAGACGATACGCAATCGAACAAGATCGCATCTTCGCAGACGGGTGCGCCGGTGGCTGCGGATTGGTCGGTGCAGAGACAAACCCGCGCCTATTTCGCCGGTCAGGTTTCAGCGCCGAATTTTGTCGATGATATGTGGGTCGCCTTCCGAAAGTAGTCGTATTCCTTGATCTGCCGCCGCTCCGCGGCTGAATTTTTTTGCGGTGATCATCCCCACCGGCTCACGCCGGTGGCTATCGGACTGTCGCCGCTACGCGGCTTGGGGAAAGCGGGCTTGTCCTATGACAGGCCACAAATGCCGCCGTTACGCGGTCTGAGCCGCGAAGCGGCGGCACGTCCCTTAGTGCCCCATTTCTTGAATGCAGCAACGTATGTTCGAAGCTGTAATCGCGATTCCCCAATGTAGGGGCGGTCTATGACCGCCCACAATTTGGAAGGATTGCACTCCTCGCAATTGTGGGCGGTCATAGACCGCCCCTACATTGGGG
>JBGPBY010000359.1:0-7632 GCA_041481485.1 Terriglobia bacterium
GCAAGCCCTTAGCCACCGGCGTCAGCCGGTGGAAATTTAAGCTCAAAAACCAAATAAGCCGCGTAGCGGCGACAGATCAAGAAAATTGCTGGATCTGTCGTGCCTCACGGCACTCTGCTCTTCGTGGTTTGATATTCCACCGGCTGACGCCGGTGGCTATAGGGACCTGCCGCCGCTAACGCGGCTGGGAACGCGACTGACCATGCGGTCCGCTGTCAACAAGAGGCCAGACGAGAGGGCAAAAGTATGTGACTATATTTGTGAACTGCCGCCACTTCGTGGCTCTATGTTGTTGCCGCTTCGCGGCATTTCAAATTCCTGTGCCCGTATGACACAATGGAGCGATGATTTCAAACGACATGGTCGAACGGGCGTGCTCGGAAGTTGGCACGTATACCGACGACCAGATGATGAAGGAATTTGACCGATTCTTTCAACAGCAGCCCGGAATTTGCGATTTTGTCTCTGAACTCACCGGCGAAAGCGCCGCAGAAATTCAGGAACTTTCATTGTTTCTCTCTTACATGGTGTTCAAAGCCGCAGAAACTGCGGATCCCCGCGGGCTGTCCGAAGTTCCAGCGGATCGAATCGAATCCGCATTCCACGACAGCGAATCGTGGATTGATCGAATTGAAAAGGCTCAGGATCAGGGAGTTGGATTGGAACCGGATGACACGGAACCGTTTCTCATGCAATATGTCATTTCGGAACTCAATCAGCCCCTTGAGGACGGCTCGTTACTGGAGGATGAGCAGAAAGGTGAGGTCTTTTTCGTGCTGAGAACAGTGATCTCATCGTTTGCGAATAAACCCAATGGCAAAGAAACCAAAACCTAAAGCCCGAAACAACAGCCTCTGGCTGATTTCGCTTGGCACAGTGATCCTTGTCGGCTCGATTTGGTTCGCGCTGCATTTGTCCGGGAGGAACACTCCGAAAGAGAGTGTGCCCCAGCTGATTGCGACCTTGGCTCCGGAGCTATACAGCGGAAGGGCACGAGCGGCATACCAGGCCGCCAAGGATATCCCGGAGGTGCTGGTCGAGCTTCCGTGCTACTGCGGATGCAAGGACGGATTGGGACACAAAAGTAATCTCTATTGCTTTGCGGACGAGCATGGTTCGATTTGTGATCTTTGCCAGACCATTGCGCTCGAAGGGCAGGAAATGCATCGCAAGGGAATGCCCACCTCGGAAATTCGCGAGAAGATCCGCGCCGCTTACGGGAACGCGCACTCCGACTGATTGCGCGGTTCGATTCAGGATGAAATCCGGTATCGAAATGATGGCATCGCGATGAGCACAGGCAAAACAAACGGGGTGAGACAGCAAGAAGGATTTCGCATAAAGATTTTTCCGTTTGAAATTGGGTTTCCGGCGGCGGGTTGAGACCGGAATGGCCGCTATTTTTCGCGCGGGGGCGCAGAAAGGAGGATAGTTAAAATAAGCGGGCCTAGGAAGGATTCTGGGAGGGGCGTCGCTGTCTGATGTTATGTGGGAAAACCGAATCCGGTCAATGCGGCCGACGTGCGGATATAAGGGCGGGTTTCGGGGAATTATTTCTGCTGGAGACCGCCGACACAACATCCCGTATTTTTCAACGATGCCGCGCATCAACAAAAAGTAGCCTTGGGCATCCTCCTGGAGCCGAAACACGGCACCCAACACTCGACGTGTGGCGTCGTCAATCGCTGCCAGTAGCGTGCTTACTGGTCCTTTAGATCCAAACCAACGATGCGGACTTCCACCAATCTGCACCAGCATCCCTTCCTGACAATACCGCTCTCGCCGAGATCGGTGCTTAGGAGCCCGCCGCTGGCGCGGACTGACAATGCCGGGCTTGCTGGAGAATCCGTCGGACGCTGGAACGCGATAGGAAAATCCCTTCGCGTTCAGCCAACATTTCACTGAAATGTTGTTGATTGAATCCTGCATACCGTTCTTGGGCTAACTTCACCACACGACCCACTGTTCTCTTGGCCACCCGATTCACTGGCGGCCGCCCCCGATTGCCATGGGGCAGCGTCCTAGCACCGCGCCGGCGATACTCCTTAATCCACCGCCGGAGTTGCCGAACACTTCGGCCAAATAACTCCGCCGCCTTTCTGGTGGACAACTTTCCATCAATCACTTGGTTCAACACCTACAAGCGCTTCTGCTCTTCTTGGTTCAACGTAATGTTCTCCCTCATTTCGTGAGGGTGACAAAATCGCTGAACGTCGACAGGATCAGAGGGGTTGATTGACGGAATGCAGTACTTATGATAAGAACTCCGTCGCAATACTGATGAGTCGGCATCCTCGGTCAGAAGTTAGGAGTCCCTATGCGGCGGCGATTCGTGAGCCTCGTGACGTTGACCGTTTTCAGTGCGGTCCTTCTGGTTCTTTCTGCAAACACGGCGGGCGCCGCTCCGTTCAGCCTACAGACGCTTGCAGGCGCCAATATCGGGTGCGTCCCGCAAGGACCACCACCGACCGGCTGTCCGAATTTCAACGGTGATCGGGAAGCCAACTACTGGGTCTCCGGCCCCGTCAACGGCGCGGGATTGGTCACTATCAGCCACCTGACGGACGCGTTCAACGACCCGTCCTTTACGTATCTTGCCCAGGCAGATGCGTCGTTCGGCAGCCTTCATGCCATGGCCTCGGGTAGCTACAATCTCTCGACTCCGAGCTATCGGGGCGCCGAGGCAGTCGCTATAAGCACCGATCTCTTGACCATCAGCGGCGGCGGTCAGAGCGGTCAGGGACAACTCAACATCATTTTTCAATTGGACGGGCAGCTCCAGCATACCGGCAACGGTGGCGCGGCCGTCTTCGCGGTTGTCGCTGCGGGCCCCAACCCGGACCCGTTCGATGGTAGTGGTCTTAGTCAGATAAAGGGCTACGATGGCTCGAACCCGCCAACGGGTCCCGTCACGTTTCCCCTGGATTTCGTCTGGGGACAGCCGTTCTACCTCACAATGGCCCTGGGCACAGGAATTGGCACACAGCAGACCTGCATGTCCTGCGATCAGGGCGACGCCGACTTCCACTTGGTGAGCGGAGCCGGGACGGGAACTGCGGACTTCTTCAACACGCTGTCATTGATCGGTCTCGTCCCAAGCGCCAACGGCAGTCCGGTACTGAACGCACAATTCTCGTCGGCGTCAGGTACTCAATACTCCATCAACGGCGTCGTCCAGCCTGTGCCGGAGCCTAGTTCTCTGATCCTGCTCGGAGCCGGCCTGCTGGCATGCTTGGCGTCTAAGAATCGGCGGATCTGACCCCGAACGAGATGCTGTCGACCACGTAGAATTGTGACCTATTCTGGCGTTGCTGTGCTGCACGATGCCGTTCGTGGCTCAAACACAGAGAGTGTTACCCGACATCAGCACACTGGATTCGGATCGATTAAGAACACTTGTTGTTGAGCAATACCAGCAGCTGATCAGTCACGATCAGGAAATCGAGAACCTAAAACTTTTCATTCTGAAACTGCAGCGGATGCAGTTTGGCCCCAGTTCCGAAAAAATTGCTCGTCATATCGATCAGCTGGAGCTGCGTCTAGAAGATCTGGAAACCACCCGCGCGGAAAAGCCCGCTTCCCGCCCCGCACGAGCATAGGCAAAACAAACGGGGTGAGACAGCAAGAAGGATTTCGCATAAAGATTTTTCCGTTTGAAATTGGGTTTCCGCCGGCGGGTTGAGACCGGAATGGCCGCTATTTTTCGCGCGGGGGCGGAAGAACACCAAGGGTATGGAGTGTTCTCGCGGATGCTTATCGAGGCAGTTCGAGTGGACCGAGGTCGTCGGAGGTTCCGCACGGGGGGTTGGCGTTGCCGGTCCATAGTTCGGTCGAAAGTTCCGGAGTACACCCGTTCCTCTTCATTATTATGTACGTTGCGTCGCCCTTGACCGTAATGGACCCAGTCACGGTATTCAGGATGGCGTCACCCGCCTGGATCCGGAACGCACCAGTAGCAGTAATTCTCACGTTTCCATGAAATATCGCGAGATTGCCTTCCTGCCGAATTTCGTCGGCACTGAATAACTTTGGTGCCATCGGTATCTCTTTGAATCCTGGATTCGGCTTCACGTTCACAACATCCAGTCGGGAATCACCTTGCACTCTCATATCGGAGTGCCCGGTCTGGTATTCAATATCTTCCGAAAAGAGTGTCGCTGTTCCCCACCGCATCACAGCGTTGCCATGAAGACGCGTCACGTCTCCTTTCTGACTTACTTTAGCCGCTCTGAATCGCTTGGGATTGACCTGTGATCCAGTCTGGGCGGCTGCCACGGCGGCAGTCAACAACAGCATCGCAATCGTGGATTTCATGCTTGCAGCATACAACAAGATCGGCCGCGTGATGTTATTTTTTTAACGACGAGAACACGGGGAACTTTACGGGTTTGTTTGGTGCAGCCGTCACCGCGGACAATGGTCCCCGGCCTCCGTCGACAAAACAAAATAGCGTGTACTGGCGTGCTGTTCAGAACACACAAAGCGTTGACGGAGGCACACCGAACCCCGGCTATGCTGTCGTGAGCTCTGGCATGTCATCCCATGTCCGTCCGTCTAGTGAACGTCCTACCCGCTTTTTTTGGACGCCTCCCCATTGCTTAAAGAAGAAGGGGACATTGGCTTTTTCGCATCGATCGCGAATGGCCGTGACCCACTCTTGTTTCATGGGACGAGCACCTGGTCCCGACTCTCCACCAACGATCACCCAATCAATCCCGGAGAGTTCGAGAGTGGGTAGCGGGCCGAGTAATGGCTCAAGCGACAAAAACTTTATCGCTGCTTTGGTTTGACGCAGATCATCGATCCTGTACTGATACTTTTCGTTTTCGACGCTCACGCCCATCCATACGTTGTCTGGCCAGTCGAGTTGATTATTGACTCTAAGCAATCTGCCTGATCGTTTTGTCAATACATGGAATTGATGCCAATGTGCCGCTCTCATGGATGCTAAGACACTCTGAATGAATTCTGTCGGCACCTTTTCTTGAAAGAGGTCGCTCATTGAATTGACAAAAATCATCTGTGGCTTCTTCCATTGCAGGGGCGCGCCGAGCATACCCTCGCTGCGACTTCTGTTCTCGCAGCACCGTCCCTCTTCCAGACTTCATTGTCAGCGCTTGGCATCGCGGAAGGAATCTTATGTGGAAAACGCTGCCGCGCGCTCAAGTCAGGGGTTGCACTAATTCTCGGTCGGCTTGTCGGCGCTCTCGACGACGAGAACTTCCACTTTGCCTTTGACGGATTGGAGCTTGAGTCCAAGCTGGTTCTGGATAGCGGTAAATAGAGAGTCACCGTCGACACTGGTTGAGTCTTCGTCGGGTTCTCCATTTCGCTTTCCATCGGGCGTATAGCTCAACTTGAAATTAAAGCGTCCATTGATTCCGGTTTTATCGACCACGCTGGTCCGTAACAAGGTTCCGAGAATGCTCGCGAGTTCAGGCACAGAAACATTGAGAAATTCGGGATGATGACGCATGGGACCACTGACTCGGCGATCCTCGATTCCCGCCTGCTGCGGTTCTCCCAACCGGAGACCACCATCTGCAAGGGCCAATTCGTAGATCGAGGATTCCTTAAAGTCGCGATGGAGTTTCAGATTAAACCGCTTCACAAGCAGGGCTTGTAGCATCTGGTTGATCTGATCCCTGTCCACATTGCCCTCGGCTTTCGCTTCGACGATGTACCTGTCGGTATTCATCCAACTGGGTCCTCCGGAAAGTTGGAATCCGTCCAGCTGATATGCCACTTGGATGAGTTCCTTCAAGCTGAGATTCTTCGCATGAAACCTTCCCGGGGAGTAACTCCCGCCGGAATTTTCCAAAGGTACACCCGGAGGACTCACTCGGATCGAAGCCACTTCAAATTCTTTCGCACCTGCAGTTCGACTGCTCGCGGAGACAGCCTGCCTCAAGAGAGCAACATGTTTAACAGTATCGCGGCTCCAGGTAATCTCATCCGCGACTGGAAAAGGTTCCAGCGATGGAGACGTGGTCGCTTGCTCTCCCGGTAACAGCTTTTCCAGGGTTGCGCCCTGTTGGACATGGACTTCGCCCTGAATGACAGCGACGCGCGAGCCTTCCGTCTCGGCATTGACGAGAAACACCGTTCCCACGACCGATGCGGTCATGTCTTTTGTTTGCACATAGAGATGCCCCTTGCCCTGCTTCGCCGCATTCACAATGACGCTGCCTTGATGCAGACGAATCCGCACACCGTCGCCAGTACGTTCCACGGACAGCGCGGCCCCTGCTCTCATCTCCACGTGCGATCCGTCCGCGAGCCTGAGCACGGAGCCTGTGCCACTCGAGCTCACAATTTTCCCGGCTTCAATTTTTTGTCCCACCTGAAGAAATTTTCCGTCCCCACTTTCCACCGTTGCGCTCGCATGAACTCTGTGCAGAAGAACCGGAATCAACAAAAAGCTCGCCAACGCCGCTGCTGCCGCAAACGCAAAGGCAACACGGGAGGGAGCGATGCTTCGGGAAGTTCCACTCGCAATCGCCCAATCCTGCGCATTCGCAATGTCGGGTTGCAGGTTTTTCCACGCGTGGTCCATCGCCGAGTCGACATCGCGCTGCGAAAGATTCCCGTGGCGTGTCACCGCACGTTCCATGATTGTTTCAACGTTTCTTTCGGCGGACTTCATGAGTTTTCTCCAAATGAACTTCGGATGAGTTTTTTCAAACGCGCCCGCGTACGGAACAATCGGACGGCAACAACGGTGCGGGAGACGCCCAGCATCTTTGCAATCGCAGCGTCGCTGGTGTTGTGCACATAGCGCAGGATCAGGATCTCGGCGGCTTGTGGGTCCAGTTGCGCGATGGCTTCATACAGTCGATCATGCATCTTGTCGTCGAAGGAAATATCGGAAGAAGATGCAGGCGTCTCGATGGTTTCGGGATCACCCGTCCGGCGGGGTTGTCGACGGCGGATCTTTAAGGTGTCGAGAGACAGGTTCACCGTGGCTCGGTAAAGATAGCCTTTCGGATTTCGATCCAGATCCGGCGGGAATTCCCGTCGAAGCAATCGCAGGAAGATCGTCTGCAGAATATCGTCGGCATCCTCTCGATTTCCCATCACGGCGTAGGCCGTGCGGTAGACCAGGGCCCCGTGTTCCCGGAATATCCGTTCGAAATCCGGACTTGATGAAGTTTCGTTCCGTTCCTGCACTGTGATCGTCGACATAGCTCCTCGCCTTATAAACGACACGGTGCTTTTTTGTTACAGCGAAAGCGGCCCGATTCAGTTTTCGGAAGGATGCTCGACGAGCTTGATCACCAGAACTTCCACAGGGGACTTTGTGGCTTCCAACTGGAGCCCAAGTTGCTCCTCAGGCGCGGCAAAATGGACGGGCCGGACGTATCTGTAACGCGCGCAAACTGGTCATCGAAACTGAACTCATCCATGAGACCCGTTGCACCGTAGGAAGTATAAGAGACCTCGGTCACGGATCCCTATTTCAATGTCGCAGTGGGAGTCTTATGTTGGAGCGCTGCGGGGGGCACAACTTCAGAACTCCTGACATACCCCTATGGGAATTTGTCCGGTTTGTGATCATGCAGAAAACCCAGCCACGGCGAACCGCATGAGTAGTCCGGTACCAGGAAAGCGGGTTTCGGTTTTGTTCAGTGA
>JBGPBY010000360.1:0-7607 GCA_041481485.1 Terriglobia bacterium
CCCACCCTCTACCCATCTCTTAAATCGCTATTCCCCACTGTCGGGGCGGACTATGCCCGCCCACAATTGCGAGAGTGCAGTCTTACCAAATTGTGGGCGGTCATAGACCGCCCCTACAGTGGGAATCGCGATTACAGCTTCGAACATACGTTGCTGTATTTAAGAAATGGGGCACTTGGCCACCGGCGTCAGCCGGCTGTACATACGACAGATCCAACAATTTTCTTGATCTGTCGCCGCTACGCGGCTTGTTTGGTTGTTGAGCTTAGATTTCCACCGGCTGGCTCCGGTGGCTAAGGGACCTGTCGCCGCTAACGCGGCTGGGAACTGAATTTCAAATTTGTCCATTGGCCGACAAATTCGGCAGGTCCTCCAGCCTCATCTGTCTGCTACCTTTCACTTATGGCGATCGACGATCCACTTTGGAGCGTGACAGACCAGTGCGAGCGGCTCAAGGAGTTGCTTGGAACCTCCGACTCTGGAAAGGATGCGGCGCTACGCCGTGATGTGCGATCGCTCGGACGTTTGCTTGGAAACGTGATCAAGGAGCAGGAAGGCGAAGCCTTTTTTGAAACCGTTGAGGCGCTCCGCACGCTGTCCATTGCAGGCAGAAACGAAGAGACAAACCGGAGCCCACGGACAAGCCTGGTTCACGGACTGGATGTCGTCTCCGCCGGCAAGCTCGCCAAGGCTTTTGCGCTGTACTTTGAATTGACGAATCTGGCCGAAACCAATCATCGCAAGCGGCGCCGCCTGGCATATCTGGACGCCGGGAATATCGCAGCTCAGGCCGGCACATTCCTCGGCACACTGTTACGGATTCGCGACACCGGTGTTGGAATTGAGAAAGCCATACAAACACTCCAGGCCATTAATGTCGTTCCGGTATTCACCGCACATCCGACAGAAGTTGCCAGGCGCACCGTGCTGTGGAAGCGGCAGCGGATTTCATTTCTTCTGGAAGAACTCGATCGTCTGCCATTGACGGAAACGCGCGCGCGTGAAATCGAGGACGAAATCATGGAGGAAATCACGGCACTGTGGCAAACCGACGAAGTCCGAAGAGTGACGCCAACCGTTTTCGATGAAATTCGAATGGGGCTCGATTACAGCCCCGTGCTTTTTGAAACGGTCCCCCAGCTTTACAGAGATATGACACGCGCCATTCAGACCGTCTATTCTGTCGAATTCACTACCAAACTTCAGGAATTGCAGCTTGTGGATTTTGCTTCCTGGATTGGCGGAGATCGCGACGGGAATCCGAACGTTACACCGGAAGCGACGGACTTCGCTCTCGCGCAGGCCCGGCAGATCATTATCGGCCACTACATCCAATGCATGCGCGACATCCGGCGCCGTCTCAGTCCTTCTGCAAAGCGAGTTCAGATTTCAACGGAGCTGCGTGAACAACTGCAGCGGTACGAATCGGAAATCGAACCTCGCATCGAGGACCGTCCGGACGAATTCTACCGGCGCTTTGCCACCTGCATTCTGGTTCGTCTGAACCTCGCCTTGTCGCTCTCCGGCAACTCTCTGGCATATTCCGAGCCGAAGGAATTTGCAGACGATCTTGAACTCATAGGCAAGAGTCTAGAAGCCAATGGAGGCGTCCGGATTGCCCGAATGGTGCTGGGTCCTCTACTGCTCAAAGTTCGCACATTCGGATTTCATCTGCATTCCATCGATCTGCGGCAACATGCCGATGTTCACGCGCGTGCTTTGAAGTCGCTTCAATCCGCGTCTCATAAAGATGTTACTTCCGCACGTTCCCTTCTGCATGATCTCGGAGAAATTGCCCAGCTGCAGAGAAAATATTCGCCCAAATCGATGCAATCCTACATTATCAGCGGCACCACGTCGGTAACGGACATTCGGAACTTCATTTGGCTGGCGGAACTTGCAGGCATCCGTCTGGCGAGTCTTTTGCCTGTACCGCTCTTCGAATCGATCGACAGCCTTCGAAACAGCGCAGCAATATGCCGTTCGCTCTGGAGTGACCCGTCATATGCACCGGTACTCGAATCGTGGAAACGGCATCAGGATGTCATGCTCGGCTATTCCGACTCCAACAAAGACGGCGGCATGTTTACCAGCACCTGGGAGTTATACAAAGCTCACAAAGCGCTCCACGATGCCGCAAGGGAATGCAATGTTGTCCTTCGATTGTTCCATGGAAGGGGTGGAACCGTTGGAAGAGGAGGTGGCCCCACGCATCGCGCCATCGTGGCTCAGCCGCCGGGAGCCTTCAACGGACGGATCAAGATCACCGAACAAGGTGAGGTCCTCCACTGGAAGTATTCAGATCCGATTTTGGCCGAACGAAATCTGGAATTGATGATCGCGGCATCGCTGGAGGCGCTTGTGCGCCCCGGCCAGACTCCGGTGAGCGCGGAATGGATTGCTGCGATGGACACGATGTCCGAGTTGGCGTTTGGCTACTATCTGAAATGCATACGCACCAACCCGGATGTACTTCCCTACTTCGAACAGGCAACGCCCATGAAGGAATTCGATCTGGCGAAGATTGGATCTCGTCCTGCGCGGCGAAGTGACATTCCCACGCTCGATACTTTACGAGCCATTCCATGGGTTTTCGGGTGGATGCAAAGCCGTCATGGCCTTCCGGGATGGTTCGGCGTCGGATTCGCGCTGGAACAATTCTCAAATTGGTCTTTACTGCAGGACATGTTCCGGAGCTTCCCTGTTTTCGAAGATCTGATCCGCAATGTGGAACTGGGAATGGCCAAATGCGACCTTGTCATTGCGCGGCTCTATGCCGAACTCGTTTCAGACGCCGGATTGCGCGATCGTATGTTTGCCAGCATTTCCGAAGAATTTCAACGGACCCGCGAGGCTATATTGCGTATTACCAAACAGCGGGAACTGCTGGAAGACAACCCTGTACTTTCACGATCGATCCGGCTTCGCAACCCTTATGTCGATCCGATGAGCCTGATTCAGGTGGACCTGCTGCGGCGAAAACGCGACGGCGAGGATTCTGCAGATTTGAACAACGCGCTAGCCGCGACCATCAATGGGATTTCGGCAGGACTGAGGAATACGGGGTAGCGTCCCCAACCGCGTTCGCCGGCGGAAAATTGGCATGTGTCCAACCGGCTATCGTCTCCTTCGCGATTGCTTCGAAGTACGGCGATGTCCCCTCAAAATAATCCGGAATTCCAAGTTTCATGCACTTTCCACAAAGCGACTTCATTCTCCGCATCCGTTGAATCTCATCCAGCGGATAGTCCAGAAACTGCCCGACGGCGTTGCTGCGCTCCAACGATGATCCGCAGCAAAGCATGACGTTCCCAGTTACGTCGATTGTCATGATTTCTTCGAGCAGCGAGCACTCCGGCTTATGCTCCCTGGAGGTGCAATATAGAAAATGTAATTTTTGCGAGCCTCGTCCATCCCTAACCTTTAATTGACAGTTTGTCGGCCTAGCGCGCGTGTCCGTGTGAACGGACTGAAATGTCTTCACAGTATTCTCCACCCCAGGCTGTAGAAAGGAGAATACTCCATAACACTGAATACCGGGTTGGCACCGCTGCAAGGCGGATGCGCGGCGAAACCGCGCATCCGTATGCCTCAGAAGCTGAAACGAAGTTGTCCCTGAAAGGTGCGGCTACCGCTCTTGGTGGTAATCGATCCGAAAGTCCCAATTCCGACGGAGTAATTGGGAATTCCGGGCTGGGGATGATTCAGCACATTCGTAGTATCCACACGCATCGTAATCGCTTTGGATTCACTCAGGCGGAACGATTTCGAGATATTCGCATCCAGCGAAAACTGTCCCCAGTAATCCAGCGTCCGCGATCCCAGTGTGCCGAGTTCTCCTGGTTTGGGATTGATCAGAACAAACACTGCCGAATTGCCATTCGGCAAGACAAAGGAATCCGGCGTTCCTGCAGGAACGACCTTTGCAAGGCCATTCATGTTACAGCTCGCGCTAAAGTTAAACCCCTGGCTGTCCGTGGGGACAATCAGGGAAGTATCGGCGCACTGAGGGTCGCGGACGGGCACGTAATCGGTACCATAGAATGTTCCGGATGTCCCTCCGGATCCATTCCATTCGACGTGTCCTTTGGGAATCTCCCAGTGAGATGTGGCGACATACCGCGCGTTTGCATACCTCGTCGTTTGTGCGCCAAGAACATCTGCCGGAGAACCGCTCGACAGGTTCAGGATAAAGCTCGTCTGCCATCTTTCGATCATTCGCGCCACCCAGCCCGACGAGTTGCCAAGGATCAGTTTGTTCGGTCCGATCGGCAGCTCGACGGTACCGTTTGTGCGGAGCGTGTGGGGCCCTTCCCGTCCTCGCGTGTAATCGAGATTTCGATTCAGTGGATCGGTATATCCGCTGCCCGCCAGCTGCATGGATTTTGCAAAACTGTACGTAGCCTGGAGCGAGACACCTTGTGTAGGCCGTGCCGAGATCTGGACCTGCAGTGCGTGATAGTTGCTGCGCCCCAAATTGGCAGTGTAGGTAGCGCCACTCAGCTGAGGATTCGAGGTCAGATAATTCTCCGGAAAGCAGCGTGTCGGAATGTTCGTAGCCGACGCCGGCTTCGTCGGATCGTACAATCCGTTCGCAATCCGGTCGCAGCCATTTCGAAGAACTCGCAGAGAAGGAGCGGCCGCCAGTCCGGTGGGGACTGATTGCAAGCCCGTAGGAGCCGCTCCAAGCAAAGAATTGGCAACAGCCACAAAGTTGCCATTTGCCAGACTCGCGGCCTGATTCCGCCGAATCGCCGCGCCACCGGTTTGGAAAACTCCACTGGAGTTGGTGGTCCCGACGGCAGCATACCCGGTGACGGTCGAATTCAAATTCAATCCGGCCAGCAATTGATCGAGCAGCACCGGATTATCACCTCGGCGAGCCTGTCTCAGCGCATCGAATAGTTCCTGGTTGTACATGAGTGTGCTCGTATTCAGGTCGAGAGATCCATTTTGTTTTCTCGCGAGCGTGCCGACATAACGCGCATCCACGGTGAAATTCCGAGTAATGGAGCGCGTGACCGAGAACGTCAGGTTTTCCGTGTATGGAGTTGCGTAGTTCGGGGCATACGCTGTTGTGCTTGCGCTGCGCGCATAAATGGGGACAGCCTGCCCGGGGGCACGAGAGGGCGTCAAGGGAACGAGCACCGGGATATCCGTCACCGACAGCGCGCGGGTCTGAAGAATGCCCGCAACCGCCGGGTCACTCGTACTCAAATTCTGAGTCAATGACGCTCCCAACGCTGAGGCGAGGGTATTTTCGCTGATCGTATTGCGCGCAAACGTCAACTGATATCCCCCGCGTATCGATGTCTTCCCCTCGCCCAACCATGGCATCTGCCAGGCGAAGCCTACTGCCGGTCCGAAATTGTTTTTGTCGAGCGGAAATATGGTTTTGTTTTTATTCGGCGAATTGGGTCCAATGAATTCGATGTTGGTCATCAGATTTGGATCACAGTTGGAAACCGGCAGCAGTGCCGACTGCTGCACGCCTGGTGTGCAGCTCAGTGCGGATACTCCGGAGGCATAGTTTCCAGTTGAATTATTTCCATAGTTCGCCAGATAGAGGTTTCCCGGATACAACCAGGAATCGAACAACTGGCCTCCGGCACCGGCGCTGCGGCTGGCCCCGAACAAACCATTACCCTGATCCAGTGTGGTGGATGTCAATCCGGACTTGAGATAAGGAGCAGCGTAGTACTCGTACCGTATTCCGAGATTTAGTGTCAGGCGCTTTGTCATCTTGAAGTCGTCTTTCACAAAAAACGCATATTCGGATGATATCTGTTCCCTGAATCTGTTCTCTCGTGTTGCCGTATCCTGCCAGACTCCGCCGTTGACATCGCTGTAGTTCTCTATCCAGTAAGGCATGGAAATACTTGCGAGAGAATCGGTGAGAATATAGGCCAAATCGCGGGCTCGACCGCGCGTCGCGTTCTGGAAGATGGTCAGATCGCCAAGCAGCGCATTGGGTAGACTGGCATCTCCCAATGGACTGGCCGTGCTCGTTGCTCCGGCAGGATTACCGTAGGTAGCGACAGGATATGGCTGAAGATTGTAACCTTTGGTTCTCGGGTAACGAAGGTCCGCGCCAAATTTAAAGGCGTGCTTTCCGTAGTTCCAACTTAGCGTGTCCGCGTAATCGTACAGTGGCGATGTGTATCCGACCTGAGTCACTCCAGTCGTAGTTTCCATCACTCCGGTATTGAAGGTGAAATTCCCGACGGTGGGAGCAACGACTACCGGATAGGTAACGCCATTCCGCTGACCTCCCTGTGCCAGAAAGGACCTCGCTTCATCTCGCGTTTTTTGATCGGAAACAAGCCAGGCAGGAATACTTTCGGTTTTGTTGTAGTTGAGTCCGAATCGTGCTTCATTCAACAGGGAACTGCCCAGAGTCGATGTAAAGTTCAGCGTAAAAACCTGAGGCCGTCTCGAAGTTTGTCCTGAGAGTCCGTCGGGCCAGTCCCCGACGTTGTCGGCGTTGTCGTCAATTTGATACGTCCAGTTTCCGCTTAGCCGGTTCTTGCCGAAGTTTTCATCCACCTTGAGGTTGATCTGTTTTCGGTTGGAGTAGGCCTCCGTACCGACAATCGACTCGTTGGTGTTGTTTCCTCGCCGGCCGAGCAGCCAGCGAAAAGCCGCATAATTGAGTCCATCTCCATTCGCGTCTTCGATAAAGTCATTCGCGGTGGGCATTTTTTTCAAAATACTGCCAAAGTATCCGGTTGGATTAAAACTGTTGGGACGCTTTGAATCCCACGTCCCATTGACGACAGCTTTCCCAACGTATGCGTTGCCTCTGCTGTCGACGCCTCCGGGACAATCATTTGCTCCAAATGGAGACCCGTCCACTTTGACGCTGCCGAAAATACTGAAGCAGACAAGGCTGCCGGTATACGGTGTACCATTCTGGAAAAGCAGCGGCTTGAGAGGCCGCCCCGCATCATCGACTGCCTGAACTGTGGATTCGGCCGCAGTAGGATAGGCTGCGGGATTGTTGACGGGATCCGCGCTGTCCGGCACCCACCCTTCCCAGAACCGGAAGATTCCATTGCGGGCTTGATTTGTCAGGACAGGATTTAACTGGACCTGACGCGTGTTGGAAATCGTTTGATCGTATAGCACGAAGAAGAATGTCTTGCTCTTGATGATCGGACCGCCGCCGCTGATGGTGAATTGATTTAGATTTCGCCAATCGGGTTTAATGGGCGTCCATACGCCATTCACTGTCTGCCGGTTATTGGTCCATGTGTTTGCATTCAGCGCGCTGTTTTGAATATTCCACACTCCAGCTCCTGTGTACTTGTTGGTTCCGGAGCGCGTCTGAATCTGAATCTGCGAATTGCCGCGGCCGAGTTCGGCATCTACGGGCGACAGAATAAGACGGATCTCGCCCACCAGATCCGGATTGATGACCGTGGTCGCCAAACCGCGGGTACTTCCCGCATATGCCAGACCGTTTACACCTGAATCATGCAGATGAATCTGTAGTGAAAGGGTTTTAAACGGGAGAGACCATTTCGGGACCCCCATGAATATAGGGTGAGAACAAACAATGTGGAGAACCACCTCCGCATTGAAAACCCTACTGGAGGTCACCCAAA
>JBGPBY010000361.1:0-7601 GCA_041481485.1 Terriglobia bacterium
ATGCGGCGACGGCCTCCCACTGTAGGCGCGGTCTATGACCGCGCACAATCTCTCGTTTATGAATTCCCAATTCAAGGAGTCCCAGTGTGAAAAACTGTGCCCGGTCATAGACCGCGCCTACAGCGGAACGCGGATTTCATCCTGACCCATTACCGGCGGGTCAGGGTCTTTGAGAACCCGACGGCATTGTGGGAGAATGCCGCCAACATCGCTTCCTTAACCCGGCCCAGGGGCGTCATCAAGCTCGGCTGGCCCGGTAGAATTCGGAACTCTCATGAACCGTTCTAAGCTGGCAGTAGGAATTTTGGCGATCGCGATTGCCGTGGCGGCAGCGGCACTGATGTTCAACACGCGCCGGATCCCCAGTAAGGAGCCGGCCCGAATTACCATCGGCCCCACTGCAGTTCAACAAGATTTCGCCCATGACAAGTCGCGGGCGCTCGCGTCGCAGACGACTGAAGAACAGCATGAAGCTCGCGGTTCGAAGAGCGAGATTCCCCCTGGAGCGCTTGCTCCGAATCCTGACGCGGAAGACGAGGAAGAGGCGGAGGAGGCGCTCCAGAGCGGCGCCGTGCCTCCCACTCCAACGGCGATGACGACGCCTGCGGGTTCGGCCGCGATCGAACAGACATCTCACGGTACGAAGCCCGCCCCGCAACTCGTCGAAAGCTTCGACGGCCTCGGCGTAGGATTCACCGGCCCGCAAGGCACGGCCACCGTGCGCAATCCCTCCGACAACAGTCTTGCCGTCGGACCCAACCACATTGCGCAGATCGTGAATTCGCGGATGGCGATCTACACAAAGAAGGGCAAGACCTTCGACTCGACCGGCAAGGTGCTCTACGGTCCTGTCGCGACCAACACGATTTTCAAGGGTTTTGGTGGAGCCTGCGAAAACCGGCTCAGCGGCGACGCGGTCGTTCGCTACGATCAGCTCGCGGATCGCTGGCTGTTTGTCCTTCCGGTGTTCCAACGCGGTGAGGCCCGCCCCGATCAGGCCGCGCCCGGCCGCGCCGATCAGCCTCCGCAACAGAACCAACCCGGCCAAACAGGCCAGCCGGGCCGAGCCGAAAAATTGTTCGTGCCGTCTCCGGCTCCTGCTCCGAATGCGCCGCCGGTTCCACCCGGTCAACGAGGCCAGCCGTCTACTCCGCAAGGACCGTATTCCATGTGTTACGCGGTGAGCGTGAGTTCCGATCCGATGGGTGAATACTATCGCTACGAATTCCTGCGGCCGCTCTTTCCCGATTATCCGCGCCCCGCAGTCTGGCCCGACGGCTATTACGTGCCGACGAGTACCGGTGACAACCGGATTTCGGAGACCATCGCCACGCAGAAACATGCGTGTGTGGCCGAACGCGCCAAAATGATCAAAGGCGAGCCCGCAACCGAGCAATGCGTGATCATTGAGAACGTCAATTTCCTCAATAACGCCGATGTCGATGGTAAGAATCTGCCGCCCGCCGGAGCGCCGAACATCATGATGGCAGCGGGGGGGCGGCAGCTGGACAGAATCATGGAAGACGATGTCATCAACGTCTGGCAGTTCCACGTCGATTGGAAGGATCCGTTGAAGACCAGAGTCACCGGTCCGGAGAAGATCGCTGTCGCACCGTATCACTATCTTTGTGACGGACAGCTCACAGCCTGCGTTCCTCAACCGGGAAGCGAGCGGCGGCTCGATGCTCAGGGCGACAAGATCATGGCGCGCGTTGTCTACCGCAATGTGAACGGCCAGGAGTCCATGGTCGCCGTGCACTCGGTGAATACCACGGTTGGGGGCGGCGGGGTCCGGTGGTACGAGTTTCGTATCGACAAGAACCGCAAGGTCAGCCTGTATCAGCAGGGCACGTATGCACCGGAAGGCTTCTACCGCTGGATGGCCAGTCCGGCCATAGACAAGCTAGGTAACATCGGCATCGGCTATTCGTTCGGCGGCGCACCGAATTTCGCGGGTCAGCGTTTTGCGGGGCGGCTTGCAAACGATCCGCGCGGTCAGTTGACATTGCGCGAAACCGACCTTGCGCTCGGCGAAGGACCGGAAGGCGGTCCGTCCATTGGGCGGCCGGGCGCGCAACGCTGGGAGGATTACACCCAGACAGCGATGGACCCGAGCGATGATTGCACGATCTGGTACTCAGGCGACTACGTCAGGAAAGACGCGGCGAGCTATTCGACAAAAATCGGAGCGTTCCGCTTGCCGGGATGTGGACGGTAGAAGGTGTGAAGAAATGTTCATTGTTCAATGTTCAATTGTCGTTTGTCATTGATGGTGGCGCTTCGCGCGATCTTTTCTTAAAGATGGCGCGCCGAAGGCGCATCCGAAAATGACAGATGAGAATTGAACATTGAACAATGAACATTTCTTCGTCCCTACGGGCGGAAAAGGCTGTTCCAGTCTGGCGGTTCCATACCGAGCAGATGGTGCACAAAGAAATCCTGAAGCAGACGCTGGTAGTAGGCGCCGCCCGCGCCGTGGTTACCTCCGGGCACGACAAGGAGGTCGAACTTCTTGTTTGCTTTGATGAGTGCGTTCACCACCTGATACGTTGACGACGGATCGACGTTGGTATCCAGTTCAGGAACCACCAGCAAGAGTTTGCCTTGAAGCCGGTATGCGTTATCGACATTGGATGACGCCGCGTAGTGCGGGCCGAGCGGCCACCCCATCCAGTGCTCGTTCCACCAGATCTTGTCCATGCGGTTGTCATGACTTCCGCTGTTCGAAACCGCGACCTTGTAGAGCTCCGGATGGAACAGGACGCCGCCCGTTGCGTTTTGTCCGCCCGCCGATGTCCCGTATACCCCAACGCGGGAGATGTCGTAGTACGGATACTTTGCGGCAACAGCCTGGTGCCAGAGAATCCGATCCGGAAAACCCGCGTCCCCCAGGTTCTGAAACGCGACGTCCTGGAAGTTCTTCGACCGGTTCGCGGTGCCCATGCCGTCGATCTGCGTCACGATGAAGCCCAGTTCCATCAGCGGCTGAACGCTTACGGTGAACCTCTTCGGAACAAAATTTCCTTGAGGTCCGGAATAGATCGATTCGATCACCGGATATTTTTTCGAAGGATCGAAATTGGCAGGCTTGTAAATCACTCCCCATATATCGGTCTTCCCGTCGCGTCCCATCGACGTGAACACTTCGGGCGGACGCCAGCCCGCGGCCAGCAGGGCACTGATGTCGCCTTTGTCCAATTCGAGAAGCACTTTGCCGTCTTCGCTGCGGCGGAGTTCGGAAACGGGTGCGAGGTCGACTCGTGAATAGTTGTCGACGTAGTACTTCATGTCTGTGGAAAATGTGACCGAGTGATTCGCATCAGCGTCTGTCAACGCCGTTAACCCCGTGCCATCGAAATTGATCCGGTAGTAGTGAATGAAGTACGGATCCTTTCCGGGATACATGCCGCTCGCCTGGAACCAGATCTGGCGTTTCGCGACATCCACTTTTTCGACATTACGAACCAGCCAATTCCCTTTCGTGATCTGGTTCTTCAGGCGGCCGGTGACGCCGTCATACAGATAAAGGTGGGCCCAGCCGTCGCGCTCCGACATCCAGATGATTTCCTTGCCGTCGTCGATTTCGAAGCGAACCTTCTTGCCGGTGTCGGATGGATTCGGAACCAGCTGACGATAATTGATGAACGTCTTGCTCTCTTCGGTGATGACGGCACGCGTTTTCCCGCTGATGCCATCGGCTTCGATCACACGATACAGTTGATGTCCACGCTGATTGTATTCAAACGTGAATGCGTGGCCATCCTTTCGCCAGATGGGATTCGAAATGCTGTATGGATTCGGAAACAGGCTGTTGTCGATGTTGATCTGCTTTTTCGTGTCGACTTCGAACAAGGCCGGCTGCGCCAGATCCAGCACGTCTCCCGGTTTGGCATACACCCGTGTGCTGTGTTTCGGTTGCAGCTGGTCAACCGGCGAAGACTCCACATAGTGAATCTCGCGGCGATAGCCGGGCCTGACATGATACGCAACCAGCCGTTTGGAGTCGGGCGACCAGGCGAGCGAACCCAGTGTGTAGTAGTTACCTTCGGAGCCGTCGAAGCTGAGTGGCCATGCGTCGGATGGCTGCGTCTTACCCTTCGGGCGAATGAAGACGTTGTAATTCAGGATCAGCGCCTCCCACTTTCCATCGGGAGACGATTTCGGATTGTTCTGAGCTTGTGGCCCGCCGCCGGTCGCGGCTCCGGTCTGCCCCTGTTGCGGGAGGAGATACGTCATGCCGTCTTCAACGTCGTTTTCGAACTCTGCAGGACTCGCGTCGAAGTCGTCCATAGCAGGCGGCTGCGCTCCGCCTCGCTGGCCTTGCCCCGTTGCCGCACTCTTCTTGCAGACGTAATCGGATAACGAACAGGACCAGTTGGAACCCGCGGCGGCGAAAGTAATGGCAGTTTCCCTATCGGCAAAGTTGAATGTCGTGAAAGGAAGAGTAATGGCGGTGTACTTTCCTCCGGTGGCCGTGGAAAGAGAGGCGGCGAGACGCTGATGATCAAACGCCGCCTTCTTGCTCAGCGTTGCCGCGTCCACGAGGACGAACTCGTCGCCGCCTTTGACGGACTTGCGATACCAGAAGCGGCTGGTGTTCTCAATCGCAACGGCGGCCTCGGGAATGTTGACCGCAAGGCCCTGGAATTTCTGGCGCAGACTCGCAGCGCGATCGTAGTCTGCGGCGGTGACTTGCGACGGACAGATGGACGGCACAAGCAAGTTGAGAAGAAAGGCTGCAATGACGAGCGTTCGTAATCTCATGGCGTCTCCGTCTGGTGTGGGGTTGACGCGCATATCGTACATGACCTGCGCCAGCGGAGACCAAGAGAAATGAAGCCGGTGGTAACAACCACCAATTGCGGACAGTGTCCTGGTTTCGGTACGGGGTGGTGATGTCCAAGTTCAAACAGAAATTCCTCTTCGAACTTGACCAGCACCACCCCGTCCGCTCCTGAACTGCGGAAGCGTCGCGATATTTTCATGATGTCGCGGCCACCCCTCCTCAGCTCCTGAGGAACTCGTTTGAAACCCGGCTGTAGGCGCGGTCTATGACCGCGCACATTCTCGAACTGAGACATCGCGCGCGGTCATAGACCGCGCCTACAGTGGGAGGAGAGTTCCTCCTTTGAAACTGGCCGCGCCGCGGCTACGCCGCTGAGTAGGGGCGATCGAGCAACCATACAGTCATCAACTTGTCGCGACAAATGGCAGCGCATATAATCGCGCCCGCAATCCAAGGGGGAACAAATGAACAAAATGAAACGGTGGGCCGCGGCGATTCTCGCCTGTGCCTTGATAGTGGCGACGGCAGAGTTCACCGGCTTTGGACAGGACCTGACCCCAGATGGATTGGTTGGATCGGTTCCAAAGGATCTTCGTCCACTGCTGGCTCCCCGTCGCAGTGAGATGCGCCTGGTGGTCACACGCTACAACGCCGACCGCACGTTGCTTGCAGGCAACTACGCGGGCAGCAATGCTGCAGGCGGAGGCGGAGGGGGACGCGGCGGCGGCCGCGGCACAGGAGCGGCGGCGGATGCCGGACCGCCTCTGGTGATTTCGCCCAGCCGCATCGCACGTCTGAAACGGTTCGACATGTCCTGGCAGACAGCACTCGCGCGAATCGACGCCGTCAAACTCTCGCCGGAAGCGCAAACGGATCTTGCCGGCCTCAAGACAACCATCCAGAAAAACTCCGCGGATTTGGATGCCCAGACTGCGGCGCTGGCCCAGGTCATGCCGCTGCTTCCTTTTGCGCCGGACGTGGTCCGCCTCATCGAAGCGCGCATCGCTTTGAGGGATATCGATGCGGAGAAAGCCGCCGGCACTTTGACCGCTGTGACGAAGCAGATCGCCGACATACAAACCCAACTCACTGCGGGCGCGCTGCAGGCAAGTCCCGCTCAGGCGACGGGCGCGGCGGGTGCGGTCGATCAGATCCGCGCCAATCTCGCCGCGTGGAACACCTTCTATAACGGGTACGACCCTTTGTTCACGTGGTGGATGGGCCTGCCCTACAAACACGTCGACTCCGCGCTTCAGACGTACTCGACGCTTCTTCGCGACAAGATCGCGGCCGCCAATCAGACGTCGAACCTGAAAGTGCCGGCACTGCGAATCGATCCGGCTCCCGCGCCGAAGTTCAGCGAAGTGCCGGACCTGGCGGAGATTCTGGCGCTGCCGCAGGATGAAATGGCCGATATTGTTCAACGATTCCGCGCCGCTCCCAATAACGGACGCGGTGGAAGGGGTGCTGCGCCGGCGCGCACCGCCCAGTATTACAACGACTGGCTTGCCGCGCTGAAGACGCTGGACTTCGATCTACTGTCGCGAAACGCGCAGGTGGACTATCTCTTCCTGAAGAAACGCGCCGAACTGGAGCTGGCGCGACTGGACAAGCCTCTGCCCTCAAACAATCCGCGAAAAACCGACAACACCGGCATCCCCGGCAGCGCTCGCGGACGCGAGGGACTCACTCGTGACCTGGAAGACGAGTTGATCCCTTACACCCCTGAGCAGCTGATCGTCCTTGCGGAACGGGAATTCGCATGGTGCGAGAACGAAATGCGCAAAGCTTCCCGCCAAATGGGTTTCGGCGACGATTGGAAAAAGGCGCTTGAAAAGACCAAGACGATGCATCCACCGCCGGGCGGGCAGCCCGCGATGATTCGAGATCTCCTTGTCGAAGCGGTCGATTACGTTCGCGCACACGATTTGGTGACGATTCCGCAGGTCGATGCCGAGTCGCAGCACATGATCATGATGACGCCCGAACGTCAGCTCGTGAATCCATTCTTCACCGGCGGCACGCAGATGAGTGTGTCGTATCCAACCGACACGATGGAATTCGAGGCCCGCCTGCAGAGCATGCGCGGAAACAACCGTCCGTGGTCGCACGCCACGGCGTTCCACGAGATGATCCCAGGACACAACCTCGTTGGCTATTTCTCCCAACGCTACAACGGTTACCGTCCGAGCCTTGGCGGCGGACCGTTTTTTGGCGAAGGTTGGGCCGTCTATTGGGAACTCGTTCTGTACGATATGGGTTTCCATGGCACTCCCGAGGAGCGCGTCGGAGCGCTTTTCTGGCGCATGTTCCGCTGCGCTCGAATCATCTTTTCTCTGCGCTTCCACATGGGTGAGTGGTCGCCTCAGGAGTCGATCGACTTCCTGGTCGATCGCGTGGGCCATGAGCGCGACAACGCGACGGCGGAAGTTCGGCGTTCCTTCGAAGGCGGCTATACGCCGCTCTATCAGGCGGCCTATCTGCTTGGTGCTCTGCAGTTGCGTTCGCTGCGCAAAGAGCTGGTGGATTCAAAGGTGATGACCAACAAGGCGTTCCACGACGAGATCCTGCGATCCGGCTCGATGCCGATCGAACTGATTCGGCTGGAGCTCATGAAGCAGAAACTCACGCGGGACATGTCGATTGACTGGAAGTTCTACGGAGACTTGCCGGGCCGGGCAAATGATCTGTAAAAGCACTGTAGGCGCGGTCTATGAAGTTGTGAAGGAATGCGATTCCGACTGTAGGGGCGGGGTATTAAACCCCCCAAAATTTAGGAAATACAGCCATAAAATTTAGCGCGGTCAAAAAAAAC
>JBGPBY010000362.1:0-7593 GCA_041481485.1 Terriglobia bacterium
CTCCCTATCTCTTTTCCATTTTTTGGGGCGTTATTTCCCCGCCCAAAATTTGGGGTTTTCAAAACTAAAAATTTGTGGGGGGAAATAGACCGCCCCTACATAGGGGAATCGCATTCATTCACAACTTTCAAACCTTGAAGTAATCATTCACGACCCGGTCTGCCCGGTGCGGATTGTGCTCCATCTTTGCCGCTTCCGACGTCATCGAATCCGGATGCGTCCGGTAACTATACAAAGGCTCCCGCAGCCGCATCATCGAAAAACCCGCTTTATAAATGCGAACCCAGTAATCGTAGTCTTCCGCATATTCACGGTCCGCACGATAATCTCCCACTTTTTCGTAGACCTTCCTCCGATAGAGGAAGTACGCCCCGACGACATTTCCGGACAGCAGCATCCAGGGAGGCGGAAGCACATTCACCACAGGCGGCGCCTTCCCGGTCTCGTCAATTCGGAGATAATCCGAATACACCAGGTCCACATCACTCCAGGTGCAGAGATATCCAACGAGGGCCTCAATAGCTGGTGGCTCGTAAAAATTGTCGTGGCTGGTCCAGGTCAGAAGTTCTCCGCTGGTTTCGGCGAACCCAATGTTCAGCGAGCGCGGCAACCTCTGGTTCGTTGTATTTCGTATCGAGCGAACTCGCGGATCACGCGCGGCATATTCCGCGATAATCGCGGGGGTATTGTCTTTCGAACAGTCGTCGACAAGAACCAATTCCAGATTGCGGTGCGTCTGGGTCAGGCAGCTTTCAATGGACTGCCGCAGGAACTGGCCTCCGTTGTACACCGGCAAAACAATGCTGACCTTTCTATTGGCGTCGTAATCGCGCCACCCGCGTCCGTCCTCTGGCAAACGGGCAACGTCCTTTTCAGAAGCAACCACGGACCATGACTTCTCCCGGAGTCTGCGTTCCAGTTCGTTGCGGCCATTCAGCCATCGGAGATCAACGACATCCGGGTCATAGCTTCGCAGGTTCCAATGCAGTTCGTCCCAGATGTCCGCGAGGTATTGCCGCCAGATTCCGTACCCGCTCGAAACGAGCCTCCATCCCATGGCGCGAATCCACCGCGAAGGCCACTGGCGTTCTTTTCTCGGATCGACCTCCAGATAACGGATTTCGACTCCGCCGACTTCTCGTTCGACCGAACTCACAACGCTGACCAAATAAAAATGGTCGACTGGATTCAACCGCTTCTTCCAGAATCGCACCGCTTCGTATCCGGACCGAGGCGTTGGGAGAACAACAACGACGTTCATGTCAGGATCTTAGCTGGAGTGCCACTGCGGATTGGATCTGCCGTGATCTCTTCAAACCATGCGAGGTATTTGTTCGCAACATCGCGCCAGTCGTGATGGAGCCGGATTTTGGCGAGTGCTGCTTCGCGCATTGAACGCTGAAGCCCATCATTGCTGAGCAATTCCACCGCCCGTTCTGCCATTTCCGCTGGGGAAGCCGCTTTCACAATGAAACCGGTCCTGGCATTTTCGATTTGTTCGGGAATCCCGCCCACTCCGGTTGCCACGACGGGACACCCGCAGGCCTGTGCTTCAAGAATGACATTGGGAAATGTATCTGTTCGCGTCGCGTGAAGATAGACGTCTGCGGCCTGATAGTACTTCGCGACAATGGATGGATTCTTCTGGTAGGGAACAAAGTCTATTCGTGCCTTACCGACAGTTTCCGATGGAGCCTCTTCACCTAACGCGAGAAAGATTACCTTCTCTCCAATAATTCTTTCAGCGATGAGTCCAACCGCCTGTTGAAGAGTTTTGAAATCCCGCCATGGGCTGTTCCGCGCCCAGTTTGAAGTAAAGAGGAGGACCCTGGCTTCGGCCGGAATTCCGAGGTCCGCTCGCGCCGTCCGGCGGTCGCCGGGCTTGTAGATGGAGAGATCCACACCATTCGGAATGACGCGGGACTCAACGATGGCCGGCTGAAGCATCGATTGCGACACCTTATCCATTAGCCACTGGGACGGAGTCGCGACGCGTAGACGAGATCCGGCAAAAATTTTCGCTTTAAGTTTCCAGTTGGACGCCGTGGCGTCTTTGGTGATAGCTGGTGAAATCGTCAGATCCGGACACTCGCCGCAACCGGTTTTCCAGCGGTCACAATCGAAGGAATGCGCGCAGTGGCCGCTCAAAAGCCAGGCATCGTGGAGCGTGAAAACCACCGGCGCCTGGCTCGTCAACCATGGCAGTAACCGCAGGTCGAAATAATTTACATGCAGGTTATGGCAATGGACGATCTCCGGTTTCCTGGGAGTTAATTCGAGAACGCGAGCAGTGCCCGGATGATAGAAATCCTCCCCGCCGTTTTTTCGGTTTGAAACGCGTTCCCGTTCTGCAGAATCCAGCAGTGTCAGCCATCGTGCCAACTGGGGAACGGCGGGAACTTTTCGTCGAAGCGAACCATCCTCGAGACGGTAACAGAACTGCCACCATCGCGACCGGCTCTGCTGGTTCGGGATTTCGACGACATGGCGATCCTGGGAACGCCGAAATCCCACCGCCATCCACGCATCATGACCTGCGGCGCGATATTCCCGCTGGAGGTTCATGGCGACAGTTTCCGCGCCGCCTCCCTCGTCATAAGCGTTAACTTGCAGGATGTGCATGTGTGTTTCTAACTGTAGGCGCGGTCTATTACCGCGCACAATCTTTAAACTGGCGATCGCGCGCGGTCATAGACCGCGCCTACAGTTGCGATCCCGGAGTCTCTTTCAATCTACCAGAGGGTTGCGGCCGTATTTCAGCAGGTAGCAATCGAGCAGGTATTTTGAGGCCCAACCAATCTCCATATCGGGAAAGTACTGTGCATTCTTTCCATAGCCACCGTAAAACCCGCCGGACGGGTTTTGAATGGACTCCAGATACCGGATCGCTTTGTCGGCGGCGCTGGTAATGCCGAGCTTGTACCATGCCACGCATAACTGCGCCATTCCTGTCGAACAAACCCAGTCGACGCCAGGATAGGCGGGAATCGCGCCGTTCTTCTTTTGAATCAATTCCGCCGATCGAAGACCTCGTTTCGCCAGATCGTGTTCGCCGAGTTCAGCCAGCGCTTCCATCATGTAACCGAAAATATGCGACAGTTTTCCCAGTTCCGACTTGAAATCCACCAGGTCCGGCTGTCGTTTGTAGTATTGAACGCCGCGATCGGAAGCTTGAATGTATTTTGGCTCATTCAACCGCTGTCCGGCGTCGCGCAAGGGTGCCAGCACATACAAGTGCGCGTATTCGGAAAAGACGCTTCCATTCGCGAGGCGCCATCCAGAGTATGAAGCCGTTTGTACCTCGCCCTTTGCATCGATCTGGGAAAAGACATATTCCGAAGCCTTCTTCAGGGGCTCGAGCAATTCGGGCGCATCATCCAGTACAGACAGATATCCTCGAATCACCTGCGCTGTGTCGAAAGTGTATGGAATGCCGTCGGCGCCAACGAAACTTCCGTCGGGCTGCTGCCGGGAGGCTTCCCACTTTGCCAGCTCGATCGCCAGCGCTTTCTCGCCGTAGGCATAAAACGTGGGGATGAAATAACCGGTCGTTTCTTCTGTCGGCGCGACCACGTTGGCCGGCAATTGCGCGCCAACTTTATAAACTCTCTTTGCCCAGTCGAGAGTGCGGATCAATGGATCCAGATTCCGTTTGGGTTGAGCTTCGGCTTTGAACCTGGCGAGTATGGACACATTTCCTCCCTGTATCTTTACGCGGCTGTCGATGGCTCCGGAACGCGCTCGCCACTCGAAACTGCGACTTTGGATTCGCGGCGAATCGATTCATATGCGGCCTCGATCAGGATCTGCGTTTTCAAGCCATCCTCGTTGGTTACTTGCGTTGGCGCCATGCCGCGAACACATTGGAGGAAGTGGTCGATTTGCAGTGCGAATAATTCCCTAGGGCCTCGTTCGCGAGCAACTTTCTTCCATTCCTTCCAGGTCTTGAATTTGTAATTCAGTCCTTCGGCGCTCAGGAATATGTTTCCGTCTTCGCCATAGATTTCCAGGTAATTGCTCGATGGCATGCTGTTGGACCAGCTCAGGTCTGCCGTACCCATGGCGCCGCTTTCCAGGCTCAGGCTCAATTGGGCGGTATCTTCGACTTCGAGTTTCTGGAAATGAGATCCATAGGCGTTGACACTGCGAATATCGCCGAGGAGGTACCGCACAATGTCGAGCGCATGCGGACCGTTGTCCATGATCACACCGCCACCTGCCAGCTTTTTCTGCGCATACCAGGTGCCGGTCATGTCAATTAGGCCACCGAACATCACACGAAACGTCAGAATCTGCCCAAGACTGTTCCTCTCGATGAGTTCCTTCGCTTTTTGCACTTCATCAAAGAAACGAAATTTAAACGCCGGCAACACCAGCGCGCGATGGTCCTGCGCGGCCCGCAACATCTCCCTGCCTTCATCGACGGAAATCGCGAGCGGTTTTTCGCACAGCACATGGATTCCCGAGCGAAGCAGATCGATCACGATCTCTCGATGTGTTGAAGGCAGTGTGCACACACTGACGCCCTGCAGAGCCTCATTCGCGATCATTTCGGTATGTGACCGATATGCTTTAGCGCCAACCTCGTTGGCCATAACCTGCGCTCGCGAAAAATCCGTATCCACCAACCCGACAACCTTACACGATGGATTCTGCTTATACGAATTGAGATGCCATCGTCCCATCTGTCCGCAGCCGATGATTCCAATTGCAGTGGTCTCGCCGGCTTTTTGTGGCGTCGTTGGCGGCATTGACACCGTCGCTGCGCTGGCCGCTGCCGATTTCGTTTTCTCCGCAGGCTTCGCCAACTTCTTTATCGCGGACGTGATCAAACCGGCATTTCGCTCGATCTGGCCGCGCGACATTGATTCATTAAGAGGCACGCAGATCAAGCTTTCCAGGGTCTTCTCGGCGCGCGGGCACAGCCCTTCTTTGTATTCATAAGACTTGCCGCTGGCGGAGAATGGGAACTGAGAATCGCCATAGGTTTTTTTTGCAGTCAGCGACTCCGAGCACAGATAAATTGGTTTGCCGGTATAGCCCAAACCGACATGAATATCGGCCTTCCTCAATTCTGCGGCAAACAATGCGGTGTCGACTCCAGTGAGAGCCATGGGATACAACCAATAGGTATGTTTCGCACCCGGAGTCACCGGAGCGACGCGCACTCCGTCAACTCCTTTCAGGAGTTCGGTCATGTACTGACCGAGTTCCTGACGTTTGCTGACAATGCCTTTCAGTTTTTTCAGCTGCGCCAGTCCCACGGCGCCGACGAGTTCGTTCATGCGGTAGTTTGGCGCATGGAACAAGTACGCTCTGGTGCCCCAACCCTTGCGGGCGTAGCCCTTGTCGGCAAACAGTTTCATTCGCTCGTAGTAGGTCTTGTTACCGGTAACCGTCATGCCGCCGTCGCCGGTGGTCATATGCTTGGACTGTTGAAAGCTGAAGCAACCGATGTCTCCGATCGTGCCCGCGTATTTGCCCTTGTATTCCGCCAGGTGAGCTTGAGCACAGTCTTCGATGAGAGGAATCTTGTGCCGCCTGGCGATGTCGACCATCGCATCCATATTGCAGGGATTGCCGAACAGATGAACGACGATGATCGCTCGAGTTTGCGGCGTGATCTTTCTTTCGACGTCTTCCGGATCCATGTTGTAGGTGTCGTCGATGTCTGCAAATACCGGAATCGCATTTTGGGAAATGATTGGAATGATCGTTCCCAGATCCGTAATCGGAGCCGTGATGACTTCATCACAGGGATTGAGGTCCAGAGCTCCCAGAGCCACGTGAATCGCTGCGGTTCCGGAAGTGGAAGCAACAGCATAGGGCGCATCGTAGAGTGCCGCAAATTCCTTCTCGAAGTTCGCCACCATCTGTCCGTCGGTGGAACACAGATTCTGCGACAGCAACGCTTCGCGAATAAGCCGGAATTCCTCCGGGCCGAATGGCCTTCTCTGTCCGTCACCCTCAGCGGGAGCCGGAACCAGAATCTTCAGGAGTGAATCCAGCACCGACTGTCTGATTTTTGTTTTGATACTCATAAAAATTCCCTGGGCCTAACTATTTACTGCAAGCTTTCTCTGAAGCGAACGCTCCAGCAGAATTGAAACAATCCTGGAAGCGGCTTTGCCATCACCGTATGGGTTGACACCAGTACTCATTGCCGCATGAGCCGCCGGATCACACAATAGCCTTTCCGTCTCATTGATGATTCGGCTTCTTTGCGTACCCACCAGCCGAACGACTCCGGTCTGAACGCCTTCCGGCCGCTCGGTCGTATCCCGCATAACCAGAACCGGAATTCGAAGTCCAGGAGCCTCTTCCTGAATTCCACCGGAATCCGTTAGAACCAGAACCGATCGTTTCATGAGATGCACCAGGGACAAATAATCCAGCGGTTCGATCAATGATACGTTCGTCAGGTTCACAAGGATATCGTTCACTGGCTGACGCACGTTCGGGTTCAGATGCACCGGATAAACAAAGTGAACGTCGCTGAACCGAGATGCAAGCTCACGGATCGCAAGGCACAATTCGCGGAAGGGCTCACCGAAACTCTCGCGGCGATGCGCCGTAATCAGGACGAGCCTTTTGTTCATGGGAAGCGCGGCCAGCGGGCTGGATGCCCAGTCAAGCTCGCGTGCGGCGACATCGTGCAGTGCGTCGATGACGGTGTTTCCCGTGACGAAGATGTCGTCAGGAACACATTCCTCATTCAACAGCGCCTGGCGGGCGCTCTCGGTTGGAGCAAAATAGAGATCCGACACCAGATCGGCAATACGCCGGTTGATCTCTTCCGGAAAAGGCCGTTCCCTGTCGCCGCTCCGAAGTCCCGCTTCCACATGTCCGAAGCGGATGTGGTGGTAGAACGCGGTCATCGAGGCAACGAATACCGTGGTGGTGTCGCCCTGGGCGAGAATCCAGTCGGGTTTGACCTCGCGGACCAATGGATCGAGAGAATTGAACAGCGACGCAGTCAGCTCACCCAGACTTTGATTGTGTCGCATGAGATTCAGATCAAAGTCCGGCTGAATCTGGAACAAGCTCAACACCTGATCGAGCATCTGCCGATGCTGCCCCACGGAGCAAACAACCGAACGCACCTCGCTGGAATGAGCGCGGAGTTCGCGGATGACGGGCGCCATCTTGATCGCTTCGGGCCGGGTGCCGAAAATGCTGAGAACGGTTAACAAGATCGGAAATACCGCAAGTTGAAGAATAGACGATTGAGGGTGAATGAGTTCAATTCAGAATTTCGCTGCACTGTCACAACTCTTTACTGAGCTAACCGAATCGAATTCTTTGTACCTCACGATAGGTTTTTGTTCAAGGGATTCGACTGTGCGGAGTGTTTGATGCAGTGGATCGTCTAAGAGATTTCCTATCTGTCGCCGCTACGCGGCTCGGATTTCAGCCGCGTAGCGGCGGCAGTCCCTTAGTAGGCTGTTTCATAAATACGCACACGAATTCAGGGCGGCACAATAGCTGTAATCGCGATTCCCCACTGTAGGGGCGGGGTATTTCCGCCCCCAAATTGGGGGGGTGGAAAACATCGAAATTTTGGCGGGAAAAAAACCCCCCGACAGGGGGGGA
>JBGPBY010000363.1:0-7578 GCA_041481485.1 Terriglobia bacterium
CAATTGTGGGCGGTCATAGACCGCCCCTACATTGGGGAATCGCATTCATTCACATATTCGTCATCAGTGCGGGTCTGCCGTAGTGGGGGCCGGAGCGGCGCCGGGTTTGGGCAGTTCCGCCTTGCCATCGAGACCAAACACCAACAGCATCGGCTTTTGCGGAGTGGTCACGGCGCCCGGGTTGGTCACACCCAGACTTTGCGTGCCCCCCGATCCGCCCATCATGGCAATGTATTGTTTCCCATCGATGGCGAATGTGATCGGAGGTCCCATCCCATTCTTCAACCCCGTTGGCATTTCGAGAAGCCGTTCACCCTTCTCGGCAGAGTACGCCATCAACCGTCCATCGGGCGAAACCTGAAACACCAGATTGCTGGCCGTGCTCAACGTGCCGCCATACCTGCTGTTGCCAATCGGCACGCGCCAGCGGATCTCCTGCTTCACCGGATCGTAGGCGACCAGCGTGGTGACATTTCCGCCTTCGAGAGGCTCGGGGCCGATGGCTGCTGCGGCCGGTCTTCGTGTCATTCCTGCCGTATTGTTATTCAGGCCGGTCTGTGACGCTCCTCCGGCGCGTGAGGCATCGGGCTTAAAGTTGTAATCCACCGCATAGTTGAATGTGTCCCATCCGCGAGTTGGAACATAGACAAGGCCAGTCTGCGGATTGAACGACATCGGCGACCAGTTGTGAGCACCGCCACCGCCTGGCGATACCGGAGTCGGATCCTTTCCATACATCACTTCCGGATTGATAATGGGCCGTCCGGTCTTCTGATCGATCCCTTTCGCCCAGCTGACACGCGAGAACGGCTGTGCGGAAATGAACTCGCCCGTGATGCGGTCGAGCACATAGAAGAAGCCGTTCTTGTTCGCCTGCATAATCACCTTGCGGGGTTTGCCGTTGATTTGCAGGTCCGCGAGAATCATCTGCTGCACGCTGTCATAGTCCCACTGATCACCGGGAACCATTTGGTAGTGCCACTTCAATTCGCCTGTATTCACATTCACTGCGACGATAGAAGCAACATACAGATTGTCGTGGCCGGTGCTTACGTCTTTGGTGCGCAGCGCCTGGGGCCACGGTTCGGCGTTTCCTGTGCCGACATAGAGAGTTTCGCTTTCGGGGTCATACGAAATTCCGTCCCAGACGGCTCCGCCTCCTCCAAGCTTCCACCACTCGCCGTCCCACGTCGCGGCAGCCTTGCGCATGGCCGGCGACTCAAATCCTTTAGCCGGGTCGCCCGGAACCGTGTAAAACCGCCAAACTTCGCGTCCCGTCTCGGCGTCGTAGGCTGCGAAGAAACCCCGCGTGGGACGATCGCCTCCAGCCGGTCCGACAATTACTTTCCCTTTGGCGATGCGCGGAGCGATGGTCAGCGACTGTTCATTCTGGGTGTAGGAAACGCGGGCTTCCCACACCGGCTTGCCTGTTTCAGCGTCGAGCGCCTGCAGCCGGCCGTCGTTGACGGGCACATAGATCTTGCCATTATAGAGTGCCAGCCCACGGTTCACAATGCCGCAGCACATCCTGTCGCCGGTGGGTTTGCGATTGATCTCCGGATCCCAGCGCCATTTCTGTTTACCGGTGCGCGCGTCCACCGCAAACACAATGCTCCAGTTGGTGACACCGAAAATGGTGTTGTTCCAGACGAGCGGCGTGGCTTCCTGATCGCCACCGCCATCACCGGCCTCATAGGACCAGACCAGACCGAGGCGCTTCACATTCGACGCATCGATTTGTTTGAGGGGACTAAAACGCGTTTCACCGGGAGTGAGGCCGTAGCTCAGCCAGTCGCCATCCGAAGCCGACTTCGCAACATTTCGCAGAGCGGCATCATCCACCCGCCGCACTTGTGCAGACGATATTCCAAACCACGTCAGAAGCAGCCCAACGGGCAATAAGTAACGCATAGTGAAAAGCAGTCTAGCATGCGGCTGGACGGGATCCGGGAGTCGCTCGCGTATCAAATCAATAGCAGATCCTACGGCGTCAGCTGTAGGGAATATCACTCTTCTGTTTTCAGCAAATTGTCGAATATGAGCACTTCAAGTTGTCTCACTCGGAGAAAGGCAGGGTCGTTGGAAATCAGTCCGCTGGCATGCGAAACAAGGGCCGTGGCCGCCTGAATCGCATCGGGTGTTTTAAGGTTATGCTCTGCCCGCAATCTTGCGGCTTGATCGGCAATATCGAGCGAAGCTGACACCCATTTCAGATTCGGATAGGTGGATAACAAAGCGAAGTAAGCATCAACTCCATCTTGATCTTTGCCCCGGTAGGGGTGAACCAGCAGTTCAAGCATTGTGACGGTTGACGTTACTGCGCTGGCCCTGGCGCCACTCAGCCAACGAAATACCTGGCTTGCCAGCCCTGCGTACTTTTCGTTTTCTTCAAGTTGGAAAATGAAAATCGAAGTATCAACCGCAATTCGCGTGTGACGAGCCAGAAATCCAGCGAGCGACTTGGACTCTGCTACCAGGAATCGCGCTCCGTCTTCAGAAATCCACGAGGAAAAGACTTCGCGATGCCACGAATCGCCTTCTCATAATTCTTCGGTTTGGGTAGCAGCGTAACGGATCCGTTCCGTATCACAATCAATAATTGACTGCCGGCCTGGGCGCCAAGGGCTTCTCTTGCAGCACGCGGAATTACGATTTGATTCTTACTTGAAACCTTCACTTCCATCGATTTGCCTCGCTTTACATTTTAGACCAAGGTAAAGCTTCGACGCACACACAATCTCTCAACTTGAGATCGTGCGCGGTCATAGACCGCGCCTACAGGGAGGATCGCGCAAGGTTTTAGATTCCTCGAAGCTTAAAACAAATACGGCCAGTTCCGGTTGGCACCGGAACTGGCCGTATTCGAAGGCATCAAATCAGAGGTTTGTTTTATTTTTCTCCAGTACCCATCAGCCGCTGATGCGCCGCAGAGTAAAACTTCAGCTTATCCAGCGGTGGCGCAGTCTCGAGCTGGACGGTGTCGCCGAGCACCATCACCTTGCTGCTCATGTCGCGGTATGCGGGCCAATTCGGCAGCCCCGTTCCGTTCGGGTCCCCCTTCGTTATGAAGTTGACCCAGTATGAAGACATCGTGTCGGCGAGCTTTGTGTCCACGTCGTTCCAGGTCTGGTTTGTCTGACCCTTTGGGTTGTTGAACGCATAGGAAATCTCGGCGGTGTGTGTGGCGCCCTGCGCCGAGGGTTGCCCGTTCTGTGTGGGGATGCGAGTGAAGAAGTACGTATATGCCTTCTTCCCCAACTTGGTCTGTGCCGCAGCCCATTGGCGCATATTCCAGTTGATCTCATCAGCGCAGGCAATGTGCGCTGCAGGTTGCGTTTCCGCATCCGAAGTCACGCCATACAATTTCACAAAGTCGCCGGCTGCATCGCCGAACCGCCGTTGTGCGCTTGCCTTGAAGGCTTCGAGCGTAATTCCGGTTGTGCCACCGCGAGCTGCGGTTCCAGGGAGTCCTGCCGAATTGCATATTCCGAAATTTGCTTCGTCCTTATTGGATCCGGTCAGGACGTCCACGGCGTTCTGTTTGCCGTTCATGAATTTGATCGAAAGATCTTCCGGAATGATGTAGCCATCAATCACAAGTCCGGCACTGCTGAGTCCTGTGAGTTCGGCCAGCGGTTTTGCGCGAAGTTCGGCAATGGACTTCACGCCGAGTGCGGCCACCGCCCTGGCACCGTTCTCCTGCGCCGGACCGGAGGGAGCCATCTTCGCCATCATCAAACCCATCCATGCGCCGCTCTCTGCAATCGCGCGATGAAACAGTCCCTTCGCTTGCGGCGAACCGACAAGCGCGCCAATCATGTTTGCGCCTGCGGATTCGCCGGCGATGGTCACGTTGTTCGGATCACCGCCGAATGCGCTGATGTTTTTCTTCACCCACTGCAGCATCGCAATCGCATCCATCATTCCGTAGTTGCCGGAGCCGCTATGGCCAGACTCTTTCGCCAGATCAGGATGCGCAAAAAAACCAAACGCCCCGAGGCTATAGTTGAAGGTCACGATCACAGGTCCCTTGGCTGCGAGGTTTTCACCATCGTACCAGGCAGTGCCTCCGGAGCCGCTGGTGAATCCGCCGCCATAAATCCAAACCATCACCGGACGCCGGTCATTGGCATTGTTCGCGCCGGTCCACACGTTCGCATAGAGACAGTCTTCACTGCGGGCGGGCTCGCGCGGCGGAGTTACTGGCGCGGCCGCAGGCGCTGGCGCCGCACCACCTCGTGCAGCTGCACCTCGACCACCTCCACCGCCTCCACCATTTCCGCCGCCTCCTCCCCGAGCCGCCGCGGGCGCACTGGCAATACAGGGAGCACCGAATGCATCTGCCTTGCGCACACCGTCCCACTTCGCAGCAGGCTGCGGCGCGCGCCACCGGTTCTCACCGAGAGGAGGTGCCGCGAACGGAATGCCCTTGAAGACGCGCACACTCGGCTGACCTGTGCTGACCGAACCTGCAATCAAACCCGTATCAATGCGTACTTGTTCCGGAATCGTCGCGGAGACGTTCGCGATTGCCGCGAACAGCAATGCTGCAGCGAGAAAACATTCGATCCGTTTCATGCGTTCTCCTTATTCCAATTGGCCTGAGTGCCGTTTTCAAAGTTGGCCGGATTATATGAGGTCAGATTCGCAATTCAAACATGGATTCCTAAACCACCGGCTGACGCCGGCAGCCAGGGAACTATCGCCGCTACGCGGATGGAACGTTCCCAGCCGCGTAGCGGCGGCAGTCCCTTAGCCACCGGCGTCAGCCGGTGGGATATCAATGCACGAAGAATAGAGTGCCGTAAGGCACGAAAGATCCAGCAATTTTCTTGATCTGTCGCCGCTACACGGCTCATTTGATTTTTGAGTCTGGATTCCACCGGCTCACGCCGGTGGCTAATGAAACTGCCGCCGCTAACGCGGCTGGAAACGCGGCTGGTCGTACGGACCGTTATTGGTCAACGGATTATTTGAATCTCGCTGCTCCCGGTGCTAGACTCCGGCACAGTTTTTCAACTCTTCTTTTGGTGGATGCGTGAAGGCGTTTGACGCCAATAAATTTTGCGGAGGAGCACAATGAATAAGCGGATTCTAGTTTGTCTGGCCATATGCGGGTTGCTGGTCAGTGTATCGTTGCAGGCACATCATTCCCTGGCGGGCGTGTACGACATGAAGGCGGACAAGGAACTGTCGGGCACCGTCAAATCCATAAAATTTGTCAATCCCCACGGTACATTGACGGTCACGGTCAAAAGTGCGGATGGTACAACGGCCGATTGGGTCCTGAGCATGGGCTCCGCCGTGTCCCTCGCGGGGAAAAATGTCGGTCCAACCGGACCGAATGCTCTCCGCTTCGGGGACACCATTAAGGTGCGTTGCATCCCTGCGACTAACGGCAGCCCGTTAGGATTCCTCAAATCGATAACTTATGCGGACGGACACGTCATTGTTGTCTCTATGGGTGGCCCGAACGACTAGTCAAAAGAGGGAGACTATCATGGCCTTTCGACAGAAGATCATTTGGACAAATTTTGCGATCGTCGTCATTCTCACCGGCAGCTTAGCGTTCATGGCCCTCGCTCAGGCACGAGGTGGTGGGGCACAGGCGCCCGCGGCCGGAACCCCGGCACAAGGCGGAGCTGCGCCAGCTGGAGCCCGCGGTGGTGGACAAGGTGGTGGCCGTGGTGGTGGCGGGGGTGGCGGCGGGGGCCGTGGCGGCGGTGCAGCGTACACCCCGGCATCCGGAGCAAAGGACCTGAAGTCCGTCCTCTTCAATTGGGCCTGGTACACGGGAATGCTGCGGAGCGCCAACGAGATGGATCTGCTCATGTCGCTCGAATACCAGGGCAAGGGCACCATGCAAGTGGACGGGCAGCCCTGCAATATGACGAAGTATCGAACCAGTATCAGCTATCAGACGTCGGGCGAACGGATCCAGATCACCGGCACCCGGCCCAACGGCCAGAGTTGCTCCAATGTCGAGGTGCTCAGTGGAGCGTACGCCTGGAACGAAGATATTCCCGGCGCCGAACTCGTCGCGGGCAAAGGCAAAGCCACTCCGATGCCGGCAACCGTGGAGGAGCGGATGATTCGCCTGTGGGCAAGTCCTCAGGGTGCCTGGAAAGCCGCAATGGCGGGGACTCAGACAGACTCACCTAAGATGGCGCCCCGCCCCGGCACAGACGTACCAGCCGATGTCATGACGGCCGGTAGAACGTCCGTCGCATGGGTAGGCAACAAGCCGGTGGTGACGTTCCCAATACTGGGCGTCCCCAATGCAACCGCGACCGCCACACTCGATGCAAAGTTCATGGCGGAGAGTGTCGTGGTGAAGCAGGGAGCGAAGACTTACGAGTTCACCTACAGCGACTATAGAGACTGGAACAATAAGCTGAATCCGGCCGAAGCGTTCTATGCGGGCCGGATGATCGAGAAACAGAACGGCGCCGTTCTCCGCGACATTACGACGACGCAGACGGAAACAGCACAGATGTATGTCGTGGTGCCGGTTCCGGCAAGCGTCAAGGCAGCGATCAAGCCAACAAATCAGCCTCCCAACTGGACGATGGTAGCCAACGCAGCTCCCGTAGCGCTGACGTCCACCGCTGCAACGCCGAGGCTGGCCGATGGGAAACCGGACCTGACAGGAAACTGGGGCGGCTCTGGCCTTAATCCAATTACGGGGGGGCTCTCGGGAAGTCGCCGATGTGGTCCAACGCAGGTGAAGGGTGCGGGAATCAACCCCGACATCGGCTGCAAAATCCCAATGGACAACTTCTGGGTGGATTATGAGTGGATCTCGCCCTCGCGGTTTGGGCCGAGTCGTCCCATCTACAAACCCGAGTTCTGGGACCATGTTCAGGAAATGGATCAGTGGACAAACAGGGAAGATCCGATCATGACGTGCCAGCCGATGGGACTTACCCGGGAAGGCACACCGGCGCGGATTATCCACACGGCGGGCGATATTCTCTTTTTCTATACGACAAGCGATTACGGCGGCGGAAGTGTGGAATTCCGCGACGTCTCGACCAGCGGAGCCGCGCGCGCAAACACGGTCGAAGCCTACTACATGGGGCTTTCGGTCACGAAATGGGACGGCGACACGCTGGTGATCGATTCCACCAACTTCGTCGATTCCACCTGGTTCGGACGCGGGGGCTTATTTCATTCCGCGGATATGCACGTGATTGAAAGGCTGACGCGGAAGGGCGATCAGATTCTTTACCAGGTGACCATTGAGGACCCTGTCCTGGTCGAGCCGTGGGTGATGCCGGACAGAATTTTGACGTTGGCCGCTGGGGCGGCGCCACGAATCATCCATGAGCGCCCGTATTGCGAGGTGAACGAAGTAGGAAACTACACCACCCAGCTTCGACACTAAAAATCTCGAACTATAAACACGCCGAATAAACAGCCCGCCGGAACGATTTCCGGCGGGCTGTTTTATTACCTGAATTCTGCACAGAATCATCCTGATGCAAGAAATAGGGGACAGAGAGCAATTTCCTTTTTAAGCCGTTGTATATCAATTGGGTTTCTCAGGAAATTGCTCTCTGTCCCCTATTTCTTCAC
>JBGPBY010000364.1:0-7546 GCA_041481485.1 Terriglobia bacterium
ACCCACCCACCCCCCCCCAAAACACAACAACTCACAACTCTCATTTGAAGACTGCCTCCCACCGTATCAAATCAATTCGAAGTCGATGAACCCGCGCTCGGGGTTGGTGGATACCAGCCGGACATGCACCTGGTCTCCGACGTCGAGGTGAGGAGGCGGCCCCATCAGCTTGCCTTCGACCGGGGGATGCGACAATCGCACCCACGTTCCGTCGCTCGATACACCGGAGACCACGGCGCTGAACTTCTGTCCAATTCGAGTGGAGAGCAATGTCGCCGCAGCGCACTTGCGCACCAGCCGTTCCACCTTGTTGGCGTCATCTTCCTTTTCCGTGCAGTGCCTGGCCAGATCGACCAGTTCCGAATTCGAATACGGATTCCGGTTTCCGGAAACGGCGGCCTTGACCAGTCTTTGCGTAATCAGATCGGGATAGCGGCGATTCGGCGCCGTCGAGTGCGAATAGTTTTGAACCGCCAGTCCAAAATGTCCCGGCGCTTCTTCATGGGGCAGCTTCACCATGTATTCGCCGCGTCCCAGCAATTTGATGATGGCCAGTGACAAATCTGCGAAGTGGGCGGGATTGGATTTCTGCTGTTCCTGCAGAAAGCTCTCCAGCGCTTTCCCGTCCGGCTCGGGCGGCAGCGAGAATCCGAGCGACGACGCCAGCGCCACAATGCGGTCCCAGCGTGCCGGAACTCGAACGACGCGCCGAATGCTCGGGAAGCCTTTTCCATCGAGAAAGCCTGCCGTCGACTGATTGGAAGCAATCATAAAATCCTCGATCACGTAGCTCGCGCGATTCTGTTGCCGCGTCTCGAGATCGAGAACCGAGCCTTCCGGCGACATCACCGGATGCAGTTCCATGGTATGGAACGACAGCGCTCCCGCTTCGTGCCGCCGGATGCGAAGTTTTCGCGCGATGGTGTCCTGCAGTATCAGTTGGGCCTGCAGTTCCGGATTCTTTTCAATCTTGGCCAGCGTTCGCCGGCCGGCTTCGGTCACATCCGCGCCGTACGCCTTGTCGAGCCAGGCGGCAACCGCGTTATAGGTCAGCTGGGCCTGGTTCTGCACAATGGCGGGATACATTGTCGATTCAGTCACGTTGCCGTCGTCGTCGACGAAAAACTCGGAAACGACCGCCAGGCGCTGCTGGCCCTCGTTGAGTGAACTCAAATCGGTGGAGAGAGACTCGGGAAGCATCATGAATGTCTCGACGCCGGTGTAAACCGAAGTCGTGTTTTGCGCAGCTGCACGATCGAGCGGTGAGTGAATGGGCACGAAATAATCCACATCCGCAATACCGACGAAGATGCGCGTGCCATTTTTTTCACTGTGCGCATACTCAACCTGGTCGAGATCCCGGGAGTCATCGTTGTCGATCGACGACCAGCACCAGGAACTCAGATCGCGCGTAGCCATGGCGTCAAATGGCGGCTCGATCTCCCGAACCACCTGCTTGTGGACTTCTTCCGGGAAGCGAGTGAGAAATCCGCGGTCCTGCATCGCACGTTCAGCTATGGTTTTCAAATCGCGCATCATTCAGCGAAGGTATCACAGCAAGAAAGAGGTTGCAGAGTTTCGACTGAGAGCATTAAATGTTGGCGGCCGTATGAAACAAGAAAGAAACAGTGAAACGCCGCTTCGCGGTCTGATCACACTGTTCATAGTTTTGGGAGTGGGGGGAATCGTTTCGGCGTTGCTTTTCAATAGCAGCACTCTGCGCGGGCAGTCCAATCGTCAAGATCCTCCAGTAGGGTCAACCGGGGTTTTCACTTCAGCTCATCCGACAATCGGCTTGTCTGTCCGTCATTTCTTTGGAATGCGATCCGAACCCGTGCAGCCCATTGCCTACGATCATCGCGCCCATATTGAAACTGCGATGATGGAATGCCTGGACTGCCATACCGGTGCGCTCACCGGCCCGCGGGCCACCATTCCCGATGTGCGATGGTGCATGAGCTGTCATAAGACCAAGGCTACGGATAAGCCTGCAGTTCAGCAGGTCGCGGCCTATTTCAATCGAGGCGAAGACATTCCCTGGCAGCGCGTCTACGGCTGGAACGATGAAGCCCACGTGCGGTTCAATCACGTGGCGCACCTGGCGGCCTCTGTACAATGCGCCACCTGTCACGGCGATGTGGGATCGATGACAGTGGCCCGGCGAGTTGTGGATCATTCCATGGGATTCTGCATCTCGTGTCACAAGGAGAAAAAGGCATCGATCGATTGCCTCACTTGTCACTTCTAACCGGCGCCAGTCGTAATTCAATATTGGGATAAATATGGATCGACGCGATTTTCTGAAAATAACTGCCGCTTCCGGCGCCAGCGCCACTCTCGCCAGCTGCGGTAATCCCGAACATTCCATGGTCCGGTTTATTCCGGAAGAAGAGCTCTCCGGCGGCGTTGCCGTTTGGAAGCCCAGCATCTGCCCATTGTGCCCGGCCGGCTGCGGCATGCTCGTGCGCGTCATGGACGGCGAGGCCGAAGTCATTCGCAATGGTAAAAAGGGAACCATTCAGATGGGGCTCGCGAAAAAACTCGAGGGCAATCCGAATCATCCCATCAGTCAGGGGAAACTTTGCGTTCGCGGACAGGCGGCGATCCAGGTCACGTACCACCCGGACCGCATCATTCATCCACTGAAACGCAGCGGCGCGCGCGGCACCGGCCCATTTCAGGAAATCACCTGGGACGAGGCCATGAGCATGCTTGTATCTCAACTCAATGGATTGGCCGCGAGCGGAAATCAGAAAGCTGCCGTGTTTCTGACGAAACCGATGCGTGATCAACGGCAAACCTTGATTTCGGAATTCTCCAGCCGCTTTGGCGCGTCAGTCCCGGTAACGTTCGACCCGCTTGGCGATCATGTGCTGCGCCGCGCGAATGCGCGGAGCTTTGGTTACGATCAGCTGCCAACGTTCGACATCGGACGATCGAGGTACGTGCTCTCGTTCGGTGCGGACTTTCTGGGCACATGGAATTCTCCGGTCACGCAAAGCATTGGCTACGGAGATATGCGCCAGGGCAAACTTCAGGATCAACCGGCAAAACGCGGAAAGTTCGTGCAGTTTGAAGCGCGTATGTCTCAAACCGGAGCGAATGCCGATGAATGGATACCCGTCAATCCGGGAACCGAAGGCGTGCTCGCTCTCGGTCTGGCACACGTGATCATGAAAGCAGGCCTTCGCAAACCTGAGGCTGTCGGCGCTGCCGGATCGCAAATTGCCGGCTGGCCGGGACTCGCGGATTATGCTCCGGAAGAAGTAGAGAAGCGCACCGGTGTCAAAGCCGAACGCGTCAAACGCATTGCGAAAGAGTTTGCAAATAACGGGCCCGCCATCGCGATAATCGGTGGCTCGCCGCTGGCGCACACGAACGGAATGTTCGGCGCGCTGGCGGTCAATGCGCTGAATGCCCTGATTGGCAATGCAGGCGCTGGTAACGGGGAATCGCCAATGGGGTTTATGCGGCAGCCGAAGCCGAACGCCGATCAAAACCGGCACTTTGAATCATTCATTGCGGACGCCGCACAAAACAACGAACGGGTAAAAGTCCTGCTGCTGCACGAAGCAAATCCCGTCTATGGTTCGCCTCCCGCGTGGCGGGTTCGTGAAACGCTTTCGAAAATTCCGTTCATCGCAAGTTTCGGCAGCTTCATCGATGAGACGAGCATACTCGCGGATCTGATACTTCCCGATCATTCGTTTCTGGAATCGTGGGTGGATCACATTGCCGAGTCCGGAGATTCCGGCCCAGTCATCGGCCTCGCTCCGCCAGCCATGCATGCGCTGCATCAAACGCGCGCGATGCCGGATGTGCTGCTTGATGCGAGCCGGAAACTGGCCAAACCGCTCGGTCCGCCAATGCCGTGGAAGTCGTATGAAGAAATGCTGAAAGCTTCTGTAGAAGCCGTCGATCCTTCAAAGGATGCGTGGAAAAGTGCGCAACAACTTGGGGGAGTCATGCCTCCTGCAAACGTGTCACTGCCTGCGCCGCAAACCACTCGTGGCGGTTCTCCGTTGTCCTATTCCGAACCGCAATTCGATGGCGATGCCGGACAATTTCCGTTTCATTTTCTGCCGTTTCAATCCCAGGCATTCCTTGATGGATCGCTGGCGCATCTGCCATGGCTCCAGGAATTGCCCGATGTGCTCACGACGGCGATGTGGAGCAGTTGGGTGGAACTGAATCCGCAAACCGCTGCGAGACTGGGAATCGCAGCCGGCGATACGATCGAGGTTTCTTCCAATCATGGAAATCTTCAGTCTCCGGCGGTGATCTCGCCGGGCATCGCGCCGAACATCATTGCCATGCCGATGGGACAAGGTCATGAGACATTCACTCGATTTGCCAGCGGGCGCGGCGCGAATCCCATATCGATTCTTGCGCCGATGACGGAGCCGGAAACCGGTTCTCTGGCCTGGGCCGCCACGCGGGTGCGTGTGGCGAAAGTTCAGTCGCCATCGAAATCCAAATTGATTCTGTTCGCCGGAAGCTTACGTGAGCATCCGGAGGATATTGGGAGATAAGAGCGCATGCCGCATCACTGGGGAATGGCGGTGGATCTGGATCGCTGCACGGGGTGTGAGGCCTGCGTTGTCGCGTGCCATGCCGAAAACAACATCGCGACTGTCGGCGACAGCGAAGCGGCGCGCGGCCGCGCCATGCATTGGATCCGCGTGGAACGCTACTGGGAAGGCGAGTTTCCGGAAGTGAAGGTCAAGTTCCGTCCTGTATTTTGCCAGCAATGCGACAACGCTCCGTGCGAACCGGTTTGCCCCACTTACGCGAGTGCGCATTCGGAAGAAGGCCTCAACGCTCAGATCTACAATCGCTGTATCGGCACACGCTATTGCGCGAATGCCTGCACGTACAATGTCCGCTTTTTCAATTTCTACCCGCCCGCGTGGGAGAAGCCGCTGCACCTGCAGCTGAATCCCGACGTTTCGGTTCGCGAAGGCGGCGTGATGGAAAAGTGCACGTTCTGTGTGCAGCGCATCAATGCCGCCGAGGTTGCCGCCGGCATGCAAAAAAGGACATTAATGGATGGGGAGATTCAGCCGGCGTGTGTGCAATCGTGCACGGCCAATGCGCTGGTATTCGGCGATCTGAACGATCCGGAGAGCGCCGTCTCGAAGCTTGCGGAGTCACCTCGCGGGACAAAGCTGCTCGAAGAACTCGGCACGAAACCCAAAGTGACCTACCTTCTGAAGGAATCCTGGCATGAGTCGCGCGGCGCATAATTCACTGGCCGACGATCTGCTGCGTCCGGTACTGCATTCCTCACGGGCGTTTTACATTACCGCCGCCATACTCGGCACGATCGTGCTTTGTGGATTATCGACCTGGTTTTATCAGATCTATTACGGCATCGGCGTGACCGGCGACAATTGGCCCGTGTTCTGGGGTTTTCACGAAACCAACTTCGTCTTCTGGATCGGCATCAGTCACGCGGGAACGCTGATTTCGGCGATTCTTCGAATCGTCAACGCGACGTGGCGGCGCCCGGTGACGCGATGCGCGGAAGTGATCACGGCATTCGCACTGATGATCGGCGCCATGTTTCCGTTGATCCATCTCGGACGGCCGTGGCTCGCCTGGTGGCTGATTCCGTATCCCAGCGAGCGCGGGCTGTGGCCAAATTACCGGTCGCCGCTGGTGTGGGATTTTTTTGCCATCAATACGTATCTTCTTTCGAGCCTTCTATTCCTTGCACTGCCGGCAATTCCGGACATGGCGCTGATTCGCGATCGCACCAAAGGCTGGCGGCGGACGCTATACGGAAAGCTCAGCCTCGGGTGGCAGGGCACGCCGAAACAGTGGCATCGTCTCGAATCGGCAATGCACTTGATGGCTCTGGCGATCATTCCCATTGCCGTATCGGTCCATACCATCGTTTCGTTCGATTTTTCCATGGCCGTGGTGCCGATGTGGCATTCGACCATCTTTGGTCCGTACTTTGTCGCCGGCGCAATCTTCAGCGGCATTGCCGCGCTGAACATTGTCATGGCGGTCATTCGCAAGCTCCTGCATCTGGAAAAATATCTGCAGCCGGTGCACTTTCAGAATCTCGGCAAGCTGATGCTTGCGATGAGCCTGTTATGGGGTTATTTCGTTTTCAATGAACGCCTCGTCACCTGGTACGGAAACACGACGCACGAAATGACGGCACTGTGGTCCACACAAATGGGCCGCTACTCGCCGCTGTTCTGGACCATGGTCTTTTGCAATTTCATTCTTCCGTTCCCGCTGCTGACAATCAAAAGGCTGCGTTCCATTACGTCAACGGTTGTTGCGTCGTGCGGTGTGGTGGTGGGAATGTGGATCGAACGATTCCTCATCATTGTGCCGTCGCTGTCGTACAAGAGCATGCCGTACTCCTGGGGATCCTATATGCCGCGGTGGCCGGAAATTGTGATTCTCGCCTCGTCTTTTGCGGCAATGGGATTGTTGTACCTGCTGTTTTCCAAATTCATACCCATCATTTCGATCTGGGAAATGAAGGTTGGCGAGCATCCGGAAATCCAGATCGCCGCACAGGTGCAGGAAGCCGAGGCCGCCGGAGAACTTACATGACCGCAATCTACGGACTTTATACAACGCCGATTCTTGCACAACAGGCATTCGATTCATTACGGGATGCCGGCATTCGCGAACGGGACATTACAATTCAGTCGTCCGAGCCGCTCGAAGAATACGAGTTTGGCGCGAGAGATCGCGAAACCGTCATGCCGTGGACAGCCATTCTCGGTGGGACGATCGGTCTGATTGGCGGATATTTGCTGACGTCGATAACGCAACGAGCTTGGGCCATCAACACCGGAGGCATGCCGATTGTGACGAATTGGACGAATTTGATCGTGATTTTTGAGCTCACCATGCTCGGGGCTGTTTTTGCGACGGTGCTGACGCTGCTGATTTCGGCGCGGATTCCCGCGCGGCTGCCGCAGATTTATGATGCCGAAATATCGAGGGGGAAAATACTGGTAGGAGTGGCCAATCCTCCACATGTGGAGAAAGTGGAACGCGCATTGAGGAAAATCGGGGGAACAGTGCGGAGAATTGATGGATAAGTGATTCGACCTGAGCGCGTGACTCCGCCGGTGTGAGTGTCCTCACTTGCAACTGTCAATTGATTTGTTGTCCGTTGATTAATGGCCCTGGTGACATTGACCCAATGAATTAAGGATTCTTGCCGCGCGCGTTTTGCAGCCGCGGCAAAATCTCCATTGGAATAAACCGCGAGCCGTAATGGGTCAAGAATCCTTAATTCATTGGGTCAATGTCACCAGGGCCATTAATCAACGGACAACAAATCAATTGACAGTTGCAAGTGAGGACGCTCATACCCTCATTCAAAAAAAGGGGACAGACTCCCGATTCGGAATCTGTCCCTTTTTTTTCTGAGAGAACGAACTAGCCCTTCTTCACCGTAAACGTGACAGGCGCCGGGGGAGGCGGAGCTGCTGCTGCATCTGCAGGAGCTGCGCCGCCACCGCCACCACCACGGCCACCACGGCCACCGGCCGGATTCACGACGCTG
>JBGPBY010000365.1:0-7485 GCA_041481485.1 Terriglobia bacterium
GTCACGGATTCCTGATCGACCTGGTAGTCGATCTCGATCGGTTTGCAGCAGACCTCGCAGTCTTCAACGTATTTCTGATGGCCTTCAGACGTGTCGAGCACCATCGAAATGCGCTGCCAGCAATACGGGCACGTGAAGAAATACTCCATCAAAAGCGCCGTCGAATTCGAAGGTCGAGTGATAACGCGTCGTTCTCATCCTTCGAAGCCAGTATGGAAACATTTCTCGAGATGAAGTACTCGATTTGTACGATTTGCTGCTTGTACGACGCCAGATCTTCGGAAATCGTGACCGTCAGATCCTTGGTAAACTGCTGGGAATACGTAACTCTTGCGGTAGTGGTGTTATGCGCGCCGACGACCATCGGATCGATGCGGACGTACCTGTCCAATCCCATCAGATTGAATTTGGATCCCACCCGTGAAACCAGCATGTCGGACAAAATCGAGGCAGCTCCGCCCTGGAATACCTGTTCACCGGTCGGTGCCGTGGATGCCTGACCGGCTTGTGCAAATTCCTCGGTGGTCTTTCCGCCGGATATCAGATTTACAATTTCCAGCAGAGGCAGCGGCGGTTCCGAACGCATGTTGATAATGGGCGGCTGATTCACTCGTCCCGAGATCGAGAGGTAGACCCGATAATTTCGGACAGTCGTTTCCGCCAGAATGTCCACATTCGGGTCGATTCTCAGAGGATCCACAAAATCGATATTGCCTCTCGTGACGTCATAGTTCCTGCCGTTGAAGACGAGAGTCCCTTTACTGGTTTCCACATGTCCCGTAAGCGACGGCCTGTCCACTGTGCCCCTTACGAACAGTTCGACACGCGCTTCAGCCGAAGCGAGTTCGTTGTGGATCGTGATGTTCTTCGATCCAGAGACATGCAGAGACAATTTAATATCGCCAAACGGCGACGAAGAATCCGGAATACCTCCGCTCTGAAAGAAAGCAATGAACTCGTCAAAGTTGCTGTTGATGCTAAAGCTTCGAATCCGGAGATCGCCGCTGACCGAAGGTGCAGCCAATGTCCCGCCGACATTCAGAGTGCCATCGAAAACGGAGCTCATTCCCTGATCCGCGCGCGAGGTGGAGGAGTTTCCGGGCGGTCGGATTCGGAGTCGAATCCCGTTGGCTTCAACGAAAAGATTCAATGCTCCGATCGTAGAGCCCTCGATGGCGCCGCTGCCGCTCACTTGTATCGTTCCCCCGTTGGTGTGACCTTCAACATTGTTCAATGTCACAATACGTTCATTGAAAACGACTTCGCCTCGAACTTCGGTTAGCTTTACGCTGGTGCCCACCCGGGCGATGGACATGTTTGATAAATTTGCCTGACCCTGCAGATCCGGCTTTGCAAGGGTTCCGCCGATTTTGCCTTTGACGGAAACGTCTCCATCGATTGTCCACGCCGGGTCCGGAGCGAATAGACTTGAGGGGACTTCTCCGGTTAGCGAGAGGTCCAGCTTCGCATTTTCGGCAAGCGCAACGGTACCTTTAAGATTCAGTTGTGACTTTGTTGTGTCGCTGAGGAGGACCACGTCGCCCAGAGTCAGCTGTTTTGAATCGAATTCGAATGTGAATGGCTTGGTCGACCGTAGCGTTTGATTGTGAAAGGAGGCTTCAACCGGATCGATGTGGCCCGAGCCGGAGATGCTGGCGAGGTCCTTGAGCTTGCCCTTCAACATGGCATCACCCGAGACCGTCAGCGTGCCATCCTTGAATCCGGCAAGCCGTTCGATCGAGTAACGCCGGAAATCCGCCTGTGCTGAAAACTCATAATCAGACCCGCCGGTATCGACTTCGGCAGTGAGATCCAGGTTCCTCATTTCCGAAACCTTCAGGCTGATTCGAGTCCCCTGATAAGTCAGATCCACTCGCGCCATTGGAAACGTCTCGCCAAAGAAGGACAGGTTCTGCAACCGGAGATTTCCGGCAACCTGAGGATGCTTCAGCGTACCGGTCCCCGTAAGATCTGCCTGCTGGATGACTCCTTCAATAGTTTCCGGAATCTTGAGTTCTTTGAATCGTTTCAGATCGATAGTGTTGACGTGAATAGCGAACGTGATCGCTTCGGAAACGGTGTTGTATGTGGCGCGGCCCGTCAAAGTTGAAGTGCCATCTGTAGCCGACAGGTTCTGCAGAGTAATCGATGGTGCGTCGTATTGAACGTGCGACTGAGCGCTCGTCAAAGTCTGGCCCTTATATGCGAGCCCGATCGCTCGGACATCTCCGTCGAATCGAAGAGGATTGAGCGATGTGAGATGAATGGAGCCGGAACCCGTTCCCTCCAGATCCTGTTTAATGAAGGGCTGAACGTCTTTCGCATTCACCTGGGCAGACTGTATTCGAAGATCGACCTGGCTTCCGTCCAGGTTCGTCGTGCCGGCGAGAGTGATCTGCGACTGTCCCTGCGTGACACGGACATTTGTCAGATTTGCGATCTTCGCCATGAGATCGACACGCGCCGTTCCCGTAGCGTGTTCGATCGTCCAGTCGCGGTATCGATAACCCTTCAGATCGAAGTCGCCTTCGGCTTTCGGTGTCTGGACTGGACCGCTGATCATCCCGTCAAATGAACCGGCGCCGTTGGCATCAGGGTACAGGAATGCCAGATTCGACAAATCCGTCGAATTCAAACGGACTCGTAGATTCGCTGTGTCGGATTGGATGTGGCCGCTGGCCAGAACTGAAGTGGCTTTTAACTGAAGATCGACATCGTTCACGTCGAACTGACCTGGACGGATGACGTATCCAAGGGTTCCATTCAGGGGAAGCGATACAATCCCCGAATCCACCGGTTTGTCGATTGAAGTCAGCGAAACACCGCCGGTGAATTGATAACGATCGAATCGGCCCTCAAACCAGCCCTCAATCTGACCACTCAATCTGGATTCCAGACGATACTTTGGATCCCAGGGATAAACGCGTGCCAACGCGGATCCGTCGATATTCGAGTACTTGAGATCCAGTGACACTTTCGATTGCCCCGGAAGTGGTCCCACGGTGATTGAGCCCTGGGCATTTCCGCCAAAGGCATTCGCGGAAAGATTCTCGACTTTGAGAACGCGATCGGGATACCGGTAATCATAGTCACCGCGGTAGGCCGTTACCTTCCATTCATTTAACCCGGCGCTGTCGCCTTTGGCCTTCCCATGAGTGTAGAAATAGCCTTTGGCGAACTCGAGCGCGCCCGTAACTGCGGCTGTCCCCGACACTTTCTCCTTAGGGTAGAAGAAATTCAGAAATGAAACCGCTGCGTTTCCGGTGTACTCGAGTTTGCCGTTCACTTCACGTGTCAGGACGTTGTTAATGCGTCCCTGCAGCTGGATGCTGGATTTCGCGGAGCTCAAAACGACTTTTTTCGCCAGCATCGTGCCCCGGGTAAAGTCCCAATCCGCAGAGAAGGAATACGGAATGGGCCGCTGACTTTGAAGTTCCAACACACCATCAAACGACGTGTGTGCTGTCATGATGCGTGTCACTTCCTGATAGGTCAGGTCGGATTCGACGTTCTTCAAAACGAAATCGACATCCAGCCGCCGCTCGTTAACGAATGCAATACCCTGGGCGACCTTGAAATTCTCAATCGACAATTGATAGTCCGCGATCGGGCTTCCGTTTTGAGGTGGAGGATTGGGCAAGTTGGTATTTCCATTCGCATCCAGCGACAGGTGAATTTCCGGACGTGTGACGGTCAGTTCGAACAGGTCGATCCGATGCTTGAACAGACTGCGCAGGTTTACGCCAACTTCAACGGATTCAATATGTGCCAGAGGAGCGCTGCCGACGGGTTCCATTCCGCGCAGAGTCAGATCCAGCAAATGGATGCGTTGAGACCATAGATTCCAGCTCAATCGGGATAATGTGGCCTGACCTCCCGTCCTCTTCTCGATTTCACGAATCGCATACTGGCGCGCGGTCTCCTTGAATTCCGGCGAACTGAAATAAACCAGGGCGCCGCAGACTGCGGCGAGCGCGACAAGGACGATGAACCCCGAAATCAGCAATAAGATCTTTTTAGTCAATAATTTCAATGGTCGTCGTGCTCCTGGTTCGAAGTTCTTTTAAGAAATCTTCCAGCTCCTTCTGTTGACTGAGTTTTTCGAAGTAAACATTTTGACGGATCACCTGCGCAACCTTGTTCAAATCCTCCGGCGTTTCACCCCTCCGCTTCGCCTCCGGCACGTAAACTTTGTTGTAGTACGTCTCGATTTCCTCATTGCTGACGGCGATAAATTGACCGAAGCGAAGGTAAAAATACTTTTGACGTTGAATGTTATGAATGTAGGCGTTCCGGATTTCCGAAAGCGCGAGGCCATGGGTGTCGGTAACGTTTTTCATGCCCTTGTCGATTTCGTCATCGGAGACATCCAGGCCCGGATACTGGGACATTTCTTCCTCAAGGAGATACCGGTCAATCAGATCATTCAGGACGGCCCCATCCGTTTCGGTCGGGCCATTCATCGCCAACTGAAGCCGGTGTTCCTTTCGAATATCGCTCAACGTAATGATTCGGCCGTTTATCACGGCGACAATCCTGTCGACAATTTCACACTGGGCGGACGAGCTGAAACCGGCCCATGTGATGATCGAGAACAACAATGAAAGTATTGCCTTGCGTGACATTCTAAAACGGATACCCCAGGGAGAAGAAGACGTGGTATTTCTTGTCCTGGGGCCGTGGCATCAGATTATTTCCCACGTCCACGCGGATTGGACCGAGCGGGGTCATGTAGCGCAGTCCAAAGCCAATGGTGTGCGAGAATTTTCGCAGTGAAACGTCCGCCGGAGTTTCGAAGACATTACCGGTGTCGTAAAACAAAGCGCCATTGAAATTGTGAGTTGGAAGCTTCTTCAGCGGGAACCGGTATTCCAGATTGCCGATCAACAATACCTGTCCCCCACCCGGAGGCCCGGCATCATCCAGACTGAACCCACGCAAAGTGCTGGAGCCTCCGGCAAAGAAACGCTCCGAGATGGGAAGTAAAAGATCTCCACCATATGGGTGCTTCCAGCCCACGCGCGCGGAGGTGGCAAGCACTTTGTTTACTTGAACCGGAAAGTAGTAATTGGTCTGGTTGTACAGCGCAATGAAATCGACCTCGGAGCCCAGCGCTTTATTGGCAACCTGGAAGTCTGAGGTTGAGAAAATCCCGCTCGATGGGTCGACGGCTGCATAAGAAGGTTTTTTGGGATTGGTCCTTCGATCGCGAATAAATGTCGTGTCCAGCCGTCCAATCTGAATGACTCCCTTTTCCGTTGGAAACCTGCTGAGGTTTGGATTCACGCGAATATTCTGAAGATTCACCGTGTCGTAATTCGGGGAAATCAACAGCGTGTCGGACTTGTTCAGTTTGCGTATGAGTTGAAGCGAAATGTTGACGTCGCTCGAGTCATACGAAGGGTAATGCGTCTTATCGAACGAGACCGCAACGACGCCAAGGTAGTCATGATCGTGGAGACGAAACACACGAGGATTCCGGTACGAAGCCTGAAACTGGGCTTGTCTGTATCCAGCCCTCAATCGGAGCGCCAGCGTTTGATTAAGACCTCTCAGATTGATTTTGGAAACTTCGAGTGTGGCCCGGGGCCCGGGCGTGGTCCCAGTAATCGGATTATTGACGCCTATTGAGGGGTTACCCTCTCTTGTTCCAAGAAGTGTCGTCACACCGACTCCTGGTGTGACGAGTATGGTCTTCGACTCCTCAATCTGGATCAGCAGGTTCTTGTTGCTTCCGGCATCCTGATCGATAGGCACGATATCCACCCGATCGAAAATTCCCAGGCCATAAAGCTTTTGTTGAGATTCCAAAATCAACTGCGGATTGTAAGGGTCGCCAGGATGGATATCGATTGCGCGCGTCACAATCGTTTCTTCCGTACGCACATTTCCGGCAACCAATATCAATCCAACCTTATAGCGAGGACCCTCGACGATATCGAAAGTGACGTTGATGACGTCGTAGTCGGGATCGGTATCGATATTGCTCTCAATGCGGACTTCTGGAAAGCCATTCTTGAAATAAAACGCACCTAAAGCGCCGCGTGCGTTGCTGATTTTCGCCGCGGAATAAATCTGGTCGGACTGAATTCCCGATTCGTTCCAGAGTTGCGGCTCCGTAAATGTCAGGTTTCCTGTAAATACAATATTGCCGAGAACCGACCGGAACCTTTCATGGATTGTAATGATGATCTCGATTTCGTGATTGGTTGTTTCATTGGTGTCCGGACTGACTGTCGTATGACGAAAACCGGCATCCTGATAAAGAGCTGTAATTGCGCTGACATCGGACTTTAAAAGTTCGTCGCTGAATATTCCCGAATCGAGTTTGCCCTGCCGGTTCTTCATGCTCCGAAGAATTTCGCTTTCAGTAAAAAAGGAATTCCCGACGATTCGAATGGCACGGACGCGATGCTTCTGGCCCTTGACGACGGTGTACTCAATCGTTTCAGACTGATCGACCGCTTCTACGGTTCTGTAAGATACGTCTGCTTCGAAGTATCCCTTTTGCCGATAGTAGGCACGGATGTTGGCGTTTCCTTCCTCCTTTAGTTCCGGATCCACTGTGCCTTCTGCATAAAAGGGAACAAGAGTGCGAAGCTCTGCATCGGAAATGAGGGATTTCGAATCCTTATCCTCGACGACTTCAATCTTCGTTGTTTTGCCGGGATCAATGGAAACCGTCAGGTTCACCCCGTTGATGTCTTCGACATAAGCATTGTCGATCGAAACTTTTGCGGTCAAATACCCCTTATCGACGAATTTCTTCCGGATGCGAATTGTAGCCTTGTCGATTTTGTCCGTATCAAAGTCGTCATCTTTGGAAATTTTCAATTCCCTTTGGAGTTCGTTAACGGGAAAAATCTTCTGGTCACCGGTAAACAAAATGGAATGAATTTTTGCGCGTTCCCTCGGGACCTTGGCATTCAAAACAACCGTGGTCAGGTGGGTGCTGTCGTCGAAGTCGGTGTGCTCGTCGATCTCAACGTCAAAATATCCGTTATCCGCGAACAGACTCTTTGTGTCTGCCTTAAGCCTATCCACGACCGTTCCTGAGTATTTTTTGCCGAGGGGAGGCTGGAAGTAAGACGTAATCGGCCGGGGCAGCAGATCATCAGGCTCGAGGCGGAACGTCGAGAAATAGTATTGAGCCGTGACGATGAAAGTGACAACCATGTCCGGACCCATTTCCGTGACGTCTGCGGCGATCTTTTGATAGTGCCCGGTACCGTAGAGAGCCTGTATCGAGGAACGGATGTTTTCCTCGGTGATGATGTCGTTGTCGTGGATTGTCAGTTTTGCGAAATCTGCGGGATCGGCAGGCGAGGGCAACTTAACGGAGGTTGCAGTCCTTCCAAAGTACTGTTGCTGAGCCAGCGCCAGTGAGGGGAACAGGAGCAGGATCAACAAGGCTGAAGCCTTCATGGGACCTTCGAATCTCCTTGCAGACCTTCTTGAAGTTTGGAGTACTTTGAGGCAGGTTCA
>JBGPBY010000366.1:0-7476 GCA_041481485.1 Terriglobia bacterium
TTATGCACAGGCCGCAACCGCAACAGAACGCGCTAGTTCGGCTCGGGCATCACGCACACAATCTTGGCAATGAATTACAGAGTTAGATAAACCTATACAAGACTACTGAAGCTTTCCCCCCAATCAATCTGGCGCCGCCGCAGGATCGCAGGATTTGTGTGCATAATTCAGGTGTCATCGATACCGCAACGGACAAAATCATCGACACCATCGTTGTGGATAAGAACACGGTGGGCCCATTTCGCGCTCGCTATTCACCGGACGGGTCGATATTGATGACCGTGAACTCCACGAATGCAATGGCCAATTTCTTCGACGCCCGTAATTTGCACGCCTCGCAAAAGACGGTTCCTGTCGGTTCGCAGGCGTTTGGAATTGCGTTCTCGGCCGATGGTAAGACCGCGCTGGTGTCGAACCATGGAGATGGAACGATCTCGGTCATCGATGTGGTAAAGAATCAGGTGTTACAGACGTTCAAAGCAGGTACGGGCATCGAAACACTGGCGTACTATTAGCGTCGGCTCTGAAACCATTTGAAGCCGCTGAGCAAGCGTCACAGCTTCTCGATCTGCTGCTCCAACGAGTCGAGTTCCTGCCCCACTTCTCTGTAGTATGTAATGAGATCAATCGACGGCGGAGGTGAGACACTCAGCTGCCGAAACATCATCGTGATCTGGCCGCGATGATAGGTCGAATGATTAATCACGTGCCGGATTAACTGCGCGAGCGGTTGTTTGTTCGGGTTTCCCTTTAAATCGTTGTATGCCAGCGGCTCGTGCAATTTCTCTTCGGTCAGTGTGGTAGCGAACTCTTGAATTTCCTTTCGCAACACCTGCCACTTATTCTCAAGAATTCCAAACGTTGGGACTTCTGTCACTGCCGGCAGGCTTGCAGGCGAATTCCCTTTCCAACGCGAATACCAGATCTGTTGGGCCCCATAAATATGGACCAGCGTCCCTCGGATTCCGCCGTGACTGGAACCCAGATCCCTTTCGTACTGTTCACTGCTGAGAGTCTTGACGACTTCCAGTTGCTTCGCAGTTGCCCAACGATCATAGACAAAAAGACTCAGCGCTTCTGACGGTCCCATCGTTCACCTTCGCAAATTTGAAGTCCCAGAATCTGAGGTCGCCTGGCCCGATCCGCACTCCTGCCAAAACGGACAGATTGCACATCACAGGCCAGGCAGCTGTTCTCGATCTCTGTTACTGTCCCCGCCGCTGTCCTGCGCCCGCAGGTGCGGCGCCGCCAGGTGCTCCTCCACCGGGCGCACCCGCGCCGCCGCGGCTGCCGCGAGCCGCTGCTGGGAGCGTTCCGCCTTCCGCCAGAGTCTTCATGTTCTGAATCGCGCGCGTGAATGTAGTTGCCCGGCTCGTCTTATTCGCTTCGCGAGCGGCATCATCTGCCAGATCCGAGGCGTCCCAAACGAGCGAGTAGATGATCTTGGATGTGGTCGCTGTAACCGGCTTCGCTTCCACGGTTCCATGATAGAGCGGATAAAACGCGCCAACCCGCGGCGGTTGAGTGTACGAATACGAGAGGTCCGTTTTTGCGATAAGGATCTCGTTCCCAATCGAGCGAACGGCGCCAAGCTCGCCGTCTTTGCCAGAGAGCATCGTGCACTGCGTTTGCAGCCATTCGCCAATATCGCAGAACTTGCCCACTCGAGCCCAAACCTCGGCTGCGGGTTTGTTCACGTCGATCTCGAGATGAACCGACAGGTAGATCGGATTCGGACTCGCCAGAGGCGCCTGTCCACCACGCCCACCACCGGCGCCGCCCGGAGCGCCTCCAGGCGCACCGGCTGGGGCCCCTTGCGGCGCCTGAGCGAATACGGCTGACGCCAGAAAAAACGCCAGCACAGCGCCGGCGGCGATTCTTTCAATTATCTTCTGCATGACTCCTCCAGGAGAGTTGTGAATTAGTTCTTACCCAATGGGAATTGAACCTGTGCGCTTCCTGCCATCTGCGGCGATGCTGCGAAAGGCATTGGCAGTATACGTCGAAGAGCCAGGAATTGCCCTGTCAATGCAGGAGCGAAAACCAATTCCCGCGGCGAACCGTGGCGGGTACACTGAAGTGATCCACAGGATAGGGAGGCCAACATGAGACCGAAACTGGGTTTGATCGCCGCTTTCAGTTTGTTGTTTTCAGCAACTGCCTTTACACAGCAGCAGAACATGCCCGCAGAGTATTCTGCCGTGTTGACGAGCCTTGGACGTCAGGGCGACTTCAAGGATGGCGTTTTGAAAGTCAATATTCCGCGCAGCGATCTAAAGGTCGTCGTGGACGGAATTGCCACTCCCACGCCGTTTGGTTTCGGGGGATGGATCGCAATGACCAAGGGCTCGGGAATGGACGTGATGATGGGCGATCTCGTTCTCACCGAAGACGAAGTGAATCCCGTGATGACCGCAGTTCTCGACGCGGGTCTCGACGTTACCGCTGTCCATAATCACTTTTTTTTCGAAACACCGCGCATGTTCTACATGCATGTTCACGGACACGGCGCCCCGGCGGACCTTGCATCCAAAATCAAACCGGCATTGGCTCTGATCGGCAAAAATCCACCGCGTAGCGCCTCGACGACACCCGGCCGCTCCATCGACGGAAAGCTGGATGCTGCTCAACTTTCCAAAATTATCGGTCATGAAGGAGAGCAAAACGGGGCGGTGTACAAGATCACCATCGGTCGTTCGGATCTCACAGTCAAAGAGATGGGCGCCACGATTAACGCACGCATGGGGCTGAATACCTGGGCGGCATTCTATGGCAGCGATTCCGATGCCGTCGTCGCCGGCGACGTTGCGATGCTTGAAGGCGAGCTGACCTCGGTCTTAAAAGCGCTTCGCGCAAATGGTTTGGACATCGTTGCCATTCACCATCACATGACAGGCACGCAGCCATCAATCATCTTTCTTCATTACTGGGGAAAGGGCGACGCTCAAAAGCTCGCCCGCGGTGTGAAGAGCGCAGTCGACCTGTTAGGCAAGAAAACCGCGGCTCGGTGACGGATCCCGGCAAAGACGCGGGACAGTTGATTTAAGCGCCTGGGTTGGCCGTTACTCAAACTGTACGCGGCTCATCAACTCGCAGATTGCTGTCCATTGTGACAGTCTGGAAACTCTCATAACACCCCCCTCATCTCCTTCCTTGCCTCTATAGACTCATCTCAAAAAAGGAGGGAACCATGCATCGCACTTCACGCCGGCTCGCGGTTGTCCTCATCGCATCGTTGCTCTGGATGACCACCGTTGACGCTGTTGCAGGCCCGCAGTCAACAGCACAGTCCGACTATGTCATTCGCAGACAGGTCGAGCTGTTGGGGCCTGGCTCAGAATTGAAATTGAAGCTCGCGGACGGAAGAACACTGGAGGGTTCAATTGGCGCCGTTGACAGCGCATCCTTCGAATTGATCTCTAAAAAAGACCACGACCGCGTGCAAATTGACTATCGCGTGGTGGCGGAGTTCGAGGTCCGAAAGGTAGTCTTTCCTGAAGCGAAGGATATGAATGTGCAGGTCCAGCGGGTCGTCAATCAACTGGGCATTGGCCGGCATATCCAGGTGAAGACGTCGAGCGAGAAAGTGAACGGGAACGTACATCGCATCTGGGACGATCACTTCGAACTGCTGTTGGACAAGAAGTGGAAGTCCCTCGATGTGGCATACACAGACGTACGGGAATTAAGTCCCCAACCCAGTAAGCGCAGACAAACGGGAGATGGCCCGGATGTCGGGAAAGTGATACTCATGGGTTTTGCTCTTTTCCTGATCGTCGTATTGCCCGTACAGTGTTCGCTGCGCAAGGACTGCCACATTTAGCCCGGGTTAGCGTTTGACCGCATTTTTCTCCGACTTCTTCGTTTCAACATGGTCGTCAATCCATGTGATCAAGAGATCGGCAAGATCCAGGTTATTGCGGTCCTGCATCAGCATGTGGCTGTTTCCCTTAATCCCAAGCTTAGGCAAATGCATCATGACGGCATCGCCGCCAGCACTCTTCAACTGTTGGACAAAGCGATCGCAGCCGTCAAAACTGTTGCTCCAGTTCGCGGGTCCTCCCTGGACATCGCTCAGATGATCGCCGAACATGATCAACGTGGGTATTTTCGCCAGCGTCGAAATCTGCGTTGCCGACAACGCAGCGCATGGCATTTCGATGGAGATAATTCCTTTGATGCCCGAAGAGTCGATCAACGCAGCCTGCTCGGGGAAAAAGCCGGATTCCGAATGGCCCATCAGCACAGCACCATGGAGTTTCACACCCAGTGCCGCCATGTTCTTCCATGTGGGATTTGGATTCGGCAGCGTGGAATTCAAATCGGGAATCATTTGCTTATAAAGTTCATCCACGGCTTCGATGGGAAATTGACCATCCGGAAATGCCTTCCCAAAGGATGGGCCAAAGCGAAAGATAGTCCACGCCGTCTGATGGCTCGCCATCAATACACTGGGTAGTTGATTTGGAGGAACTGTCCCACCCCTTACCGCATTGATGACCGAGGGATCAAATCCGGATCGCGCTCGAGAGGACTGATCCGCAAGATACACGGAACGACTCCTTCGAACGAAATATTCGTCCCATCCCATTCGGCCATCCGGTGTGGTCTCCCAGGTTTTACTGCTGAGGCAGCAACCGTGAACCATAACTACGGGAACATGGCGTTCTCCATCAGGGGGAATCTGGTACTGCACATACATCTGATTGACCGTAATGTCGCCGCCGCCAAGCGGCTTTGATTCGCCGCCGACAAAAAAGCTGCCCTGACTCGCGATCACCAGCGGCTTCTTTAAATCGTCCCGCCGTTTCGGATTTTCGGTTTTCGTTTGAGCCAATGCGGCGATTCCGATTGTGACGAGAAGCAGCAGTATTGTTTTCCATTTCAGCGACTTCATAAGATTCCTCCGGAGGGATTTGTCCCACTGTTGCGGGAGTTTAACTCACCTGAAAGGTTGCATCGAATTTTCATTTGAAGCTACTTCGTCAATTTCAGAACTGCGAAAATCCAAGCCGCAAGATGTGTCAGGGACCAGAGAAGAACGACTGCGATGATTGCAAAGGCGGGAATGCCAAAGCACCAGGGCCGAAACGGAAATGGACTGCTCTTTCGATACCGGAAGGGTGAAATCACGGATCACTCACCGCTGATCTGCCTCGAACTGATCGAGGGCATCGATTTCCTTCTGAATCCTCCGGGCATCAAACTTTTTCATTGAAAGCATGATGACCAGACCTGCTGCCGCGATTAGTGTGATGATCAAGACCGGCCTCATGGAATTTACGCGTACCATTCCACTGCGCATGAGCCATCCAATAATCAACAACGCCGCGGCCGCCTGCCATACGGGCTGCCTTGCCAGCTGCTGCTGGCGTTCCAGTTCCCTGCGGTAGAAATCGAGGAACGAACTGCGCTCATCATTTGGCTCGATTCCAGCGGGGCCTCGAACAAACGAATACAGCCCTCGGACAGCCTGAATCAGAAGCATTGCCAGAACCAGGCCAGCAATCACACGGGTTGCAACAGACCTGGCGCTCCACACTGCGAACGCACAAAATATCGAAGCGGCCGCTGCAAAAATCCAGCGAGCAATGAGATCGCGCCGGCCGCGGGTGCGCGATTTCCGAGCTCGTGATCGCAGTTCCTCAATGGACATGATGGACATAGTCATGTTCTCCACGGTTTGGCTTTTCCAGATGGCTTTGAGATCGGATTCTGACGGTTCCGGAGTCACGTGATATTTCCCGTTTGAAATCGCCGGGTGATCAGCGATTTGATTCGATGAATCTGGACCCTGACGGCACCGGGCGAAAGTCCCGTGATCTCGGCGATCGACGGAGCATCGAGGTCTTCCAGGTAGAGCAGCATCAGGTTTCGGTCGAGAGGCTTCAGCCGATGAATCATTTTGTACAACCGTTCAAGCGCAGCCCTTTCGTCCATTCGGCGGATCGGGTCCGTTCCGTCTGCGGCTGCATCGATTTCCTCGAGACTTAAGAGCGAGCCCGGTCTCGCCCGGCGCTGACGAATCACGTGAGAAGCCGCGGTATTGTGGGCGACGCGGTAGACCCAGGTTCGCAACGCACATCGGGCTTCATACCTTTCAAGGCTCCGCCAGATGGCAAAATGGATTTCCTGCAACAGATCATGCTGTTTCTCAGGGTCCGCTTCATATGCGCGCGCGAGCCGCTTCAACGACGCACCGTAGAGTTGAGCAGCTTCGATGTAAAGGTCGTCCTGCGCGCTCACAAATAGTCAGTCGCCGGTCGATCGGTTCTGTTACAGAAAATTGATGGGAATGCAGTTCACGGTGTGTCTTTGAAGAAAGCTTCGACCGTTCCGCTCATCTTAATCATGAGCGGATTGCCGTGACGGTCGACAGACTTTCCGGCCGCCACACGAATCCAGCCTTCGCTCACGCAGTATTCCTCAACGTTGGACCTTTCGGTGCCATTGAAACGGATACCGACGTTTCGTTTCAGGATCTCTTCGTTATAGTGTGGGCTCCTCGGATTGACGCTGAGCCGGTCTGGCAATTCGCTCGACATGATGAACCCATTATCGGACAGGTACGGATCGATTCGGGTGGGAAAATCGCGTGGCTGAGAACGCAGCCAAATTACGAAGTCTCTACCCAGTCGCGTTCCAAGCCGCGTTAGCGGCGGCAGTCCCTAAACCACCGGCGTCAGCCGGTGGTTTAGGGATCCATGAATTACAAGTGCCGTAGGCACGACAGATCTATAATTCGGATGCTCTTTTCTGTATTTTGTGTGGTGTTGTGATTCTTCACCCCCGGCTCACGCCGGGGGCTAAGGAACTGCCGCCGCTAACGCGGCTCGGAACGCGTCAAATACTTGCGAAAATGTTAAGGAGAGCCTCCATGCTCGCTTCATGTCCAATCAACGGATTCGTACTGACGACCAACACAACCCGAAGCCGCGCGTTCTACGAAGGAGTACTCGGACTCCCGTTTGTCAGTGAAAACGAATACGTCGCTGTGTTCCGCAACGGACCGTCCATGATCATTGCGCAACGGGTCGATACGTTTGAACCCGGGCACTCCACCGTCCTGGGATGGGAAGTACCGGACATTTCGAGTGCCGTCACCTCGCTGACAAAGGCCGGCGTTGTTTTCCAGAGATACGAATGGATGCAACAGGACGACTTGGGAATCTGGAACAGCCCGGACGCCAGAGTCGCGTGGTTCAAGGATCCCGACGGAAACGTGCTTTCCGTCTCCAGCCCGAGGTAGTGCGACAGATCCGCAGCTTCAAAGTCTCGTACGTCGTGCATAGCTATAGTTATGGTCTATGACGGTGTGAATGAATATGAAATGCCGCGAAGCGGCTACCAAATAGAGCCACGGAGTGGCGGCAGTTCCTTAGTAGGCTGTTTCATAAATACGCACACGTATTCAGGGCGGCACAATAGCTGTAAGCGCGATTCCCCAATGTAGGGGCGGTCTATGACCGCCCACAA
>JBGPBY010000367.1:0-7464 GCA_041481485.1 Terriglobia bacterium
CGGATGTCAGTGGAGTCCCTCTACTGCGATGGCATCACCGCGAAGCAGCCTGGGTCTAGCGCTTCCTGGGCGGAACTTCTTCGGGCGATGGCGTTGAGCAACGATGTCTCCTCGAATTCCAATGACCGAACATTGGGAGATCCCACCGAAGTGGCCTTATTCGAAGCTGCGAATAGAGAAGGAGCACGAAAGTCAGATCTTGAGCGAGATTACCCCAGGATTGGTGAAATCCCTTTCGATTCGGATCGCAAGAGGATGACCACGTTCCATCGAAATCCCACTGGGGGAGTGATTAGCTTCACCAAGGGAGCCGTGGAATCCGTACTGGAAAGATCGATCCGGGAGCGTTCCGGCGAAAACAATGCCATCCTCGATTCCACCACACTGCTTCAATCGGCCGAAGAAATGGCCTCGAATGGATTGAGAGTAATTGCCTTTGCCGTGCGGTATTGGCCGGACGTTCCATCGCCGCTGACGGTAGAGACAGCAGAATCCGAACTGCAGTTCCTGGGTCTTGCAGGAATCGGTGATCCTGTACGTGAAGAAGTCCGCGACGCCGTGGCGATGTGCAAGAAAGCGGGGATCACCCCAATCATGATCACCGGAGACCATCCCCTCACGGCCCGTGCGGTAGGGAAGTCGCTCGGTATTCTGACGGATTCTGATGAGGTTGTGACAGGACGAGAGATTTCGGCAATGTCCTCGAACAGTCTGGTCGAACGTGCTCGAACGGCGCGAGTGTATGCGCGGGTGGCGCCGGAACAGAAGCTCAATATCGTTCGGGCTCTGCAGAGTCACGGACATATTGTCGCGATGACGGGGGATGGAGTAAACGACGCCCCCGCCCTCAAGCAGGCGGAGATTGGAGTCGCGATGGGAATTGCCGGCACCGGAGTGGCGAAGGAAGCCAGCGCCATGATCCTGCTCGATGACAATTTCGCGTCCATTGTTCGCGCTGTACGCGAAGGCCGGAGGATTTACGACAATCTGAGACGCTTTGTCCGATATGCGATCACGACCAACGCCAGCGAAGTCTGGATTATGTTTTTTGCACCGTTGCTTGGCCTGCCAATCCCACTTCTGCCATTCCAGATTCTCTGGGTCAATCTAATTACCGATGGCTTGCCGGGACTTGCGCTTGCGGCGGAACCCGAAGAAACACACTTAATGACGCGGCCGCCGCGGCCACCCAACGAAAGTGTCTTCGCGCATGGGCTGGGATTTCATTCACTATGGGTTGGGATATTGATGGCGGCGCTCGTCCTCGGAGTCCAGGCTGTTGCCATCAGACGGGGGTCTTCGCATTGGCAAACCATGGTGTTGAGCGTCATGGCATTTTCGCAGTTAGCCCATGCACTTGCAATTCGATCCGAGCGAGAATCGCTTTTCAAGCAGGGAATGTTTAGCAACAAGCCGCTGGTTGGCGCCATCACGCTCACGATTGTCCTCCAACTGGCTGTGATCTATCTTCACGCCGCCAATTCCCTCTTCAATACACTTCCTCTTACGCTGATGGAACTCGGCATGACTGTGATGGTCTCCGGTGTGATCTTCTTTGCGGTCGAAGGAGAAAAACTGCTGAAACGACGACGAAACGTGGCGTAATCAGCGCCTTTCCTGAATAAACTGCGATATGCCCGTCATAACGTCTGCACAGAAACGGTCACCGAAACCATGACTATCAGACGAGTGTCAAACAGCTTCAGGAAGGGATGACCGACAAAAAGAAATGATAAAAGCACGACCAGCGCAATCGGCAGTTCACGGGCGATGACGCTGCGCTGCCTTCCAGGTTCGACCCTCGATAACGCAGTCAGAAATAATGCAATGTTGCCGAGCGGATCCATCACCAGGAACGGTGCAGCAGATATCAAAGTCATAGTGGTTCCATTGTGCTTCCTGGTAAAAGCGGAGCGGCGCTCAAATCCAATTAGACCGGCAATTGGATATGACGTCCATCGCCATTCCTGCCAGGATTGTGACTCGCAAGAGCCGGATGGCTCTGCTTTGGCCGCTTTGATTGTTGTCACGACAACCGAATGGAGATCTCACCATGTCGAATGAATTGAAAGGACTTTACAAATTCGGCGGAATATCAATGATTCTCAGCGGAGTCTTGTTTCTTACCCGAGCGGTGCTTGAGCGAATTGCCGGCCCGCCGCCATCGAATGGTGTGGAGATCCTCGCGTGGATTGAATCATCGAAGGTTGCTCTTTCGCTCGTCAGCGAGATCCTGTTCTTTGCGGGAATCGCTTTGGTTCCCGCGGTTATTGCGCTCTCTCACAGTCTCGTCGGCATTGACAGAGTCAAGACTGCGTTAGGTTGCGGGATCATCGCGGCGATGATCCCAGTGCTCATCATGTTGCTGATTGTCCACGGCCGACTTGTCTATCCCGTGTATGGCATAAGAATCGCGACTCCGCCCCTTGCAGAGTTTGCCGTCGCCTTGTTCTACGGAGGCTTCCACGCCATCGATCTGATGATGGGAATCGCCGTCATCGTGCTGAGTCTGGCGATGATGCACGGCGTTTACGGGAAGGGCGTCGCTTACCTGGGCATCGCTACTGGGTCACTCGACATTGTTGGTTCATATCCCTACGCAATCGGACCCATTCTTACTCTCGGGTGCCAGGCATTTTTCGCCGCATGGCTTGTATTAGTAGGCTGGAAACTCCGCGGCTTGCGTTAACACATCGCGCCCCTGGATTCTCCGCAGGCCGCAGATACAAATTAAACGGCTATTGGGGGCGCGTTTTGATTGAAACGCCATCTTTGATGTCGTTGGATGGATGGAGCACAATGATCTCGCCCATCTGCACTCCACCTTCAATTTCCACATAGAGTGCGTTCCGGTGGCCGATCTCGACACGACGCGATTTCGCAATTCCACCAGACATGACGAAAACATTCCAGTCTTCACCGACACGAAACAGCGCACTGGCCGGAACTCGTAAGACGTTCGCTGCGATGGCTCGGTCCAATCGCGAAATCCCGCATTACTACCTTGGATCATCTGCACTCGTGTATCGCCTCGTCATTGGACTGACCTTTCGTATGAGATCCCAATTACTTGCATGTAACGCACCAAGACGCAGAGAAAGACAAGGTCTCCAGAAAATTTGGCACTCGAAATGCTGTAGGGATAAGGGAGGTGGAACGTGGTCTTTGCAGATCGCATCGACGCAGGAAAGAAACTGGCTCGGGCCCTTATCCGGTATCGGAACCAACCTGTTGTCGTGTACGGCTTGCCCCGTGGTGGCGTCGTGCTGGCGGTTGAAGTCGCTCGTTCCATCGAGGCGCCTCTGGATCTTCTCGTTGTTCGGAAGATTGGTCACCCCTTCCAGCCCGAGTACGCCATTGGTGCTGTTGCCGAAGATGGCTACACGATAATTAACCAGGACGAAATCGCGGCGGTGGATGAAGTCTGGTTCGAGTCTGCAGTAGCTTCCGAATTGAAGGAAGCGCAACGGCGACGTGCTCTGTTTCTACAGGGCAGGCCCCCCATTGAAGTAAAAGACAAAATCGCCATCATCGTCGATGATGGCCTGGCGACGGGATTGACCATGCTGGCAGCGATCCACGAAATACGGAAGCGCCACCCGAAAAGAGTCGTGGTTGCTGTTCCGGTCGCAGCTCCAGATATCGTTAAGAAGCTGCGGACTGAAGTGGATGATCTTGTTGTTTTGCACATTCCCGAGTGGCTGGGCGCCATTGGCGCGTTTTATCGGGATTTTGATCCGGTCCGCGATGAGGAAGTCATCACGCTGATGAAGTCGTTCGTCGCAGCGGCACAATAGTTCACGAGGATCCCAGCAGTTCCACGAGTGACCCGCCGGAGTGTATTCGTTCTATTGCAGAAGCAACCAGTCCGCTCACATCGAGAACGGACAGCTTGTTTTGAATACGATCCAAAGTCCGCAATGAAGGCGGAACGCTGTTCGTGATCGCGATTCCCGCGATTGCAGGGTTCGAAAGCGCTTCATTTGCTTTGCTGCTGAAAACGCCGTGGGTTGCACCGGCGTACACGGAAACAGCGCCTCGTGCCACGCATGCTTCGGCCGCACGTGCGATCGTCGTTCCGCTGCTGATCAAATCGTCGAGAATGATTGCAGTCTTGCCGGCCACGTCGCCAACGCAGGCGTGGCCGGTGACGACGCCTGCACTGCGGTATTTCTCGATGAATGCGTTGTGAACGTCGCGTCCCAACTTGTCGGCAAGTGCGAGACGAAACTCTTCCACGCGCTTCACACCACCGGCGTCGGGTGAGACGACGACGACTTCCCTTGCGGCTGCGAGCGGCGCAAAGTGTTCAACAAACAGTTTCTTCGCCTCTAAATGCTCGGCTGGAATGCGCCAAGCATTATGGAAAGCCGCAGGATTGTGGACATCGAGGACGACGGCGTGGTCGATACCCATTGCCTCAAAGAGTTCGGCCACATAACGAGTCGTGAGAGGGTCCCTGGGTTTCGTTCTTCTATCCTTGCGCGCATAACAGAGATATGGCATTACTGCAGTCACCCTCGCGGCCGACGCATCTCTAAGCCCACCAAGAAAGAACAACATTCGGCACAATTTGTCATTGACGCTTTGGAAGGCATCTCCGTGGAGGGACTGAATCACGAAAACATCCTTGCCGCGAACATTCACAAGCGGCCGAATCTTATGCTCGCCGTCTTCAAACTCCCGTTCCTCATGGGCACTGAGGGCCAGGTGCAGATGAACACATACCTGCTCTCCAAAGTCTTTTCCGCTATTCAGGGAAAAAACCGCGATGTCCGTGTTGTTCATGGGATTGGTCCCTTCCAGAAGATTCTGTTCTGTCAACCCGATGTCGATGGTCCAGTTGATTCTAGCTCACTAGCAGGGAGTTGCCTCGCGGCCGAACATGAACTCTCGTCGTGGCATCTAGCGTCTCAACCTCAAGGGACTCCCGGCCGTCGCCGGTATGCGTGCAAAACCACGCGTGATGGCCTGAACAGGATGTGCTTCAGAATCTTGTTGTCCATGCGGACAACGACATTGATTCGAGGATTCTTCTCATCTTCCAGATCAAGCTCTATGGACCTCAAGGGTAAATCCTGAGATTCCGCCCTCTCCTGCGTGAGATGATCCATACCGATATTGGTGTGCACGAGCCTTTTTGTGGCGAATCCCGAAAGTCACCCGGCAGCGTGGTGTCCAGCTTGCTTGGTATCCGATGAAGAATTCGAGGCGCGGGCAGCACCAGGGATGGGGCTGACGTTCGAAGACTATGGGCATTTCAATGGTTTCTCCGAGTATTGATGAAAAAGTAGCGTTTCTAAGTTTGCCGGGCGCATATCCGAATGGTGTTCGTTCGGTGGAGACAAAGAAAACGCACATGTCCTGGGTTTTCCTGACGGAAACTCATGCCTGGAAGCTCAAGAAACCTGTCCGGAATGACTACCTGGATTTCAGTTCTCTCGAAGCTCGACGCAATGATTGCGAACAGGAGGTCGTTCTGAACCGCCGTCTCGCAGCCAACGTGTATCTCGGCGTCGTGCCCCTGACGATTACTGCCGGCAGCCTGATGATTGCAGGAACTGGGCAACCTGTCGATTGGCTTGTTCAAATGCGCCGGTTGCCCGGCGACAGAATGCTTGATCAAACCATAGCGGACCATACATGGACCGACGAAGGCATTCGAAAAGTCGGAAGACTTCTTGGCGGCTTTTACAAGATCTCCTCATCAGCTGAAAACAGCGGCGCGCGATACCGAAAGCGCTTATTGGAAGAGTTCCAGAGCAGCTGTCTGGAGCTTCGACGGCGTGAGTTTGAGCTACCCGCGCAACTCATGGATCCGATATGCGCGGAAGGAATGGAATTCATCGAGCAAAACACGAAACTGTTCGATGACCGTGTAGGCACGGGGAGGATCGTAGATGGTCATGGCGACCTTCGTGCCGAACATGTCTGCCTGGAACCGCAGCCCGTCGTCATTGATTGTCTGGAGTTCAATTCATCGCTCCGAGTCGTGGACTCCGCGTCCGAATTGTCCTTTCTCAAACTGGAATGTGAGCGGCTTGGGGCCATCGAAGTTGGTGATCGGATTATGGAGAGCTATAGCATCGAAACCGGTGATTGGCCACCGCAACAGATCCTGCAGTTCTACAGGAAATACCACGCCTGCATTCGCGCAAAATTGGCTCTGTGGCACCTTCGGGATGTTCCGGATAACCCTTCAAATTGGACAGAACGGGCAAAAACTTATCTGCACCTTGCTATGCGGGACTGACACTGATCCTGGCACTGCAGGTGCGCAGAAGAACCGGCTGGACGAATTGCTCGGCGCACAAGATAAAGGGATTCAGAAGGCGCCCGTTTCGAAGGAAGGTGAATGCTGCGACAGGTCGCCCCCAGCTCAGGTATGAGATCGACGGGCATTTGCAAATTTGTCACACCGTTGCAACGATGGACTGCTATCTGTGTCAGGAGTTCACTTGCCTCTTGTTCTTCGAAAGCGACGAGTTGCCGATCGACAGTCTCTGCGCGTCTCATGATTCGAAGACAAAGAACGATTCCAAGGCTTTCCGGGGCTTTGGATGATCAAATGCTTGAACCCTTGACACATGGATGTACTTAACCAGGGCCGAACCGCCCGATGATTTTAAGAAAGGCAAGAAGAATGGCAGAAGTAGCAGTTCAGAAAAAGGATTCCTTTTGGGACGATCTCCAAAAGATGGAAGAACGAATTATGCGCCGTGCTTACGACATATTCCGGGGCAACGGGTCGGTCTTGGGCAGAGATCTCGAGAACTGGTTTGCAGCCGAGCGCGAAATCAAATGGGAGCCGCCCATTGAGTTAAAGGAAAAGGACAATCAGTTTGAGGTTCAGGTTGCGGTCGCTGGGGTCGATCCCAAAGATCTCAAAATCGAAGTCACCTCCGATGACCTGCTGGTGAGTGGCGAGACGAAAACCGAAAAGAAAGAGGAAAAAGGCCAAGTCTATAGAAGCGAGTTCCAAAGCGAGTCTCTCTTCCGGTCGATTCACTTCCCGAAGAAAGTGGATTCCGACAAAGTCAAGGCCGAGATCAAGAACGGCTTGTTGACGATCGTCGCTCCAATTGCGCAAGAAGTGAAACCCCGCAAAGTCGATATCCAGGCAGCATAAAAATGTCCCTGGACAATGCGGCCAGGCTTGCTCGAGCCTGACCGCTCTCACGCTTCTCCCCTGGTTCACTCCCCATGCTAAACAACGGAAAAGCCCACATCGACAAGTTGCCGTCATCTCTGATGGTTGCTTCGCGTACCAATGCGATAAAGACTCCCAACACCAGCGTCGGCCTGGAAGCATTCTCAGTTTTACGGCCCTCGGCGTGCACGAATAGTCACAGGAAGGAGAGCGGATCATGAAAATCCAAAATATTCTGGTCGCCGTGGATTTTTCGCCAGCATCGAGGTTCGGAGTGGACTTGGGCGTGGCTCTGGCGCGCGCATTTCGCGCCA
>JBGPBY010000368.1:0-7456 GCA_041481485.1 Terriglobia bacterium
ATCGCATTCATTCACACCTTGATAGCGTGCCCCTACAGCAGGGAATAGATGAGTTTGGCAATTTCGGCGAGCAGCAGATTCGTTATTTCAACGACGCGGGATCCGACCCATTCTGCGGGGACGCTTTCTGCAAAAGGCCGACCAGTCGCTGGCCGCCTCCGCCCTTGCCGCCTCTGACGATCTCTCGTGCCGTGATCTTGTGCCCATAGAGCTTTTCGTTTGCGCCACTGTCCTCGCGCAGCGTTGAGCCTTCGAGAGACACTCCGGCAAATAAGCCGCGGGAGCGGGAATACGTGAGGATTTCCGCTCGCATCGCAGCATCCGTGGCCGCAATTGCCGCACGCCCTTTGGGTCCCGCCGCGACCGCCGCATCGGCACCCAACTTCACTTTGCTCTTGAGCAATGAATCCGCGCCTTTGGGGTTCATGATCAACAAGAGGAAATCGGTTGCCTGGCTTCCGAGCTGAAAGCCGATGCTGGCTCCCTCCAGGCGATACATTGCAGGCGCGCCCCACGATCCAGTGAACTTCTCTCCTGTCCTGCAGACGAGGGCTCCCTTGCCATAACTGCCGCCCACGCCCAGAGCGAACTTCTTGACCGACGGCATGATCGCCACACATTCCGCCTTATTCAGTAGTTCTTTGGGAAGCCCATCCGGAATTTTCAGGATCTCTTCCAGGACTACCGCGCTGCTCTCGAGACGTTCCCGTTCGTCGTCACCATCCGCAGCGAACAGCACTGACCCCGCCAGGACCAAAGTTAAAAAGCCAACAAGCTTGCGCATCGGAGAGTCCCCTTTCTGTTCCATTGTTCCCGGAGGTCATCTGGTTTTCAACCTGCACCACCACAGTCCGAAACACGGGCATTCTATACCTACAGTCCTGTTGATTCTATTGCGCGAAGAAGTTGGCGGAGCGGAATTCGATATCGAGGTTCTCGTCCGCTATGACAAGGTCGCGGCTCACATTGATGTGGCCGAACACCTGAATCTCAAGCTTATAGCTGCCCGGTAGGAGATGGGGAATCTGAAAACTGCCATCCGGTTGCAATCGGAAAGAAATCATTTCCTGGCCGCTGAAATAGACAACTCCCTGACCGATGCCCGTCCCTGTAGTTTGATCCACAACCCTGCCGTTCAAAGATGGCAACGGAAGCTTTGATCCAGCCGGACGAGTATCCGATTGAGGTTGCGATGCGAATTCCATCGGCAGCACGGCGAATTCTTCCAATTTGACGTCTTCCACATCGCGGCCACCCACAACAAGCACCGCCCCGAGTGGATTAGCGCCAGCCGAATTGTTGCGTGACGTAATCACGTGCCGGCCTGGTGGAACGCCAGCGAATTCGAACGTTCCATCGGAATACGTGGTTCCCTGAATGTTCGAGATATAGAACGAGCGGGCTCCGATATTCCCATTGAATTTGCCGGCAACCCGGATACCGGTTGCGGGGGCTGGCGGTGCGGCATAGTTCAACTCGATAACAATGGATGAGGCATTCGGAACCGGTGCCGGTGACGGTGGAGGTGCCTGCGGCTGTACGGCGCCGGAATTGAGGAGACCCAGTGCCTGCTGTATCGAAACCGCAATCACAACCCTGGAAGTTGAAAATCTCCCCGCCGGAATCTGAAATGGTTTCTGCGCCAAATCGACCGGACCGGACGTCATGGACTTTATCGAATAACCCGCCGGAAAATCTTCGATGGAAACGTTGTAAGACTCGCTGCTGCTTCCGGATCCCTGGGTCGGTCCCACGTTGATGGACAGTCGATCCATGGTTGCCGTCCATCGCTGACCATTTTTGACATTGGTCAACACCAATTTAGGGTACCCGCCTGGATACGATATCGGAATCTTCGTCCCGCTAAACTTGAACGGCACATCCGCAGAAGGAAGAGAAGAAACCAAAGCAAAACCGGAGTTGGACGCCCGTCCTCCACTGGAATCATTCAGGGTGAAGTTGATGCCGGTCAAAGTATTTCCCGCAGTAACCAGGACCTTTGACGCCTTTGCCACGTCCAGAAATCCGGGATAATACGTCTGCGCATCGATCCGCCCCGCTGCGATGAGATACCGTCCCAGAGGAACGTTATCGAGACGGTAACGGCCGTTCTCATCGGTTTCCGCGAGCGTCGCCATGGATGCGATTCCGGCGACATCCTGCGGCGAATCCGGAGGGACCATCGCCACGACACGCACATTAGCGGCGGGAGTGCCGTCGGCGGACTTTACAATACCAGTGACCGTTCCACCCTGATTTGGCAGAGGAGGAACCCCTTGCATCAAGAGAGTCAGCCACAACAAGAGCGTATTCATCGAGCGTCTCCGGAATTTGATTAAAATCTAACCGGCGAAGACCTCGATTGCAAGTTTGGCAAAGGGGGAAGCGCATTCATCACACTCCTGACAAACCCATGACAATTACATGGGCTGCCGATGACGTGACAGCGATAGACTCTCGCATTCGCATGTTCGTGGAGGGTTAAGATGCGGTTTGGCCGATTGACTCGCGCTCCCAGGCGCGTGTTGATCCTTTTCCTGACGGTGACTCTGATTCCTGTCGCAGCGTTGGTCTGGCTGAGTTCTAGTCTGCTTCAACAAGATCGGGAACTCGAAGTCCAGCGTTTGCGGGACCGGCTCGACCGCGCTGCAGAACTTGTCGTGTCGAATCTGGCCCGGCGTCTGGCCGAAACCGCCGAACGATTCGACGTGCAACGCGATCCTCCCGGCGACGCGGTGATCGTGGAATTCAGCCCCAGGGGTATCGACGCAAAGCCCCGCTTGATTTATTACCCTGAAACGCCACTCCCCGCGAACCTTCGGCAGGAAGCGTTCGCCGAGGGCGATGAACTCGAGTATCGGCAAATGAATTTCCCCGCTGCGATCGCTGCCTTTCGCACCCTCTCTCGTTCCCGGGATTCCGGCATGCGGGCAGCGGCATTAGCCCGCCTCGCAGCGAACTATAAAAAGAACGGGCAGCGTGAAGACGCACTGTCCGTCTACAAAGAGTTGGAGAAGCTCGGCCCTCTCTCCCTCAGCGATGGCACACCCGCCGATCTGTTTGCGCTTCAGGCGCAGTGCTCCATCCTCAAAGAGATGGGCCATCAGTCCGATCTCCTGCAGCTGGCGCAAGCATTAAACGCCGACTTTGAGAAGGGCCGGTGGATGCTCGATCGCGGCACGCATGGGTTGTATTTCGAAGAAGCGCGCCGCATGTTTCCGCCGGAAGCACAACCGCGTGCGCCATCTCCGGAGAGTATCGCATTTGCGGAAAGCGTACAGTGGCTCCGGAACGAGTGGAAGGAAACCCCGCGAGACCGATCGGTGGACGCGCGCTGGCGCAGCCTATGGGCAGGAGATCGTCCGATACTGGCGGTATGGCGGGTCTCGAACGGCAAATTCACCGCACTTGCCGCGGGCGCCCGCTATGTGGAATCGCAATGGGGAAAAGCATGGAAAGATGAGGGCGTTAACATTGCGCTGTCAGACCTTGAAGGTCATGAAGTTTTCGGTTATCCGACGCCTCCAGGAACATTGACCGTGGTTCGAAAGGCAACGGACACGAGTTTGCCATGGACTATTCGAATCTCCAGAGCAAATCCCGGCGCCGATTCAGCCGAATTTCTTCAGCGTCGTCGTCTGCTGTGGGCCGGGCTTGGTCTGATGGCACTGCTGACTGTACTCGGCGGATATTTCACGATGCGAGCGGCCGCGCGGGAATTCGCGGTTGCCCGGCTGCAGTCCGATTTCGTCTCGGCCGTATCTCATGAATTCCGCACACCGTTGACGGCGTTGCGTCACATGACGGAACTTCTTTCCAACGATGCTGTGCTTTCTGAAGGCCGCCGCCGGGATTACTACAGCGTCATGGCACGAGAAACGGAACGACTTCATCGCCTTGTTGAAGGACTTCTGGCATTCGGGCGCATGGAAGCCCGAAGGAGCGAGTACTCGTTTGAGACAATGGATCCCGTCGAACTGACACAAACCGCCATCGCCGATTTTCACACCGCCTCCCATCGGGTAGAACTGACAACGAACGGTGTGCTGCCTCGAACCACCACAATCCGAGCCAATCGCGAGGCTATTTCACGCGCGCTTCGGAACCTCCTTGAGAACGCCGTCAAGTATTCTCCAAACTCGTCTGTCGTCGACGTGCATCTGGCGCGAGATGGAAACCGTCTTGCGATCCGCATTCACGACGACGGTGTCGGTATTCCCGCAGAGGAACAGAAGATTATTTTCGACAAGTTCGTCAGGGGCTCTGCTTCAAAAGCTTTGAATGTTCCCGGTACAGGCATCGGTCTGGCCATGACGCAGCACATTGTTCACGCTCACGGTGGATCGATCGTGCTCGAAAGCGCTCCGGGGCGTGGAACAACATTCACCATCCAATTGCCGGTGACCGCCTCGTGACCGCGCGCATTCTCATCGTTGAGGATGAAATCGGAATCGCCATGGCTCTCGAGGACGATCTCCGGCAGGAAGGCTATGAGGTGGAGACTTCCGGTAATGGTGAGGACGCCGCGCGCCGGGCGCGCGAACGCGGTTTCGACCTGATACTGCTGGATGTAATGCTGCCCGGCAAAGACGGCTTTGAGGTATGCCGCGAACTCCGGCGCGCCGGTCTTCGGATGCCCATCATTCTGTTGACGGCTCGGACACAGGAAGCCGAGAAAGTTCTCGGCCTGGAAATCGGCGCCGACGATTACGTCACCAAACCCTATAGCCCGCGCGAGCTTCGCGCCCGTGTCAAGGCCGCCCTCCGCCGCTCCACTGGAGAACTCCCGGAGGTCTATCGCTTCGGAAACATCGAAGTCGACTTCTCGCGACATGAAGTTCGTCGCGACGGCATTGCGCAGAGCTTCACTCCGGTTGAGTTCAAACTTCTTGCCGCTCTTGTCCGGCATCGGGGCCGTGTGCTGACACGCCAGCAATTGCTGGACGAAGTATGGGGTCGCGAGACTTTCGTTACTGACCGCGTTGTCGACAATCAGGTCGCTAACGTGCGGAAAAAGATTGAGCCTGCTCCCGCAGAACCGCGCTATCTGTTCAGTATCCGGGGCGCCGGATATCGATTCGATGGTTGAACCCGGACAATCTCATGACATGGCGGTTATTTCACAAGGAACTTCCTGCCGTAACTTGCGGTCGCAGGAGGACAAGATCATGGAGAAACAGATGAAGCTTAACCAATGGCGGGCCTTTGCGCTGGTGTCGATGGTGCTGCTATCCGCCGTCGCTGTAGGGCAGCAGCGAAATAGTGCAGACATCGATGTTCAATTCAAGGCTGCCTCGCAAAAAGAAATTCGTGATGGAGACTTGAAGGGGGCGATCGCGGCCTATCAGAAAATTCTCAATAACGCTCGAGCCAACCGCGACGAAAAGGCGAAAGCGCTTTTGGAAATCGGCCGCCTTTACGAAAAACTCGGCAGTGCCGACGCACAGAAAGCGTATGACCGCGTCGTGAAGGAATTCTCGAGTCAATTGGAAGCGGTCGCCGAGGCGAGAGAACGTCTGGAAGTCCTGGGCGTTGCCCGTTCGCCAGGTATTCCAACAGCGCAGCTCGTCACTACCGGTGACGATGCGGATAGCGGGGCGTTCATTTCTCCGGATGGGCGGTTCCTGTCCCGGCCCCACTGGCTGACTGGAGACCTTGCGGTTCGAGACATGTCCACGGGAAAGACTGCGCGCTTGTTTGCCAAAGCGGGAGCATGGGAGTCGGATGAAGAAATCGATACTGCGCTTATTTCACCCAATGGGAAGCGGATCGCTTTTCTTTTCCGAACAGAGGAAGGAAAACATCAGCTGCGAGTCATGCCCAACGAGCCCGGCGCTCATGCCTCAGTGCTCGTCGATAGTCGTGAAGATACCGCCTGGCCCGTCGCATGGTCACCCGATAGCCGGTCCATACTCGTCACAGTGGAGAGCCACGATCAAACCTGGCGGTTGGCGTGGATACCCGCGTCCGGTGGGGACATCAAGCCGCTTCAATCGCTGGGCTGGCGTTTGCGCACTAGTCCGAGCCTCTCACCCGATGGGAGATACATCGCCTATTCTGCGCTTGCCACGAATCCGTCGAAAGCACTGAGTGGCTATGTATCGCCGGCTCCTCCGGACTCTGCGGACCAGTACATTTACCTCATTGCGGCCGACGGTTCCCGATTAACCGAACTGGTAAAGGGAAACAGTACTAATGAGTCCCCTGTCTGGACGCCCGATGGCCGTCACATTCTGTTCGTGAGCAATCGCTCCGGGCAGTTTACGTTGTGGTCCGTGGCAGTGACGGATGGGAAACCGGAGACCGGCAGCCTTTCACCTGTAATGGCGGACGCCGGAAGAATCTCTCCGATTGGCATGACGCAAGCGGGTTCTTATTACTACGTGAAGGATTCGACACCGCGTAGTGCAAGCGGCGAACGCATTTATCCCTTTGACCTCTTTACCGCCAAATTGGACGCAAGCGGCAAAATCCAGGGCCGGGCGACCCGGATTCTGGACAGCTTCGTCGATTCGAATAAAGATCCCGCACTATCACCGGATGGCAAATCGCTCGCATTCCTGAGACGCCGACCCGGCAATGACAGCAATGTTTTCGATCAAATCGTGGTGCGTTCAGTCGCAGGCGGAGAAGAGCATGTCTACAACAGAAACGCCCCGGCTGCACCAGTGATGTGGTTTCACGATGGCGCGAGCCTGCTGATTTTACCGGGGGGACGCCGGCGGCTATTCCGACTTGACCTAAAGACCGGTGAATTTACGGCTCTCGAAAATCTCGCTCAGAGCACTCCGCCGTTCCAAATCCGGAGCCTTGCCATTTCCGCGAACGACGATATCGTCTACATGGCATTGCAGAATCCAATGGACCGAATCGGAAGTATCGTCAGTCTTAATCTAAAGACAGGAGAGCAAAAGCAGATATGGACCTTGAAGTCCACGGGCTACATTGATGACATCGCACTGAGTCCCGACGGACGCACCCTCGCCATGATTTCCGGTTCACACCTGCTTCAAATCGGCGTGGATGGGACCGGCTATCGCGACCTCCAGCCATTTGCTTACGAAGGCATGCTGGCCTGGAGTCCCAGTGGAGAGTACCTGTTCTTTTTGGGAGCAAACCAGGATGGAGCGGGACAACTGATGCGCTGGAATGCGAAGACCGGCAAGAGCGATCCGACGGGACTCCCCATAACGCAAGTGAGACACCCGCTCGCCGTAGGCCCGGACGGCGTCACACTCATATTTAGCGACATCACAGATTCGACGGAACTTTGGAGAATCGATAACCTTTCTACCGCGCTTCGTGGGAACGCTCGATGAAAACAGCTTCACTGTAACCCTCTCGAAAGTCGACGGCACGGCCGTGACTGCCGAGGGGAGCAACTGTAGGGATGGTCGATCAAGTGATCCCTCTCCCAACGGGAGAGGGGGCCGCGTAGCGGCCGGTGAGGGGTACC
>JBGPBY010000369.1:0-7438 GCA_041481485.1 Terriglobia bacterium
ATGGGACCCTCCATGATCAGCAGCGAGAACGGCCTATTGCGAGGGAGCGTGCTAATGAACGTGCGCGGACGCGATGTTGGCCGCTTCGTGGATCAGGCGCAGCGCGCCGTCGCCCGCGAGGTGAAAATGCCGCCCGGCTATTACATCGAGTGGAGCGGCCAGTACGAAAACCAGATCAGCGCCAAAAAGAGGCTGCAAATCGTAATTCCAGTCGTCCTCGTGATCATTTTTGTGCTGCTCTATATGACGTACAACTCGGTCCGGGAAGCACTACACGTCCTGCTGGCCGTGCCGTTTGCGCTAACCGGGGGAGTCTTCCTGCTGAAGTTTCTTGGCTACAACTTCTCCGTGGCGGTCTGGGTTGGGTTCATCGCGCTCTTCGGAACAGCGGTTCAGACCGGAGTCGTCATGGTGATCTACCTGGAAGAAGCCGTACGGCGGAAAATCGCCAAGACAGGTCCTTTGACTAAGGAAACTCTGCGGGAAGCGGTCATCGAGGGGGCACTCTTGCGCCTGCGGCCAAAAATCATGACAGTCGCCACGGTCGTTGCCGGGTTGCTGCCGATCATGTGGTCCACACGAACGGGCGCTGAAGTCATGAAGCCTCTTGCTACGCCAGTTCTTGGGGGAATGGTGAGTTCGCTGCTCCACGTGCTCATTGTCACACCGGTCATCTTCACGTGGTTACGTGAGGGTGAACTGCGGAAACATGCAGTTGCGTCGGAGCCGAAGGAATCATAAACGCCAGTTCTTTGAATAATCACATTTGTACAATACCCCATACGGGTATATGGTTTATTCATGAAAGCTAAAACTGCCAATGGGCCGTATGCCTTATCCGTTAATGTGGAGGCCAAAAACCAAACATTGCTGCGGTTGAAACGCGCCGAAGGTCAGATTCGTGGAATTCAGAAAATGGTGGATGAAGAGCGTTATTGTCCCGACATCCTGACTCAGATGTCCGCAATACACGAATCCTTGCGCGCTGTAGAACGCATCCTGCTTCGAAACCATTTGCAACATTGCGCAACGGATGCCTTGCGTTCCGGCGACGACAAGAAGGCCACAAAGACATACGAAGAGCTCACCAATTTGTTCTATCGGCATGCACGATGAGCAGGGGTCGATGAGTACGAACATCAATGACAATGTGGTGAAAGATCCGGTGTGCGGGATGACAGTAGATCCGGCAGCCGGGAAATCGACTGCGGAATATAACGGCAAGAATTACCACTTCTGCGGCCGTGGTTGTATGGAGAAATTCAAGGCGCAGCCGGAGAACTACGTCCGTCCACTCGTTCCACTCACGGGACTTGTAAATCTGAGTTCTTTAGAACCGAGCGGTTCAACGAATTCCGTTTCATCCGAAATAGATCCGGTCTGCAAGATGAATGTGCACCCGGAAAAAGCGGCCAGCAAGACCGAACATGATGGAACAACGTACTACTTCTGTGGCAAGCGCTGTCTGGAACGCTTTCAGGAGAATCCAAAATCATATCTGGCGCCTCGAAAGGAACCTGCCATTGTGGAAGAAGCCGAATCGTACGTCTGCCCAATGGATCCTGAAGTTGAAGCGTCTTTCCCAGGGCCTTGTCCGAAATGCGGTATGGCGCTCGAACCCCTGATAGTTGCAGCGCCAAAGACGAAGACGGAATGGGTCTGTCCGATGCATCCGGAGATTGTGAGGACGGAACCGGGAGCGTGTCCGAAATGCGGAATGGCGCTAGAACCCCGCATTGTCGAAGAAAGTGAACCTGTGAATCCCGAACTCGTCGATATGACGCGGCGCTTTTGGACGGGTGCTGCGCTAACGGTGCCAGTTCTAATGATATCCATGTCGGATTGGATTCCGAGTTTCCACCAATACGCTATGACCGTTTGGGCGACGTGGCTTCAATTGATCCTCTCGTCCCCAGTTGTTCTCATCGCGGGGTGGCCGTTGTTCCAACGGGGATGGAGATCGATCGTCAACCGCAGTCTGAACATGTTCACACTGATCGCGTTAGGAACGGGAACTGCCTACGTCTACAGCGCCATAGCAGCAATCACGCCCAGCATTTTCCCAGAATCGTTCCGCGATCATATGGGCCGCATCCCGGTCTATTTTGAAGCAGCGGCGGTGATTACAACTCTCGTGCTCCTGGGTCAGGTTATGGAATTGCGAGCTCGCAGCCGGACCAGCAGTGCTTTACGTGCGTTGCTGGGCCTCGCTCCCAAAGTAGCGCGTCTCGTTGCGGATGACGGTAGCGAGCGGGATATTCCTTTAGACCAGGTACACGTCGGAATGAAACTGCGTGTCAGACCTGGCGAAAAACTTCCGGTCGATGGCGTAGTCCTCGAGGGCCAAAGCTTCGTGGATGAATCCATGGTTTCCGGGGAACCGATACCCGTCGAGAAGTCCGTAGGCGATCCCGTGGTTGGTGGAACCATCAATGGAACCGGGTCGTTTTTGTTCCGCGCGGAACGTGTGGGCCGCGACACGCTGCTTTCACAAATTGTGCAGATGGTGAGTCAGGCACAGCGCAGCCGTGCCCCGATTCAACGCCTGGCTGATGTCGTTTCGTCCTATTTCGTACCCGCCGTTGTGGCCATAGCTGTGGCGACATTTATTGTGTGGGCGTTCGTCGGTCCGGAGCCGCGTTTCGGTTATGCACTTCTGAATGCGGTTGCGGTGCTCATCATCGCCTGTCCGTGTGCGTTGGGTCTGGCGACGCCCATGTCGATCATGGTGGGAGTGGGGCGTGGCGCGTCTGCTGGAGTTCTAATTAAAGATGCCCAAGCGCTTGAGATTCTGGAGAAGGTCGATACGCTGGCTCTCGATAAGACAGGGACCCTTACCGAAGGTAAGCCGAAGCTGACATCCGTTGTGCCTGCCGGTACTGTTGCGGAAGCGGATCTGCTCCGACTCGCAGCAAGCCTTGAGCGGGGCAGTGAGCATCCGCTGGCGTCGGCGATTGTCAGCGGCGCAGAAGGGCGCGGCATTCCTCTCAGCGTTGTATCAGGGTTTCGGTCCATAACCGGTAAAGGTGTCGTGGGTTTTGTCGAAGGCCGTGAGGTCGCCCTCGGCAACGCAGCTCTATTCGAAGAATTGACAATTGAATCGGAGGGGCTGCGGCAGAAAGCCGAAGAATTGCGGAATGACGGTCAAACGGTAATGTTTGTTTCGATTGAGCGCAAGGCGGCGGGCCTGGTCAGCGTGTCCGATCCCATAAAAGCTTCATCGGCCGAAGCCATAGGGATGCTACGTGAACTGGGTCTTCGGATTGTCATGCTGACTGGCGACAGCCGCACGACCGCCGAAGCGGTGGCGCGCCAGCTTGGAATAGATGATGTTCGAGCCGAGGTATCGCCCGAGCACAAGATCGATGCCATTCGCGCACTTCAAAAAGAGGGACGGCTCGTCGCGATGGCCGGTGATGGGATCAATGACGCCCCAGCTCTCGCACAGGCCCAGGTTGGAATTGCAATGGGCACTGGGACGGATGTCGCTATGGAGAGTGCGGGAGTCACATTGGTGAAAGGCGATCTGCGTGCGATCGTTCGTGCACGAGGACTCAGTCGAATGACGATGCGGAACATCCGGCAGAACCTTTTTCTGGGTTTGGTTTACAACATGTTGGGCATTCCTGTTGCAGCGGGATTGCTTTACCCCTTCACCGGTCTCTTGCTCAGTCCGATGATTGCGAGCGCCGCAATGACATTCAGTTCGGTTTCCGTGATTGGAAATGCGTTGCGGCTTCGGAGTGTCAAACTATGACCCAAGATCCACTAACCGAATGTTCAATTGGTCAGAGTCTTTACAACAGCGGAAAGCCAAATGTGTTCCGGTAAGAATCTTCCGAAACTTGGGTTCAAGCACAACCGCGGAGACCGTTAGCCTTCAGGCGGCGGGAAGAATGTCACCTATAGCGTGGGGTACACTTTCAGACAGCGATACTTCACTGTTGGAACGATTACTTCTAAGAATGTCGATCACGGAGATTAGAACAGATGTGATATTCCAATTCCGAAGTAATGATCGGGGCCATGAACACCATTGTGAGGCAAGCCGACTCCGGCGTTAATATCAAATGCCGTCCGTTTGGCGAGGGTCCAGGCCACACCGGTGGCAACATATTTTTGAACCGGTCCAGTCTGCTGGTGGTAAATATAAACTTCGGTAAAGACGCTCATATTCCCCTGCAACGTGACATTGATTGTCGAAACCGCGTAGGTATAGTTGTATCGTTGCCCGTTTTTCGTCGCGCGAGAATAACCGACATTTGTAGTCACGCCCACGAACTTTCTTAGCTTTAGATCGGAAATGAGAGTTGCGCCCGGCTGGAATGTGTGTTCGGCGACTCTGAGGGTCCCACTCGGAAGGACCGCGCTGGCGAGTACGCCGAATGAAGCTCTATCGCCAGATCTGAATCGGATTTTGCTTTCAACCAAAGTGTCGCTTGCTCCCGAAACCCGACCGACTGGACCGCTGACAACAATATACGACGGGACAGCAGCGCGCATTTCGATACGATCCGAAAGGCCGAAGCGAATAAGCACCTCACCGGCATGATAACCGGATGATTTGCCGTACCTCACACGACTGCTTCCACCTTCAAGCTGAATATGTCCGCCCGGAACGAGATCCGAGCTGCTGGAGAACCTCGGACGCTCGGGACTAACGGTATCGTTATCCTGACCGTAAGCAAGCGAACTCCATATCAATACAATCGGCATGACTACGGTGAGTCTCATCGATGCCTGCCTCGGCTAGTGAGGATAGCGAAATATTCCTTCCCGCAGAATCGATTCATACTCAAAGATCGCTCTGCATGAACAAGCCGTAACCAGACGTCATGACATTACTCAACAACGATCCATACCTTGCGGGCCAGCATGGGATTGTCCGGACGGACCTCGATGCGCACTCGCGTGCCAATCTTCAGAGAATGCAGATCCGCATGGCGGTCTATCGCCATACGCTTGTATATGGTCGTCTTTTCGTAAGTCGTTTCTGCGTCCAGGAACACCGTTTGAGTTTTCAGCTTGTTAATCTTAATTTCGACCATCCCCGGCGCAACTTTTGTCAGAACTCCGGAGATGGCTTTCTCTTTGGCCTGAACTGGAGCAACCACCGTCAGGATAATGATAGGAATGAGAACCATTCGTTTGAACATAAAATCTCCGTCAGTTCCAGGGATAGAAACACCCATAACAAATCATCACAAAGCCAAAACGTTTTTCAGGGGCTCGTCTGACTTTCGTGCTTCCAGCCAGCGATATAGCGCAGGCAGGACGAACAGTGTGAGCAGCGTCGATGTGATCAACCCCCCAATCACCACCGTTGCCAGCGGTCGTTGAACTTCTGCTCCTGCTCCGGCAGAAATCGCCATCGGCACAAACCCCAGGCTCGCGACCAGCGCGGTCATCAGCACAGGTCGCAGGCGCGTCAATGCACCCCTCGCAATTGCGTCCGTAAGGGCGAGTCCTTCTCCTCGGAGTTGATTGATAAACGCGACCATGACGACTCCGTTCAGTACGGCCACGCCAGACACTGCAATGAAACCAACGCCCGCACTCATGGAGAAGGTCATCTGTCGAATGACAAGAGAGAGAACACCTCCCGACACGGCAAATGGAATGCCCGTGAAGATCAGCGCGGCCTGCTTCAATGACTGAAACGTCGTGAAGAGCAGAAGGAAAACAATAAAGAAGGTCACGGGCACGACTAGCAGGAGTCGATTCCGTCCGCTTTCAAGATGCTCCCAGAGGCCACCCCATTGCATGTGATAGTCCGCCGGTAATTTGAGTTGACGGTCCACGGCGTCCCTCGCTTCTGTTACAAAGCTGCCGATATCCCGTCCCCGTACGTTGACTTCAACTGTCGTGAGCCGCTCGCCTTCTTCGCGGCTGACTACAGAAGGCCCTTCCTGCTCGGAGATTGTGGCGAGTTGCCCCAGAGGGATGTGCGTGGTTCCATTCGGTGTACTCACAGGTAAATTCCGGAGAGCCTCGGAATTGGACCGAGATGCGGGACTGAAGCGCGCGACCAGCGCAAAACGCTTACTTCCTTCAAGTATTTGTGTGGTTTCTGTTCCGGCCACGGCTGTTCGTACGACATCCTGGACATCGGAAATGTTGATGCCATACCGTGCCACACGTTCGCGATCGATTTTGATTTCCAGAACCGGTAAGCCGCTGGTCTGTTGAACCTTGACATCCGCCGCTCCGGGAACCTTGCCGAGGATCTGGGCCATATGCTGACCCGTGTCCTGAAGAACCTTGAGATCTTCCCCATACAGCTTGACGACCACGTCCGATCGCGATCCGGTGCCTTCAATCAATTCCATCATGCGAAACTCAATCGGTTGTGAGAAGGAATAGGCCATTCCGGGAACCGCTTCGAGCCGCATCGACATCTTATTTACAAGCTCCTCCTTGGTTGAAGCAGATGTCCATTCGCTGCGCGGTTTCAGCACGACATAGGTATCACCCATGTCCGGGCCCATGGGATCGGTTGCAATTTCAGGGCTGCCCAGCCGGCTTACTACCGTTTGCACTTCCGGGAACTCCTTCAAGGCTCGTTCAGCTGCTCCGGTCATCTCGACTGCTTGCGTTAGGGATACGCTGGGTAAACGGACCAAGTTAATCGCGATCGATCCTTCATCCAGTTTGGGCAGAAATTCGCTACCGAGGGACAGTATCAAGGTGGCGCATCCGACGACGAGGATTGCTGCGCAGATGGCAGTGAGCCGAGGACGAAATAGTGTCCATCGGAGGGCCGGTTCGTATATTTTTCTAAACATATCGACAATCGGGTTTGTATCGTGTGCGCTGCTCTTCTTTGGTTCGCGCAGGAACATGGCGCAGAGTGCCGGAATGAGCGTGAGGCTCAAGACCAAAGCGCCGGAAAGCGCCAGGATGACGGTGAATGCCATTGGCCGAAACATCTTCCCTTCGATGCCCACCAACGACACAATTGGGATGTATGCCGCGATGATGATGATTTCGCCAAACTGGCTGGCGCGGCGGACCTCGATGGTCCCATCGCCGATGAGTTGCAACCGTTCCTCGTGCGTCAATGTCCTGTCGAGTTGCTTTCGAGCTTCCGCGAGGCGCCGTACGCAGTTTTCGACGATAATCACCGCCGCATCCACGATAAGTCCAAAGTCGATGGCTCCCAGACTCATCAGGTTTGCGGATATATTGAAGTAACGCATGCCGATAATCGCGCACAACATCGAGAGCGGAATGGCACTGCTGACAATCAAGCCAGCCCGCAGTTGCAGTAGAAACAAGAAGAGCACGACCATCACGAAGATTCCGCCTTCAATGAGGTTGCGAGTGGCAGTGTGAATCGTCTGATCGACCAGCGTACTGCGATCGAGGAAAGTCTTGAGGCGAACGCCAGGAGGCAAAGTCTTTTGGATCTCCTGAATCTTTTCACCGATGCTCAGCG
>JBGPBY010000370.1:0-7432 GCA_041481485.1 Terriglobia bacterium
AACGGAACGAATCAATCCCCGGGCTTCTTCATTGCCGGCAACTTCGTCTTCCAGCATCTCGACATTGAGCGAAATCGAGTTCAGGGGATTGCGGATTTCATGTGCAATCTGTGAGGCGAAGCGCCCGACGGTTGCCAGGCGCTCGGACTGCAACAATCGCTCTTCCATGCTTCGAAGATCTGCACAGTCCTGAAACACGTGGACCAACCGCTGCTCTGTGGGAGTTCCCGAAAGCTGGATGGAAATCGTCACCAGCTTTCGCTTCTGCCGGCCCCCGGCAAAGAGCAGCAGCGAGCGATTCAATATCCGGCCTTCATGAATGGCCTGACGGCGCATTTCTTCATAAGCGGCGGTAGCCGCGCAGAAATCCTGAATCGAATGCCCCTTCAGTCCAACAGACGGCGTTTCGAGAATATGTTCCGCACTTGGAGCGCTTTCCAGAATTGAACCGTTGATGTCGGTGATCAGGGTTCCCTCATGCGTGCATCCCATGCATTCCCTGGCGTCAAGAAGCGCTTCACGGAGTTCCGCGGAACTGCGATTGTGGCGGGTGTCCTTACTCATTTCCATAGTGCCTTCCAGCTCAGTGCATATTTGAGACCAGTTTGCATTCAGCGGAGAAAAAATCGGTAAATATTGTCATGAAGTTGCTAAATTATGGTCATTCTGCATTTTAATCGGCAGAAAAGTCAGCTTGTCACTGCGTTCCTGTCATTGTTTCCAACCGCTCCGCGGACATATCGGCTCTGTGCGCAATAAGAGCACGCAGCCCGATGACAAACTGTCAGAATTGGAATTCCGTGTTAGTTTCATCAGGACGATTTGACGGGATAGCAGAAATTTTCCTTTCACGGGATCAAGCCGTGGAGGTCCGTGCGTTTTGAATGGAGTGACAACACTTCTCGCATTCCGAAGGAAATAACAGAAATCAGGATTGAACCATTGAAGGAAATTGAACCATTCGTCCAGCGCAGATTATGGTTAGCCGCGTGCATCGTCCGGGAGCTGAAATGAAGCACTTTGTATTTGCGATAATTCTCGCAGCCATACTTTGCGCAGGGTTTGCCCTGGGCCGGCCCCAGAATTCTCCGCCTCCTTCGAATGCAAATGGCTCCAATGCGGCGCCTGCAAGCGCGGTGGACGATTCGCGGTGTCGAAGTTGTCATAAAGCCGAATTCACAAAACTGGCAAAAACGATTCACGCCGCCGGAGGGTGCGAGAAGTGTCACGGTCCGGGAACCGCACATGCCGATGCGGAGGAAGCCGCACACGGGGACGAAGCAAAAACGCTGCTCGCAAAGAAGTTGATCTTCAGTTTTCAAGGAAACTCAACGGAAGACTCCAAGCGCTGTCTGGGATGTCACCAGACTGAACGGCTGCTGCAGAACTTCGCTCACTCTGAGCATTCCACGCATGGCGTATCCTGTAATTCCTGCCACAGTCCTCATCTGGTCAATGAAGCACGGGATCAAAGCAAGGGCGAACTGAAATCGGTTCAGGCTCGCATATTTCAGGTTTATACGCAGCCCGATGAGCAGCAATGGCTGCAAAACAGTCTGCTGAAATCGGCACAACCGGAACTGTGCTACACCTGCCACGGAACAATACAGGCGAAATTTGCGCTGCCAGTCCATCATCGGGTTCCCGAAGGGCTCATAAAATGTTCGGACTGTCATACCCCACACGATTCCTCCAACCACGCGAACCTGATTCACCAGGCGTCCGACACCTGTCTCCAATGTCACACTCAAAAACGGGTTCCGTTTCTATATGAACATCCCGCAGGAAAAATCGACGGCTGTATCACCTGCCATGAACCCCATGGGAGCGTGAATCGGAATTTACTGGTGCGGCGGGAAGGCCGCCAGCTGTGTTTGCAGTGTCATACCGGTTTTCACGGACAGGCTGCCGTCCCGCACAGCAAATTGAGTTTTCAAACCGCCGGAGAATGCGTTCGCTGTCACGTCGCGATTCACGGGTCCAACTTCGACGTTAATTTTCTAAGATGATACGAAATGCTTTCCTATATCGGTTCATATTGGCCGCTGGCCTCGTTCTCGCTATCAATTCTGAAGGGCATGGACAAACGGACAACTCATCGTCTCCCTGGAAGTTCGGTGGATTCGAAAATCGCGGGGGGATTACCGCGGGTTACCGTTTCACCGACGTCAAGGGATACGAACCGCAGTTTCACTACATGTTCGGTCTTCAGACGGGTTTTCGAGTGTTTGATGTATCGCTCCATGGACAATCCAGCAACAAATCGGAATCGTTTTTGGACAAGTATGACTTCACGGCAACGGGCATTGGTGGCGATCCATTTTCAACTGCGCAAATAGGAATCTCCAAAACCAGGGTGTTCGAGCTGAACATTAATTGGCGGCAGAGTCGTTATTACTGGAACCAAAACGACGCGGTGGCGCTGCCAATTACAAGCATTGCGCCCGCGTTTACCAGCGGCCTGACGACTAATCATGACTGGGAGACAGTGCGAAGGATGGCGTCGGCGGAACTGTCCGTCCATGCTACGCCCAATCTCCAATTCAGTTTTGAGACCGGACACGATAGCAACGACGGAACTCCATTTACCACAAGAACCATTGATTTCCTGGATTCTCCGGCATTCTGGGGCTCGTTCGCGAGGGCGAATCCCTACTACCTCGTGGCCCCGGCGAAAGACAGTACGAACCGGGTGGTGGGCGGCGTCGATTACATCTTTCGAAAGTGGAGTTTTCATAACCGGATAGGATATCTGACGTTCGACGGCGACCTCACCTTGAACTCCCTCATACCGAATCAACTCAGTATTGATCCGGTCGCGCTGTCGCAGACGGAACCGTTGGCGAATCTGTCGTGGTCGCAAACGCGCAGAATGACCGCTCCCGGAGACGAATTCTCATTTTCTGGAAATCTCACGCCGAGACTGAGATGGCGGGGCGGCTACACGTACTACCGGTATAGCGGACCGGCTGCCTCGGACGAAGCTGAAAATGGAATTGCGCCAGGAAGTACCGGTGCTCTGGCGCCGTACACCATCACCGAGAGCGGGAGGACCGAAAATCAACAATCCAATCAAATGGCCACGCAAGGTTTTAGCTATGCCATTCGGCCATGGTGGGATGCCGATGTGGATTATCGATATTCTCGTTACAGCAGTAATTCCACGGGAACGTTTCAAAGTCTATTCAACGGTACAACCTCAAACATGTCGATCCAGAATGCGGAATGGAAGGACGGGCTCAATGAACTTAAGGTGCAGTTGACTTTCCACCCCATTCCAACTCTTCTGCTGAGTCCGGGCGTTCACCTGTTTAAATCGGACATCCTGGCACTTGAAAATGGAGTTGCAGATCCTGCACGCACCCAGCGCTCAAACGTGGCGCAGCCGGAATTTTCATTCAGCTATCGCCCAATTTCAGAATTGACGATCCGAGGCGATGTGCAACATTCGATCAGCGGCGCTTCGTATACGGCCATTACTCCACATACGCAGACGAGAAACCGTCTGATAGTCCGTTATCAACCGATCCCGTCGGTATCGGTCGAAGATTCCATGATCATCAGCAATAGCGCGTTGCTCGAGACAAATTACAGTTCCAAAATCCGAACGAATGCGGTGACCGTGTCTTACTCCAGGAATGAACAATTTTCGACATTTGGAGGCATGACGTACGACAGTTCGTTCACAACCGGGGATATCGTCTATCCGCGCGGACCCGCCCCTCTGAACACCACGTTTCGCGATCAGGACATCAATCGGGTCTGGCAGGCAGGATTGGAAGTGAAGCCAACGCATCGATCCGGAATACAGCTGCAGGGAAATTACGAGCGGACAACCGGGGTGGGCCAGATTATCGGTGAGCCGCCGGCGTACGGCCCATTAACATGGCCGATTTTTTCCGGAACCGCATACTACACATTTCCGAAAGCAGGCCGCCTTTCCATTGACCTGCAACGAAGCTACTATATCGAAGAGCTGGTAACAGTGAATAACTTCAGCGCAAACATGCTGACGATTCGCTGGACACACGGATTTTGAAAAGCTTGAGGAGGAACCTGCATATGACTCGTACTCTGCTGGCCGTACTGCTCATATCCACGATTGCGGCGGTTTCCATTCTGGCGGCGGCGCCGCAGCAGAAGGAACCCAAACAGGTGTATCTCGACAAATGTGCCGTATGCCACGGCGAAGACGGCAAGGGACAAACGGCAAAGGGAAAGAAACTCAAGGTTAAGGATGTTTCCTCCTCCGAAGTGAAGAAGATGACCGACGCTCAGCTTCTCGAGGTCGTACTGAAAGGTAAAGGCGACGACATGGACGGCTACGAAAAGGATCTCGGCGCCGACATGAGCAAGAAACTCGTCGCGTATATGCGCAGTCTGGCAAAGTGAATTTTCACACTTCCTGAACTCGGCGAATGTTGAGCTGGACCACTTTCGAACTGTTGCTGACCGGAGTCTCGGCGCTGATTGCGATACTGCTCGTATTTCACGCGGACCTTACGCGCGCGCGCGGAGGAAAGATTCTGGCGTTTAGTGCGCTGTTCCTGCTTCCTGTGATTGCCCTGGGAGCCGGGTTATCAAGGCAGATGGAACAGTCGAAAAGCACGCAATTCTGCCTCTCCTGTCATGTCATGGAAGACTACGGTAAGAGCCTGCTTGTCGACGACAAGAGCTACGTTCCGGCGGCTCATTATCAAAACAATCGCGTACCCCGGGAACAAGCCTGTTACACATGCCACTCGGATTACACCATGTACGGCGGTGTCACGGCCAAGCTTCGGGGGCTGCGTCACGTGTATATCCAGTATCTTGGAAGAATTCCAAAGCCGGCGGAAATCAGGCTGTATTCAGCATTCAATAACCGGGAATGCTTGCACTGCCACAAGGGAGCGCGATCGTTCACGGAGGCGCCACCGCACCAGAAGACATCCGAGTTGCTGGATAAAATCATCAACAATGAAAAATCCTGCATGTCCAGCAAATGCCATGACACGATTCACGATGTGGATACTCTGGCGGATGCGAAAATGTGGAAGGCGGAACACTGATGGCTCTCCTGCAGATTGAAAAGCGCATCCAGTGGTCCGGCCTTCTGGTGTTTTCCGGCTTAGTCGTTCAGGTTTTGACCATGGCGTGGACCCATCCGCTGTCTTTCATGACTTTCCTGGTCCTCGGTTGTCCGCTGATGCTGGCCGGTGTGGTGTTATACCTGGCGTCGCTGGTTTCAAAGTAAGTCTAAGCAGCCTGACGCTTCACTCTGGAACCTTGCGCCTTTCCCGATTTCATCGGCGGAATCAATAACACAGGACAGCACGAACCTCGAAGCACCCGGTCGGCGGTGCTTCCAACCAATGCACGTTCCAACATTCCTTTTCCGTGTACGTTCATCACAAGGAGTCCAGGTTTCTCGGATTGGATTGTTTTCAGAATGGCACGCCACGGCGTTCCAGTTTCAATCTTAGTGCGGACGTCGCACCATACACGTGCTTCCTCCGGAACCAGACTCTCCAGTTCCGTGCGAATGGTTCGCAACAGGGGTTCCCGCGTCTTGGCGTTCAAATCTGTCGAAGCATCGTTGATGACATGAAGTAACGTGACTTTCGACTGAGATTCTCCCGCAATGGAAAATGCGTAGTTCATCGCGTCGGCAGTTCCCGCAGAGAAATCAGTCGTCACGACCATTCTGGCAATGGCGGGAGGTACCATACGATTAGCCCCGTTAGAGCCGATAACCAATAGCGGCACCGGGCAGTGCCGAATCAGCCGTTCGGTTACCGAACCAAGGACCCAGCGTTCGAACCCCCGTCTGCCCCGGGTTCCAACCACAACCAGGTCCGGTTTCCTGAGCGCGATGGCCCGCCGGATTTCAGCGTCAACATCCCCAATGACAACTTCGGCATTAACCGGCAAATGTTTCTTCTCGACGCGCGACCGGAATACTTTGAGCTGTTTGGTGGCTTGACTCTGAAATTCCGTCGTGAGATCCGAAAGGCTGACCGCCGAACCATAGACCGACGGAATGATTGGCGATACAACATGCAGGAGTTCGAGACTTGCTTCATAGTTCTCGGCAAGTTTAAGTGCATACTCAAATGCCCGCCTGGATGCAGAATAAAAGTCGATCGGACATAAGATTTTTCGAAAGCGAACCAACATACGATCCTCCTCGATAAAGGGATCTGCACTTTTCATGCCGGAACTATCCAAATCTGCAAAGAAGATCCGGCTGCACCGCTCTTGGAAATGTGCTTAAAACGTGTGTTTGCTGGTGTAATCCAGCACTGGGAATCCCTTTCAGGTCTTGCCATGCCAAAGCCGACTTTTCCTTGACGACACTTTGTCACTGAGGCCGCGGACCTCATCATGAAATCAGACAGACAGTCAGGGATGCCAGGAATGGGTTCATATAAACTGCATAGAGGTCCGTCATTTGCGGCAGTTTCCCACGTTTATTGCAATGGACCGGCGTTTGCAGTGACTTATTGCGTGATCGAGCCGGAGGAGACATGACTGAGCTATTCAAGAAGGTACTGTTCCCAACTGATTTCTCGGAAAACAGTGACCGGGTTTTGGCACACGCAATCCGCTTGACCAATTTTCATGACGGCGAATTGATCGTGCAGCACGTCGTGCGCTCCGATCTGGAGAAGTCTCCACATTGGTCGACAGCTTTCAATATGCACGGCCTTCAATGTCAGTTGGACGCCTTTGCCGCAAGTGAAATGGCAAGAATCGTTCGAGAAGCCCCGCCGGACATCAGAGTTCGGCCGGTGATTTCCAAAGGAAGGGTTCCGGACGAAATCGCTGAGCTGGCAGAGAAGGAACTGGTTGACCTTATCGTGATGGGATCGGTAGTGGGAGGGACAACCCTTCGTGTGGTACGAATGACCAGTCGGCCCGTGCTGGCATTGTCGTCGAGCTTCCGGCATTCCAATGGTACGGGCATTCCCAGGCGTATCTTGATCGCAACAGATTTTTCAGAGCACTCGAAGCGGGTCGTTCAGTTCGCGTTCCGGCTGCGGAAGGCATTCAATGCATCGATCTATTTACTGCATGTGATCGAAACAACCAGAGCCGTCGAATATGCGCTGGAACAGGGGTTCTATGGCAATCCAAGAGAGCGCATGAAGGAATGGGCCCTGAATCAATTGCTGAATCTGGTTCCTGACGAGTCGCTCGAGGACAGCGGCATCGTGCGGATGGTGGAGTTTGGCAGGGTCAGTTCTCTCATTTCGTCGATTTCACAGGAAATTGATGCCGATCTGACTGTTCTTGGAGCGCACGATTCGGGTGGGGTTTCAGGACATCTTATTGGTCCCACAACGGAGGCCACACTGGCGACTCTGCAGTCACCTTTGTTGACGGTAAGAGTGTGAGGGACTAACCATGAGCAGCATTCAGATGCAGAGACCGAAGCGAAATCCAAACG
>JBGPBY010000371.1:0-7390 GCA_041481485.1 Terriglobia bacterium
AGCCCCGCTGCAGCGGCAGTTCCCCAGCCCCGCTGCAGCGGCAGTTCCCCAGCCCCGCTGCAGCGGCAGTTCCCCAGCCCCGCTGCAGCGGCAGTTCCCCGGCCCCGCTGCATCGGCAGTTCCCCGGCCCCGCTACAGCGGCAGTTCCCCAGCCCCGCTGCAGCGGCTGTTCCCCGGCCCCGCTGCATCGGCAGTTCCCCGGCCCCGCTGCAGCGGCAGTTCCCCAGCCCCGCTGCAGCGGCAGTTCCCCGGCCCCGCTACAGCGGCAGTTCCCCAACCGCGCTGCAGCGGCTGTTCCCCCAACCGCGCTGCAGCGGCTGTTCCCCCAGCCGCGCTAGCGGCACTTTGATCCCCAGCCGCGGAGCGGCGGCAGTTCCTCTAGCCACCGGCGTGAGCCGGTGGAATGGCGGAAGCGACTTCCCTAAAGCGCCAGCGGCGCGACAGATCAGAAAATTTTCTGACCGCACTTGCCTGCCATGCCCGCAATCCAATACTCTTCTCGCCATGATTAGCAAACAGAATCTTTCACGACGCTCGTTTCTCGCAGCCACAACGGCCGGTCTCATTACCTCGCAGCTGGGCACACGCACCGCCGCGGCAATCCCATCCATGAAGGACGCGTACAAAAACGCGTTTCTCATCGGCACGGCCCTGGATTTCCGAAGGCCCGACGAGTTCGATGCGACGGAGCTCGACATCATCAAGTCCCAGTTCAACGTCATTACCCCGGAAAACTCCATGAAGCCGCAGAGCGTTCATCCGCAGGAAGGCACCTGGAACTGGACTCAGCCGGACTCTCTCGTGAAATTCTGCATGGACAACAACATCAAAACGAGCGGCCATTGCCTGGTCTGGCATAACCAAACCAGTCCCTGGTTTTTCCAGAATGCCACGCGCGAAGTCGCGCTGCAGCGTCTTCACGATCACATCCTGACGCTCCTCGGGCGATTCAAAGGGAAAATGTATGGCTGGGACGTCGTCAACGAGGCCATCAATGACGGAGGAGATGCGACCACCGCGGCCACGGAAAACCTCCGCAACTCTCAATGGCTGCAAATCGTGGGTCCGGACTATCTTCTCCAGGCATTCAAATTCGCCCGCGAGGCCGATCCCGATGTGCCGCTGCACTACAACGACTACAACATTGAAAGCGGTCCCAAACACCAGAGTTCCCTTCTGTTGCTGAAACACCTGATCTCCGCCGGCGCACCCATTACGACGGTCGGAATCCAGGGCCACTGGAGCGTGACGGGTATGACCGCAGAGAAGCTCGAACAGATCGATCAGGCCATCGAAAACTACAAGGCTCTGAAGTTGAAGGTCGCAATCTCGGAACTCGACGTGACCATGGCAGGTGCCGGTGGCGGCCAGTTGGGCGGCGGCGCCCGCGGTGCAGCGGCGCCGCCAACTCCCGAACAGCTGCAGGCTCAGGCTGAGGCCTATGCAAAGCTGTTCGCAATTTTCCTGAAACACAAGGATGTCATCAATCGCGTGACATTCTGGGGATTGAACGACCGCCGCTCATGGCGCGCCGGACAAAGTCCGCTCGTCTTCGATGGACAGAATCAGCCCAAACCGGCACTGCAGTCGATCGTCAATGCAGCCACCGGAAAAACCGGCGATTAATCGGTGGGTTTCCACGCCAGGGCAATGAGTCGCTTCGCCTGGGAGTCATAGGGCGCACGATCAATAGTGCCCATGAGCTTTACGTTGGAAAATCCGGCGAGCTCCAGCTTCTCGCGTAGTTCCTGGCCCGAATACAGGTTGAGTCTTATGGTGAATTTTCGCGCTTTGCCTTTTCGAATGATGTTCCAGTCGGTCACCACACGCGACCAGTCGTCAATGATTTTCCGTTGTTCGAACAGCGTCGTCCCATCGGGAAGGGTGCTCACTGAAGAGTCCTGCAACATCCTTGCCAGGATCTCCTTTCCAAGGACTTCCATCAGAAATGCTCCGCCTGGCCGCAGCGAACGAAAGATATTGTTCAGGATAAGCAGATCTTCATCTCGGTCTTCAAAGTATCCAAACGATGTGAACATGCTCAGGACAAGATTGAACGCGTCTTCGCGCACAAAGTTTCTCATGTCGCTCTGAATCCATTCGATCTTGAGTTTCGCAGACCGCGCGCTTGCTCTCGCCTTGTCGAGAAAGAATTTCGATCGATCGACTCCGGTAACGGCAAAGCCATGGCTTGCCAGCGGAAGCGAACATCGGCCGGGGCCGCAGCAAAGATCGAGTGCTGACCCGCCCCGGATTCCGGTAATCCCGAGAACCTTCTCGACTGTTTCGGCCGCAATCTCCATGCGTTCTTTCGGAAACATGAAAGGAAATGTTTCCCGCCAGTACGCATCGTTGTCGAACCACTCCGGCTTGTGCTTTCTTTTATTCATTGCAGGTCCAGTCAAACTTCTAGTTTAACCACCGCGGCTGGGCGGCTGCCAACCCGTACACTAAAGGCAGATACACGAAAACGAGATTCAGGACGCTGTAGCCCAGGCGCCGCATTCTGCTGGTAAGGTAAGGCCGCATGTCGAATATCCATGTCGCGGCAACCAGACGCAGAGTCCAGAACACTGTGAAAAAAGCGCACATTGCACGCGCCAGCGTGCCGCCGGCAGCCAGCGTCTCTGCGAATGCGATCGTGACCACACTAAAGCTGACGATGCACAGGCCGATGAACGTGTAATACACCCAGAACAGCCGGCGAATGAAAACCGGCAGCGGGGCGAGGTGGGCTCGCATTTGCACCATACCGGGCATCATCATCCCTGCAACAGCCAGCCCCAGATGCATCACTCCGGCGAGTTGTAGAAGCAATGGCAGATACATTTTCATAGATTCCTTCCTTTCAGATTGCACCCATCGCCTTCAGCATCGGCAAAATGACACGGTGAATGAATATCGGAGGAAACAGAAAGTAAGCTGGCGCCGCCACGATCAACAGAGTAATCAACCAGCCTCGCCTTCCGCCCCCCAGCCCAATCCGCTGTCCGAGCCGGGAACGTTCGGCCACCATGCCCAGTCCCTGAATCATGAAATATCCGGTCGGCAGTCCGTAGCCCCCGCGGGCCGGAAACGTAATCACCAATTCATGAATGAATCCCGACAACAGAAATACAATCAGCATGGCGCTGGACGGGCCGACGCGCGCCTGCAGCGGCCGGAAGGCAAATCTCATGGTCAATTCGTGGAAGGCCGTGTTCCACCGGCGTCCCCAGAACTCGCCCAGCGATTTCGACCGTAACGGAGAGCGCATCAGAGGCATCGCGTTCACACCCATCGCGCGCCAGACGAGGAACAGCAGCTGAAACGTCCCGAAATGCAACAGTAGAATCAGACCGGTCATGCCTATCCAGCCGGCGATCATTGGAAACTGCGGCATTGCAACGCGCGATGCGCGCCAGACGATCAGCACACCAGCAAGGGTCTTGAAGATAGCGGCGATCCATTCTTTGCGTCCTGGCTTTGCTGTGACCCCGTCGTTCGAAAGGAATCGCCGGGCATCCATTCCTGGCCAGCCCAGGAGAAATCCCAGCGAACGCCTGACGCTGCGGACCGCAGCTTTCTCAACCTCATCGCAGTAGACAAGCCATTTGCTCCCGGCAAATAGCGCCAGTGCGATGACCCACATGAACACCCACGCCGGCAGAAAATTGCGCACCAGAATCGCCACAGCAGAAAATGCGAGAAGAGGCACGAAAGAGGGAACCGACTTTACGGCCGATTTCCCGGGCTCTCTGCCCGGACCATAGCATTCTCTCTCCGCAACCGCGTTCATGACTGATGCCCCGGCTTTCCGCTGCCGAGACCGAGCAGCTTTAGCGTCTTGTTACTGGCTTTCATGAATTTCAGCAGCGTCGCCGTCGGCCAGCCGCGAACCGTCGCGTACCAACCGGTCGTGGTCTCAAAGAATTCGCACAGGTCGCGAAGGCGTTCCTGAGTGTAAGTATCCGTGGACTTGCCACGCTCGGCTTCGCTGAGGCATTCCCGAATCAATCGCACTGTGGGGTCGAACTCACGCTTCTTGCGTTCGTCAGTCACAATTCGGAACATATCCCAAACATCTTTGAGGCTTTCGAAGTGGTCCCGCTTGTCGCCGACAATATGGACCAGTTTGACGATCCCCCAGCCCTGCAGCTCCTTCAGGCTCGTGCTGACATTCGATCGCGCAACCGAAAGCGTTTCCACGAGTTCGTCCGCATTCAGCGGACGGGGGGAAATGAACAGCAGAGCGTGTACCTGTGCGACGGTGCGGTTGATTCCCCAGCGGGCACCCATCTCGCCCCAGTGAAGAACGAATTTCTGCTGAACGGGTGTCAGCCCTGCCGATAGATCGCTGCGTGTTTCCTTTGTTTCTGTCATTTCTGTTATTACAGAAATTACTGTTATTATAATCAAATGTCAATATGGATTACGGGCCGCATGCCGAGTCGCGTTTTCTCAGCCGCGTTAGCGGCGGCAGTTCCATAGCCACCGGCGTAAGCCGGTGGAAATTCAAGCTCACAAATCAAATGAGCCGCATAGCGGCGACAGATCAGTAAAATTACTGGATCTGTCGTGCCTTGCGGCACTTTGTTCTTCGTGGATTGATATCCCACCGGTTGACGCCGGTGGCTAAGGGGTCTGCCGCCGCTAACGCGGCTGAGAAACGCGACTCGCCGTGCGGTCCGCTGTCGACAGGAGGTCGATGACCTGCGTTAAGGAACTACCGCCGGTACTACGTCTTACCAGCCGAGTTACGCAAACGATCCAGTGTCGCCTGCCCTAGCTCGGTCAACTCATAACCGACATCATGACTTTCATAATGGATGCCGCCGATGGCAGTTGCGTTCGGATGCAGAAAAGAAGACGCGGCCCGCGGGACCTGATATACAGTTCGTGCACAAATCCAGCAGGAGGTTTCGATTGATGAGAGGCGGCAATCGCGGCGGCGCATTAAAGGTGGTCCTGATCGTTCTTGGTGTAGTGGTCCTGTGCGTGGCGTTGGGTGGAATTTATGTGGCGATGAACTGGAAAACAATCACCGCCAATATGGCCAATGTGGCGGCAGAACAGATTGTAAAGGATTCCGGACTCCCGGATGACCAGAAGGACGAGATTCTCACGGAAATCCGGCAGCTCAGCGACGACTTCAAGTCCGGAAAAATCAGCGTGCAGCAGCTGGCGCAAGTGGGCAGGACGATCTCCGAAGGGCCACTCATTCCGCTGGCTGGCGTGCAACTCGCCCGGCACAAATACATCGAACCATCTTCAATGACACCTGCGGAAAAGGCGTCGTCCATTCTCAACGTCCAACGGCTAGCGCGTGGGGTCTATGAGAAGCGAATACCGCGGTCCGAACTCGACGAAGTCGTGAAACCCATTGCAGAGGTTAGGAGACCCGGCCAGTGGAAATTGAAAGAGAAGCCGACAGATATGGAAGTCTCGGAGTTTGTCGCGAATGCAAAAGCCCGGGCCGACGCCGCAATGATTCCAAACGAACCGTTTGATCTGAACATTGCCGACGAGCTGAAGAAAGAGCTTCACGGGGGCTGAAACAGCACGCTCGCGTCAGCCTATTTCGGCATCACACCGTTTTTTGCCAAAAAGTCTTTGATAAGTCCGTAAATTCTCACGCGCTCTTCGGCACTGAATTGGCCGTGGCCGCCGCCGGGAACGGTGACGAGTTGATTCGGGACATTCACCTTTGCAAGTGCTTCGTGCAAACGCACTGCCTCGGGATACGGTACAGTCCGGTCGGCGTCTCCGTGAACGGTGATGACCGGCGGCAATCCCGCACGCACATAGGTCAGAGGTGAAACTTTTTTCGCGACTTCGATGGCGTTGGGCATGCTCCCGAACCATCGGGCTGCCGCAGCCTGTTTGTTGGGGCCGTCGATCACATCCGGAACATCGGTAATTCCGAACCAATTGATGATGGCAGCAACTTTAGGAACTGGCGGAAGGGTTGCCGGTGCTGCTGGAGCCGCTGCAGGCGCCCCGCCGCCGCGGCCGCCCGCAGCGGGAAACGGCGCTTCTCCGGTACATTCGCGCCCGAGACCTGCGCTCTCGGGAATGATGCCCATGGCAAGTGCCAGGTGTCCTCCGGCAGACTCCCCGGTCACCACGATGCGATTCTTGTCGATGTTGTAATTTGCAGGAAGTCCGGCAACAAAACGCAGCGCGCAGAAGCAATCGTCGACCGCAGCCGGCGCGAGCGTGGTCGGGTCCGTATCCACGCCGAGCCGGTACTCCACATTGACAATGTTCCAGCCCATCTCCATCCACGGCAATAATGCCGTGATCGCCGTTTCCTTTGTCCCCGCGACCCAGAACCCTCCGTGCATGTACACCAGGGTGGGTTGCGGCGCTGTGACGTTGCGGCGATAGTAGACATCCATTTTCAGTTGCTGGCTGCTCGCCGTGCGATACAACAAATTCGCCGTCGTGTTGTATTGAGCCGCGGCCTGGACCGCCCATGTGGCAGAGGTTGGAAGCTGTGCAGCTCCGGGCAATACTATTGCAGCGAGCAGAATAGGAACGGAAAGAATACTTAGTCGCATGGGCCCTCCTGACCGGAGGAGTATACCCGCTTCGGCCGGACAGGCGAAAAGTGAGTGGATGAGATCGGCGTTGCTATCAATAAGGCAAAATCCTTGGGCGTCAGAATCGTAAAAAATTCGGTCGAGGTTCCCGGCATAGGATGGTTTAGCATCATTGCAGATCCGACCGGCGCCGCTCTGGCGCTGTGGCAGGCGAAACAACAATGAAGGGTTCAGGAGCACAACATGCAAGTTCATACATATCTCAGTTTCGACGGCCGATGCGATGCGGCGATTAAGTTCTATGAGGAAGCCATCGGCGCCAAGCTCATGTTCAAGATGACGTGGGGAGAGTCTCCGATGTCAAAAGACATGCCGCCGGAAACTCACAAGCTCATCATGCACTCGACTCTGGCGGTGGGCGACGGCCACTTGATGTGTGCCGACGCGCCTCCGGACCATTACACGAAGCCGGCGGGAATGAGTGTCTCGCTGAATGTGAAGAGCCGGGAGGAAGGCGAGCGGATCTTCAATGCGCTTTCAAAAAATGGAACTGTCACAATGCCGTATCAGACGACGTTTTGGACCCAGGGGTTCGGGATGTGTGTGGATCAATTCGGAATTCCATGGATGGTGAACTGCGATCAGCCTACGGCGTAAGTCGGGAGTTTTCGGCTGACATAATTGTGGGGAGACTTAAATTCCCGAACAAATTTGCTGTGAAGGTCCGCACCACGGCCGTGTCAAAGTCCGGAGGGCACGCAGCCGACTGAAGGCGCGGTCATAGACCGCCCCTTCAGTCTTGCACAACTTACGGAAGTTTGACGTGTAGCCGAAGCACCCTCTGTAGGGGCGGTCTATGACCGCCC
>JBGPBY010000372.1:0-7356 GCA_041481485.1 Terriglobia bacterium
CCTCGGCGATGATGGGAACGAACGGAGCAAACACGCGCAACAACACAGACAGGGTTGTGCGGAGCGTCGCAAGCGCGGATGCTCTTCCATCGTTATCCACCTCGTCTCGGGTCCGTTGCTTCACTAGTTCGAGGTAGTTATCTGTGAATGCACTCCAGAAGAAGGACTCCGCATCCTCCAGCACGCGAGAAAACTCGAAGCCCTCAAAGTTCGTTGTCGTGCGATCGATCAGTTCCCGAAGTTCTGCAATAAACGCCAGGTCCAGCTCATGCGTGATCGCCCCGGTAGGACCTTTCTGCGACAAGACGAATTTCCCGGCGTTATAGATTTTGGTGACAAGCCGCTTCCCAATCTTGATGACCTGTTCATCAAAGGCGGTATCGGTCCCAAGCCGGGCACGTCCGGCCCAGTAGCGAACTGCGTCCGATCCGTATTCATCCAGCAAATGCAAGGGAGTCACGGCGTTGCCCCGGCTTTTGCTCATCTTCTTGCGATCGGGATCCAGAATCCAGCCGCTGAGGACCACGTTGTGCCACGGCACATCGCCCAGGTGCAGCATCGCCTTTGCGATGGTATAGAACGCCCATGTCCGTATGATTTCGTGGCTCTGAGGCCGAATGTCCATCGGGAAGATCCCGCTCATTCGATCGTCCTCAGCTCCCCAGCGTGCGGCGATCTGCGGGGTCAGCGACGAGGTGAACCAGGTATCGAACACGTCTGGTTCGCCGGCAAATCCATCAGCCCGGTTTCGCTGCGATTCATCATAGCCGCGCGGAACGTCGCTCATCGGATCAACTGGCAATTCTTTTTCGTTTGGAAGAATCGGCGAATCGTATCTTCGATTCCCGTCGGAATCCAGGGAATACCATACCGGAAAGGGAACACCAAAGTAGCGCTGACGGCTGATGCACCAATCCAGTTGCAGGTTCTCAGTCCAGTTTTCATAGCGCTTCCGGGCATACTCCGGGCGCCATTGGATGCGCCTCCCCATATCGATCAATCGTTGCTTCTTATCCAGCAGCCGCACAAACCATTGGCGGCTTGTGAAGTACTCTAGCGGGCTGTCTCCCTTCTCGTAGAATCGTACGGAGTGTTGAACCGCTTTGGGTTCGGCTCTCAGCGGAGTACGGGTGCCGAATGCTGCATTCTGCGGATTCTTGAGCTGCTCGACCACAATGCGGCGGGCGGCGCCGACGCGTTTGCCGACAAGTTCTGAATAATTGCGGTTGGCAAGGGCGGGATCAAGGCTTTCCCACCCCGAGATTCCGAAGGTCTGGGAAGTGATGCGGCCATCACGTCCTAACACTTGCCGAAGAGCGAGACGCTGTTCGCGCCACCATTGGACGTCCGTTTGGTCTCCAAAGGTACAAACCATGAGGATGCCGGTACCCTTTTCAGGATCGGCAATCGGACTGGAAAAAATCGGCACCGGCGCTTTGAAAACCGGCGTGACAGCACGTCTGCCAAACAAGGCCCTATACCGGGAATCGTCCGGGTGCGCAGCCACACCGACGCAAGCGGCCAACAATTCCGGCCGCGTCGTCGAGATGATAAAACTACTTCCGTCTTCAGTCCCAAATTCTATGTCGTGATAGGCGCCGGCGCATTCCCGATCCTCCACCTCTGCCTGTGCGACAGCCGTCTGGAAATCAATGTCCCACATGACCGGCGCCTCAACCTGGTAGATGTGCCCCTTGTTGTGTAGATCGAGAAAGCTGCGTTGCGCAACGGCTCGTGATAAAGAAGAGATGGTCGCGTATTCTTCCCGCCAGTCTACCGAAAGACCGAGACGCGTGAAGAGATTCTTGAATGCCTGCTCATCCTGGGCCGTCACACGATGGCAAAGATTAATGAAGTTCTGCCGGGAAATGACGGTTGGTTCCGGCAGTTCCGACGCCTTGATGCTGTCCAGGACCGGCATGATCACCAGGTCCGGCTTATAAGGCACAAAGGGATCAGCCCGTACGTTGTAGATATTCTGAACGCGTCTCTCAGTGGGCAGCCCATTATCATCCCAGCCCATCGGATAGAAAATGTTCTGGCCGCACATTCGGCGGTATCGGACGATGAGGTCCTGATGTGTGTACGAGAAGACATGGCCAACGTGTAGGGATCCACTGACAGTGGGCGGCGGCGTGTCCACAACAAATGTTTCGTCGCGGCGTTTCGTGCTGTCCCACTTGTGAAGATTCCACAATTCCCATTGAGCATGCCACCGCGCTTCGGCCGCAAGCGCGTCAAACCGCTTCGGCAGAGCATCGACGTCGATTGCACGAACCAACTTGCCGCCTCCTGTCATCCTGCTCCCTCCCCCAACACTCCGGCATAGGCAATAGTTGCCATCCCCGAGCGGAAAATGCCCCCAAAATAAAAAGCCCCGTCCTTCAAAGGACGAGGCTTCATGTGGACCCCGCGGTGCCACCTTTGTTGTTCCGGCGCAGCTTACTTATTGTCCGAAACCACTCTTAACCCAATATCGGTGGTTAGCCGTCCCTCCTTACGCGCTTGCTATCAAGTTCAGGAGGGCCGCTCCAGGGCGACTTCCCACGCGGTCCAGGCACCGGATCCCACCATCCCGGCTCTCTATTGCCGTCCAGCCGCGGTACTACTCCCCATCGCAGCGTTCAATCGAATATCCGCGTCGAACGTAACACGCCATCACAAAATCGGTCAACTCAGCACTCCATCTGGTAGTGTCTCAGTTTGAATTCCGCTGTAAGCGCGGGTTATGAAGTTGGGAATCGCATTCATTCACAACTTCATAACCCGCGCTTACAGCGGAATTCAAACTGAGACACTACCCTCCATCTCATGCGGCACGTCGGGAAGAATCTACTTACAGCCGGATTTCACTTGCGGGCGAGAACAATGGCGGATTGTTCATAAATGCGAACACGAGCAAAAAAGTTTTTTGCTTCGGCGTACTTGTCGGGAGGAATCGTGAACGTTTGAAGCACCATGGTCCGGACTATGGAAACACCGCCGGTTTCGCGCGTGACCGTTGCGTTGTAACTGGCATAAAGCGTATTGATCCGAAGCGGAGCAGAAATTTCGTCCAGGTCGAAGCCTTCCGGAAACTTGATGTGAGTGGATTCGACGACAGTGCTTCCCTTCAGCAGCACTGGATATTTTCGCGTCGCCGCGTTCAGAACTGGAATCTCATCGTGCTCGAATACGAGCGCTTTGAAGACCACCAACCGGTCTTGCATACTTTGGGCAAAGCGTTCCGCAGTAAACCCCAGATCCAGACTGAAGCGTCCTTCGCGCAGATTGTCTGCCGGCTGAATCTTCGTAAACTTCGCACCGGAAGCGTCTCGCCCGGCCCATTGTTCAATCACCTTTGTAAAGTCGCTGGGCGACAGCGCCTTGTATGCGCTGCGTTTTTCCGCTGCGGCATGTCCCACCGATAGTTCCTGCACGGATGCGGAAAGTGTGCCGTTTGCCGAGAGGCTGAGTTCAATCTTACGTTCGCGTTTGTTGTGTTCTGGCGGGCTGGCGGGCAATTTCACCAGAGTTCCCCGGGGACCCGCCGCCACGAGCGCGAAGCTTCCCTGTTCGTCGACAGGAAGATCCCCCATGGATGTGTATTCGTCGGTTGGATCAAAAATGAGCAGGCGTCCCGTTGCGGGCACATCTACAACGCTGCCGGATGTGCTTCCATCGGCCAGCTTGACTGCAATGATGCAGTGATTGAACTGAGCAGGAGATGGCCATTCCTCGCGGACAAGGGTCGAATCTCCTGAATAAACAAGAACCAGATAGGAATCGATGTGAATCGCCTTGAGCATGGCGCGCATCAGGTTTGCCTTGTCTTTGCAATCGCCGTACTGTTTGGCAAAAACCTCCGTTGCGGCATGCGGCCTGAAACCGCCAATTCCGATCTGGATGGACACATAGTGAATGGCCTGGACGTATTGCGCGATCGCCTGAATCTTTTCCAAATCCGTGCCGGCGACGGCTGTCAATTCACGGGCTTTCTGGATGATCGCGTCGTTCGGCTCCGACTGGCGGTCGGACAGATCGGAATACCAGATGGATACATCCTGCCACTCGTCGAAGCGTTTTCCAACAGGTTGCGCCCCGGTCGAAGAGTTTCCGCCGCCGTAACTGACCGCAACGAAGGGAGCCAGAGAGGAAACGTTGGGCGCCGCAGGTTCGGGCGTAATCGGAGCCAGATCGCGCATCTCCCATGTATACGCGTTGCTGCTGACTTTTGGTTCCATGGCAGGCGCGTTGAATACCTTGCCGGCCGCCTTCCAGCCAGTTGGCAACGTCAGGGTCAGCCGCGAAGTCAGGGCAGGAATTCGCTCCTGAAACGGCCATAACATCTGGGAAAAGTATGGGCGGTCTTCACTGACAACTTCATATCCGAACACCATCCCGGCGTCTGCCTGATCGGCTGCCGTGATGGAACGTGTTCGCGATTCGCTGTAGAGCGAATCCTGTTCGGCATGATCCAAGGCATCGTCCTTGCCGAATTTCCGAACACTGCCGCCCGGCCGTATCAGCCAGGCTTTCATATCCACGATCTTGCCTTGCGAGCCCGTGTTGTACCCCTCGGCAGCGTGCGCCCAGGAAGCGCCCTGCCGTGTCAGAATGCGCACGGCATAGCTCTTGCTGGTACGGATGTGCCCATCCGGGCTTACAGTGATTATCGACTCGTCGTAGAGAACGACTGCAGGAACGTTCTTTTCGTAAGCGGGAACGGCTGCAGACTCCGCCTGTTTCAGCCATGCGGGAAGGTCATCGGCCAGGTACGGGTGCGCCGACTGTATTGAAGAGAAGCCCAGAACGAAACTGAGCATGGCGAACATGCGAATGATGTGACGAGTCATCGATCTCTTCATAGCGTCTCCATACTTTGCGTCTCCATACTTTGCGTCTCGATATTTTGCGTCTCGATATTTTGATGGTTGCGCCGGGTGCCGCTTGCATTCGCTGCGCTCATGCCGGACCGGAATCAATTCACACCTGTGGATTGAAGCAAGGCGATTGCCTGATCGTCCTGCTTGTATATGGCATCGAAGAAAGCTTTGAGCGTCGGATAGTCTGCGACCGGAAACAGCAATCCCTTCGTGTCCTTTCCAAAGTAGATACTGCGTTTATAGATCAATTTGCGTCCATCGGCCGTCACGCCCGTAATCGGCTCGTATCTGCCCAGAGTTCCGGCGCTGACGGGCTGCGGGTTTTGTGCGTTATCGAGTTGGTAACCCGGCGGAAGCTCGATTTCGATATTGTCTTCTTCGCTCCAGGGAAAGTGGAAGTACACCATTTGGGACCGCTCGGCTGTTGAAAACCGGGAAGCAATGCCGCGTTGGAAAAACGCAGGCTTGAAAAGCGCGCGTCTTCCGGTGCGTTGTGCATAACCGCGCACCACGGCGTGAAATGCATAGACGATTGGCTTTTCGGGGTCCGTCGCGTTTTCAATCCGAATGTCGGTCATCTCAAGGCCGCGGAAGCGATTCTTCAACGTTTGTTCCCGTTGAGCGGGTGTCATTGCATCCACCAACTCTTTTTCGTCCTCTCCAAAATGGCCCGTCAATTCGATTCGAATGTCGCCCTCAAGCACGCCGTCGGCACCCAGCTTGAATTTTCCCGAGCGCTTTTCAACGGACTTCGCCGGATCCGAATACTGGCTGACAATCCAAACCGGTTCCTTTTCGTCGGCGATCAGAGTTTCCTCACCTTCGTACTGCCATGGCAGCATCCCAAAGGATACGTATGATTTTCCGGGACTGAAGACGCGCCATTCCCCGGCAAGCTTGACGGCGATGCCGATTGGATCGACGGAATAGTTATTGGCCAGGCTGCGATCGAAAAACATATCGGAGCGGTCCGAGGCAAATGCAACCCGGACTTCAAAACCCGCTGCCGTGGCCAGAGCGCCGAACAGCAGGTCGATATCATGCGAGCTGCCGATGGTTCGTTTGAGTGTGTCTGCAGGAGTGACATTGTCTTTGAGCTTGCGAATCTGTTCCGGCGTCAGTTTCAGCACATCGTCGGTGTACCGGCGGATTCTTGCTCGAACGTAACTGTAGATTTTTGCCAGCTTCTCGGTGGGAACCAGTTCATTGCCTATCGCTTCGGCAGCAGCTTTCTGAATGTCGGAATTTACCTTCAAGCCGGGTTTCATCTGGGCTGCCATCGTGCGGCCGAAATTCTTCCAGAACACGTCCGGCCGGGAGTCCGCATCGGCGGAGTAGTAAACCAGCAGCCACGGCCGGATCGCATATTCCGGCGGCATTTGCGGCTCGAGTTGAAATGCTGGAATGGACTTCATGGAGGTCCCGAAAAATCCATCCTTATCCTTGGCAAACGCCGTGGGCTGACCGTGAAATATCTGCGCGCGCATCGCAACCGCTTTGCCACTGGAGTCGACCAGAGTTTGCTGAAAGGGCTTCACGGAATAGCGAACCAGTTGCACGGGGATGTCGCGCGAAAGATCGAATCGCTCGTAATCCTGGATTCCGTTCCGGGTTTCACGCCAACGGTATTCCACAATCGAGCCGGGTACGACGCCGGGCAGAGCGAACGATTTTGCATTCACGCGAATCCCGTTGCCTTTCAGAACGGCACGGTCGTAAATGTCTTCCTTCTTCACTTCAACAGCGGTCCCGTCGGGTTTGACCGTACGCGCCGCAACATCGCTGATCCTGAAAGTTCGTCCGCCAAACTGTGGCGCATAGATATCCACTTTGCTTTGCGACTCGCGGCCACGATCGTTGAACACTTTAATACGCACATAGTGATCCAGGACAGTCGCTACTTCGCTGCTGTTTTCGATGTAAGCGACTCGAACCTCCCACAGGATTGCTTCCGCATCCGCGTTCCGTTCAACGAGCGGTGCACGCATCGACAATTCCGACGGGTCGATCGGACGCCATAGATCCGCGGCGCGTGTGATCATGGAAGATGAGCCCAGAAGTGCGAACGCCGACAGAACGAACAGCCGGATAAGAGGAGCGGTGCGAGCCGAGAGCAGTGCCATGTTCAACCTCGTATAGAAAGATTCTTGTCAGCTATGGCTTCAGTTGCGATAAGTAGCTGCGGGATTCTAAGGTCGGGGCCCTCGTAAGTGCAAGTATTGCCTGAGGCAATCGTATGCTGAATGCCGCCAACGCCTTGTCCCCCAATCCTTACCACGATTGGAACTGCCCTTTACGGTAAATTCACTAAGGTGAAGTTCGATGTTCCGCGCGAGTTCCGCACCTGAATACTCACAACTCCCGTGAAGCTGTGGTCGAAGGTGAACGGCACACGGAGCTGGGCGGCCCCGCCGAATGTCACGTCTGTGGAATACCAGTTGGTGAACAGACTCTGAACATCAAATGTCAGCGTTGAACCGGCTGCCGTGCA
>JBGPBY010000373.1:0-7348 GCA_041481485.1 Terriglobia bacterium
AAGGTTATCCACAAACGAGATATTGTGCGCGGTCATAGACCGCGCCTACAGTGGGCCGGACAGCGGGCCGCACGGCCAGTTGCGTTCCCAGCCGCGTTAGCGGCTGTTCCATAGCCACCGGCGTCAGCCGGTGGAAGATCCATCTAAGAAATACAGTTCAAGCTGCAATCTTTGATTTCTTGTCGAGGTCCTCTGCCGATACGACCTCTTCGTCCAACTCCCACTGACACAGATTCTGGCATCGGGGACAACGGCAAAACGTGTCGCCGACCTCAAATATCAATTCCATGTTGCAGCAGTCTGTAGAATAAAGCCCCAGGGTCTCGACGTTTTCTCCGGTTTTCATAACTCACCTCCCACACTCTGCGATTCCGAAATCATTCCAGAATCGATGAACGGATACACGGGAGTTCAATGGGTATTTTTCTGTCCCTAATCCCTGTATTGACACAATTCCGGACGGCAAAAAATAAGGGAATGTCTTATTGAAAATTAGGGAAATCCGAACCCTGACCCCGGAATCCTGGCCAGGATCCTCGGAAGAGTTGAAGTTTCCACGAGTGGGCATATATTAGGAATCGCAGGCGGGGCAGCAAACCCATCAGGGCTCGTGCTCTGATCGCCCATTCGAGGCCAATCAAAGTTGCTGCAGCCGCCTGCATTTTAAAGATTTTCAAAAACCCTTACTGGATAAGTTTCTTGCGGACGGCGTACAGCACGAGTTCCGCGGTGCTGTGAAGGTTGAGCTTTTGCATCAGGTTGGAGCGATGCGTATCGACCGTCAGAGGACTTAGGTTCAGGAGTGTTGCCACTTCTTTATTGGATTTTCCCTCCGCCAGCAGTTGCAGCGTCTCCTTTTCGCGCTGAGTCAGCAGGTGATAGGAATCCTGAAGCCCTCGGTCCTGGAGTTGGCGGACGAAGTCCTCGAGAAGTACCTCAGAAATATCCGGACTGAAGAACGTCCGCCCTTTCCGCACGGCCTCGATCGCGCGGATCAGGTCCATCTCGACTGTATCCTTCAGTAAATATCCCTTCACGCCCGCCGTCAACGCTCGAAGAATGTAGTCTTCGTCGCTGTGCATGCTGAGGATAATCACTTTGGTTCTGGGGTTTTTCTTCACAATGCTTGCCGCCGCATCAATTCCGTTCAGCAACGGCATTCCGACATCCATAATTACGATATCGGCCGCAAGTTCTTCCGCCAGTACCACAGCCTGCCGGCCGTCCACGGCTTCACCGGCGACTTCGAATTCCGAGTGGCTGGCGAGCAGATACCGCAATCCTTTTCTGACAATGTCATGGTCGTCCGCCAGAAGGATTTGTGTTTTGGTCATGATGCTGCTCGAATGGGAATGTTGGCTTTGAGAAGCGTTCCCAGTTCCATCTGGGATGTAATTTCCACTTTTCCGCCCAGATCGCGAACCCGTTCCTGTATCCCGACAATGCCGAGCCCCTCTGTCTCCCGGGTCGTGTCGAAACCGACACCATCGTCCTGAATGGCAAGGTGCACCAGGCCATTTTCACCGCGTAGAGCGACCCGAATATGCCGTGCGTTGGCATGACGTGCACAATTGGTGAGGGCCTCCTGGACGACCCGATAAACGCAGGTGCCAATGGATTCCCCAAGATTTTCAAAAACACCCTCGGTCTCCAGTTCGACGGAGACACCCGTACGTTTGGAATACTGCCGGATTTGCCATCGCAACGCCGGAACCAGACCGGAACCATCCAGCATGGACGGGCGGAGTCCCATCGCCATTTCGCGTACAGTTTTTAACGTTCCGTGAACCAGATCCTTGGCTTCATTGACGTGCACATCGAATTCCGTCCCCGGTTCATCGCGCAGCTTTTGAATGTTTCCGATTTCAATGCCGAGCGCCGTCAAGGTTTGCCCAACTTCGTCGTGGAGCTCCCGGGAAATGGATTTCCGCTCCTGCTCCTGCGCACGGACCAACTCGGCCGACAGGCGCCGGCGTTCCTCTTCGCTTTTCTCGATTCGTTTGCGGTGCATCTCCGCATGGCGCTGTAGCGCCGAGATTCGCCGTCCGCCAACAAATGCGATGACCACACCAAGGACGACTCCGGCCCCCGTCATTTGCCAGAGGTATGTCGTGAAGTTGTGGCGCGCCTGTTCAATTTCTTCGCTTTCGCGTTGAAAACGCCGGGCATCGATGGCTTCAATGCGCCGCGTAATTCCGACGATGGCTTCACGGCGCTGCGTAAGCTGCTGCCGAATGGCATTCAGGCCGCCTGGGAATTCCCGCGGGTCGGCATCGAGAATTTGATTGAGAGACTCAAAGTACCCGTCGAGTTCCGCACGAAGGTCTTCAACGGCTTGTGTCTCTTCGTTACCCAGCAGTTCGGTGAGAACCGCCAGCCGCTCGTCAATCGACATCCTTAGTTTCTGAAACTCGGCGCGTTTCTCTTCTGCAGTTTCTGCGACAGGATTCAGCATGAAATCGCGCACTTCAATGCGCGTGGCATCGAAATCAGCGCGCAACCCCTCGACATTCCGGCCGGAGGCCTGGGATTTGGCGTTGGACTTGACGATATCGTCGTTAATGCGGTTCGCCCGCCCGACAGCAACCACGCCGGCAACTCCGATGATCGAGACGAGCAGCGCGGACGCCACGATGAGTACCACGAGTACGGTGTTCTTCATTTTTGTATCGGAACAAAACGCTCTTACGAAGAGCTGCTTGATTTTCTACCTCTCCGGAAAGTTCGGCAATAGGACTCGTGAGGCCGCGGCGGCATACAGGGCGAATCCGGGGTTTCTACCCTGTATTGGGTATGGTACCGCCCGGCAGGCAGGCGCTATCTTGGGCGAGTCTGAACACTTTCCGAGACTCCCTTACGCGGGTTGCGATTCCTCCCCGCGAACTGCGGCGCCTCCGGTCACAGTGAAACCTGTGGCCGGCGGCGCCGAATCTGTTTAGAAATCCCCGAAAGCCTGATCGAATTCACCGAACGTGCCGCTTCGCGTGAAATCGTCGATGAGGATTCCCCGACACGACATACAATGCGTCATTCGTATTGGCGCATTTTCGAATCTGAAGCGGTTCATCTTCACATGGAATTGAGGTCGCCATGAAAGTCACCAAAGAATATCGATTTGCAATCGTCATGTACGGCGGCATTTCACTGGCCGTCTACATCAATGGCGTTGCCCAGGAGTTGCTGAACCTTGTCCGCGCTACTTCAAAAGGACGAACGCCGGCAAACCCGGCTCAAGCTTCGAAACCTATCCGGGTTTACCAGAAGGTGGCGGAGAGACTCAGCCGGAAGGAACAGCCGAAGTGGGAAAGCAGCAATGAGATCTGTGTCCGTTTTGTTGTGGACATCATCACTGGCGCATCCGCCGGTGGAATCAACGGAATCTTTCTGGCGAAAGCACTTTCCAACGATCAACAGCTTGGGAACCTGCGGAATCTTTGGATAGAACAAGCGGATCTTGGCCTGCTTCTCAATGACAAGCGCTCGGTTCTGGATCTAAAGCAAAAACTGCAGCCTCAGGATCCGCCTCGCGCTCTTTTAAGCGGACCTCGCCTTTATTGCGAGTTGCTGGAAGCATTCGGGAAAATGGGCGCCGACCCCGATACGAATGCGCACTACAGCGACCTTCGGGAACTGGATGTGTTCGTCACGGCAACTGATGCGTGGGGTCAGGTTCTGCCTCTGCGTCTGTTCGACAAGTTTGTATGGGAACGGCGCTACAAATCTGTCTTTCACTTTCGATACCGCGACCCGGATGCTCACGACAATCAAGCGTGCGCCGCTCAAATGCGAGACCATCAGGCCAGGCGAAACGATTTCGTTCAGGTTAACAACGAGTTTCTCGCGTTTGCCGCGCGCTGCACTTCATCATTTCCGTTTGCATTCGAACCGATCAAACTCAACGACCTCAAGAAATGGCTTGCCTCGACGGGAGTTCCGAACGAAGAACTTTGGAAAGAATGGATTCGCCTGTTTTTCGATAATCCGAACAAACCCAGATTCAACGCCGCACAGTGGGTTGAACCGGAAGAACGGGTCTATATCGATGGCGGTTGCCTGGACAACAAACCGTTCGGGTATGTCACTCGAACGCTTCAGGAACGGTCGCGCGATGTCGCTGTCGAACGCAAGTTGATCTACGTCGAACCGTCGCCGGACCATCCCGAACTGGAGCCGGTTCCGCGCAACGAAGACGGCGTTGTCGTCCCGGATGCCGTGCAGAACGCGGTGCGCGCGCTGACGGCCCTCCCGCTTGATGAAACAATTCGGGAAGACCTGGAAGTCCTGCTCGAACGTAACCGCGATATCGACCGGCTGCACCGTTTGATTCAGGATGTTGAAAACGAAATCCTCTCGCCCGAATTACACAGCGATCGACCTGCACACATCCGCCAGGCGCAACAAAAGTGGGACAGCCATTCCGGCATCGAACAGACGGCGTCTGCCGCACAGCAGTGGGCCGACCAGGGATTCCGCGCTTCGCACGTTGAGCGAAACGACACCGAAATTACGACCGATCTTCGGTACCGGGGATACTCCCGTCTCAAGATTGCCACAGTCACAGATGACCTCGCGCAGTTCATTTGCGCTCTGGCGGATTATCGCCGCGGCTCGCATGAATACTTTGCCGTGCGCTGTCTGATCAAGCAATGGCGCGACTTGAATTACAACGACACCGATTCGGCCGGAGGGCGGACACCGGCTCATTTTCTAATGCGTTTCGATTTTGCATATCGCATTCGCCGGCTGCAGTTTGTACTTCGACGCGTCAACCGCCTCATTATTCTTGCCGCTCAAATGGGCGAGCCGAATGTCGAAAGCGAACGGCGGGCGCTCAATCGCCTGCTTCAGTCCGTCATGCCGGATTGTCCGTTGTGGCCAACCGGCTGGACCCCGGAGTGGTTCAGGGACTTCCATGCACAGCTGCAGACCATGCGAGATCACATCAGCTGTGCCCTGAAAATTCTGCGCGTCGGCATCCAGAATCTGCATACGCCCGTGGAAAAGACTCCGGCAAACATGAAGGAGAATCCATATCGGTCCGATCGGAATGCCGTCGCCGTCGCCATAAGCAACCTTCCGATAACCACGCCGGATCTCTACGGAATCCTTGGATCCGAAGGCCATTCCGAACAGCCCAAGGAAGTGAGCTTCCCTTTTGATGAAGAGCAGGTATTGGAAAGAGCGGCCAGAGTGCTGGCAGACCCGGAAGTTGCGGCCGCGTTGAATCGTCTGGACGACACCCTCAATGGTTCGCTTCACCGCCTGTTCGATAATGCCATTGCGGAAGTCGGACTGGCGTTCCAGGTCACTACCGAAACGGAAAGCATCAACCGTCCCAAAACAGCGGCAATTCGTCTGACTCGCTACAACTATGATTTCTTCGACGACTACGACAGCATTCTCTATCCAATCAGTTACGGCACCAATATTGGCGAAGGGGCTCACGTCGATGTCATTCGCATCAGTCCGGACGATGCGACAAGCATCATCGACGAGAGCGCAACACACACGCAAAAGCTGGCGGGCGTCAAGCTCGGACACTTCGGAGCATTCCTCGATCAGGTATGGCGCCGCAACGACATTCTGTGGGGAAGACTCGATGCCGCAGAGCGGATTATCGAGAGCCTTCTCCTCGGTACGATGGATCCCGGCGCTCCGAAGGATGAAAAAGGACAATTCGTGGAAATAGCCGAATTGATCCGCGAAGCACACACCGCCATTATTTATGAGGAACTCGGCGACACCGGACTGGGGAACATCCGACAGCTTTTTATCGAATCCATTGTACAAATCGGAACGGCAAAGGTGCCGGACCGCGACGCGATGACCGCTACCGTTCAGAAATTTCTAAACGAGACTCCCGGACGGATCAATGTCGTTCTTCAGGCCGCGCTTCAGACGGACCTGCTGCTCGACAGCATGAAAGACTATCGGGTGAATCCAGTGCCCAATCGCGAAACCACTTTGGAATCCGCCGGACGCGCCGCTACCGTCATGGCAAACATCTTTCAGGATTTGTCGGTTCGCAGCGATTTACCTTCCCATTGGACACGCTGGCTGGCATGGGGAGGCGTTGCACTAACCAGTCTGGTCGAAATTTCGACCCCACGAAAACTCACTCACTGGTTCGCGCGGTACTGGTTCGCGCTGGCCGCGTTCATCAGCGTGATCATGATCGGCCTCGGTGCGGTGTTGGGAGAACCCTCTGCTCAAAAACTGGGAATCAAGTTTCTGCTGATCACTTCCGCGGTTTATCTGATTGTGCTGATGCTGTCGTCGTTTCTGATATCCGTCGGCAAGTCGACTTTCCTGAATTCGGCATGGAAGAACCTGCGGGTGTTCCTGAAGTTTGCGTTATACGTTGCTCTGGGATTGGTTCTACTGTGGGTGGCATTCCTTGGAATTCGCGATGCCATCTCCTTAATTCAGACTGATGGAATTTCGGGACTGTGGATGACGTTCCGGAATTGGATTGGGAACGTATTCGCTTCCAATTAACGGGACGAACGACCATGTTCAGGAAAGCTGCTCGCTATCTGATTCCGGCGATCGTTCTTTTGATTATTGCCGCCGAGGCGGCGTTCCGGCTTGCCGGATCGGATCGCGTTGACGGTGACAACCTTGCCAACTGCGTCGTGCTCATTCCTGGGTATCCATCAAAATCCGATGGGACACCTCACGCCATTCAGCGCTTTCGCGTCGAAGCCGGCGTAGCGGTGTATCGAAAGTATCAATGCAGCCGAATCATCCTTTCGGGAGGCGCCGTGTCAAACCCAAATGTTGAAGCGGAAGTCATGGCATCCCTTGCGGAACTTGCTGGAGTACCCTCCAACAAATTGGACGTGGAACGGAATGCCCAATCGACCTGGGAAAACATCGGCTGTTCGAAACCTTACTTTAAGGATGCGGCGCGGGTACTCATCGTATCGGACCCGCTTCATGCGCATCGGGCGAAGCGGTATGCCTGCCTACAGGATTCTCACCTTTGCTCTTCGGTTTCTGCCATTGGCGTGACCCCACCGCTCACCGCAATCTGGTGGGCTGTTCCGTTGGCAGTGAACGAAGTCAGAATCAAAATCCAGGACTTTGTCGCTGACGAGATCGGACGAAGTCAAGATGCTGCGTCCGACTGTAGGCACGGGCTATGAAGGTGTGAAGGGATGCGAATCAAGTAATCCCTCTCCCAACGGGAGAGGGCGGACATCAAAAAATGGCGGCCGGGTGACTTGTACCACAAGTTACTTGTGGTACCCCTCACCGGCCGCTGCGCGGCCCCCTCTCCCGTTGGGAGAGGGATTTCTTGAATCGCATTCCTTCACGCCTTCGTAGACCAAGTCCGTCTCCCATT